>JBDTZQ010000011.1:0-37870 GCA_040005035.1 Betaproteobacteria bacterium | reverse complement strand
GCTGTCGATGACGGTGTTCGAGGAGCACCCGCCGTTCACCAACGCGCCGGGTGCGAAGGAGTTCATCGCGCTCTATCACGAGCGCGCCGGCAAGGCGGGCATTCCGGACACCTCCGTCGAGGTGCAGGCCGCCGCGTCGTATACCGCGTGGCAGATCCTCGAAGCGGGCGTGCGCGGCGCCAACAGCCTCGACGACAAGGCGATCGCGGCATGGATCAAGAAGAACGGCGTCGACACGATCCAGGGCCACCTGCGCTTCGACGGTCCGAGCAACTACGGCGACGACCTGATGCGCGTGAAGCAGGTGCAGAACGGCCGCTGGGTCACCGTGTACCCGAAGGAGTTTTCCGCACAAGGCGCGACGCTGCAGGTGCAATGACCTTTCCCAGCGGCACGCTGCTCGCGCAGTCTGCCCTGTCGGGCGTGTTCATCGGCAGCCTGTACGGGCTGCTGGGACTGGGCGTAAGCCTGTCGTGGGGGCTGCTGCACATCATCAACCTCACGCACTTCGGGTTCGCGTTCCTCGCCGCGTACCTGTGCTACCAGCTCGCCAGCGTCGGCGGCGTCGATCCGCTGCTGACGCTGGCGATCATCGTTCCGCTGTTTTTCGCGCTCGGCGTCGCGGTGCAGTGGCTGCTGGCGCGCTTCTCGGTGTCTCCGCTCAACTCGCTGCTGGCCACGTTCGGATTGACCGCTATCATCGAGGCCGGCATCCAGGCGCAATGGACCGCTGATTTTCGCAAGCTCGAATCGGTGTACGCCGGACAGAAATTCCGCATCGGCGAATTGTTCGTCCCCGTCCCGGAGTTGCTGACGCTCTCGCTCGCGCTGGCGCTCAGCTTCGGCATCTGGGCGGCCATACGCTACACCGATCTCGGACGCGCCCTGCGCGCGCTGGCGGAGGACGCACCGGTGGCGGCGGCGTTCGGCATCGATCGCCGCTCGCATGCGTTGATCCTCGCGGGCGTGTGCGGCGCGCTCGCCGGCGTCGCGGGCGTGTGCCTGGCGCTGAGCTTTACGCTGACGCCTTCGCAGATCTACGCCTGGGTCGGCGTGGTGTTTGCAGCCGTGATGCTCGGCGGGCTGGGCTCGGCGCTGGGGCCGCTCACCGCGGGCGTCGTGATCGGCGTCAGCGAAGCGGTGACCATGGCGTTCGTGTCGCCGTCGTGGGCGCCGATCGTCTCGTTCACGCTGCTGATCGCGTTGCTGCTGCTGCGCCCGGGTCGCGCCTGAAGATCGACCGCACGCTCGTCGCGATCGTAAGTGCCGGCGTCGCGCTGGCTGCCGTTCCGTTCCTGCACCTGCCGGCGTTCTACGAGTCGTTCCTCTATATCGTGCTGCACTGGATCGTACTCGCGACGTCGTGGAACATCCTGTCGGGCTACAGCGGCTATTTCTCGTTCGGACACGGCGCGTTCTACGGCATCGGCGTGTACACGACCGCGGTGCTCGCCGGCAAGTTCGACGTGCCGTTCCTGTGGACGCTGCCCGCAGCGGCGCTGCTGGCCGCGCTGGTCGGCGTCGCGCTCGGCGCCGTCGTGTTTCGGCTGCGCCGCGTGCGCGGCGAGGTGTTCGCGCTGCTGACGCTCGCGGTGACTTTCGTGCTCGCTACCATCGTGCTCAACACGCCGATCGACGGCGGCCCCGGCGTGTATCTGTCCGCCGTCGCGGTGCCGACGCTTGCGCCGACCGTCTCCGGCACGTTCTACATGATGGCACTCATGCTCGCGGTGGTGACGCTGGCGATCGCGCGCGCCATCCCGCAGGCGCGACTAGGGGTCGGGCTGTTCGCGATCCACGACGACGAGGATGCGGCCGAAGTCATGGGCGTGCCGACGTATCGCTACAAGCTGGCGGCGTTCGGCATCTCGTGCGCGCTCGCCGGCGTTGCCGGCGGCATCCAGGCGCTGTTCGTGTCGTACGTCACCGCGAACAGCACGTTCAACATCACCGTGCCGCTGACGGTGATCCTGATGAGCGTGCTCGGCGGCACGCGCTTGTGGGCAGGGCCGGCGCTGGGCGCCATCGTCATCACGGTGCTGCTCTATGCGTCGACGGCGGCGGACCAGGCCATCGCGGGCAAGGCGATCAGCGGCGCCATCCTGGTGGCGGCGGTGCTGTTCATGCCGAACGGGATCCTGGAGATGCTGCGCGGCAGGTTCGCAAAATACCGACGCCAGGAAGTAGCCGATGTCGCCCCGCGCGAGAGAGAGCCGCGCGCGATGGTCGTTAGCGCCATCGAGATCGACGAGGCCGCTCCCATGAGACGCCGCGTCGAAGCGAACCTGTCGGTGCGAGGATTACGCAAGTCGTTCAAGGGCGTCCGTGCGCTCGACGGCGTCGACCTCGACGTGCACGAGGGAGAGATCCTCGGCATCCTCGGTCCCAATGGCTCCGGCAAGTCGACGCTGATCAACGTCGTCAGCGGCCACTACCGCGCCGACGCGGGCAGCATCCGCTTCGGCGGTGTCGAGCTCGCCGATTTTCCGGCGCATCGGATCGCGCGCGCCGGCATCGCGCGCACCTACCAGATCCCGCGACCCTTCGCGCATCTCACCGTGCGCGACAACGTCGCGCTCACTGCGATGTTCGGGCTTGCCCACCTGGACCGTGACGCCGCCGACGCGGTCGCGATGCAATGGCTCGCCTTCACCGGCCTGCAGCGGCGTGCCGACGCGATGCCGGGTGAGCTCAACCTGCACCAGACCAAGTTCCTCGAGCTCGCACGCGCGCTCGCCTCGCAGCCGCGACTACTGATGCTCGACGAAGTGCTCTCAGGGCTCACGCCCGCCGAGATCGACGAGGCGGTCGACCTGATCCGTCGCATCCGCGATCAGGACACCACGATCATCCTCGTCGAGCACGTGGTGCGCGTGGTGACCGAGCTTTCCGACCGCATCGTCGTGCTCGACCAGGGGCGCGTGCTGGCGCAGGGCAAGGCGTCTGAGATCATGGCGCGCGACGATGTCGCGATCGCATATCTGGGCATGCCGCATGCTTGAGGTCCGCGACCTGCGTGTCTGCTACGGTGCGGCGCCGGCGTTGTGGAGCGTGTCGCTCACCATCGGTGCAGGTAGGATCGCGTGCGTCGTCGGCCCCAACGGCGCCGGCAAGACGACGCTGATCAACGCGATCGCGGGCCTGCAACCGATCGAGGCGGGAACGCTCACGATGGACGGCCGCGACCTGCGCGGCGTCGCGCCGCATCGCTTTTGCGGCGCGGGCATCGCCATCGTGCCGGAAGGACGACGCCTGTTCACGCGCATGAGCGTCCGCGAGAATCTCGAGGTCGGCAGCTACCTGCGCATGGCGCGCAAGGAGCGCAGCCGCTCGCTGGAGTACGTGTGCACGCTGTTCCCGCAGGTGCGCGACAAGCTCGACGCCTCCGCCGGCTCGCTGTCGGGCGGGCAGCAGCAGATGGTCGCGATCGGCCGCGGCCTGATGGCGCGGCCGCGGCTGTTGCTGCTCGACGAGCCTTCGCTCGGGCTCTCGCCGGCGATGGTGCAGGTGATGTTCCGCGCCATCCGCGAAGTGCACGCGGCGGGGACGGCGGTGCTGCTCGTCGAGCAGAACGTGGCGATGGCACTCGGAATCGCTGATCGCGCCTATGTACTCGATGAAGGACGCATCGTGGCGCAGGGAATACCCGACGAGGTGTTCAACAATCCCGATTTGCGACGCGCGTATCTCGGCGTCGGGGCCACGTAGGGCGAGGTCTCAACGGCCTCGAGGCGGGTTCGACTTCGCCTGACGCGAAGACTCCGCAAACGCTCCAGCTATCTGACCGCCGTGCTGAACGTCGCGTCGACGATCACCGGATCGCTGAGCTTGGCGGCGGCTGCCGTTGATTTCACCTTGCCCGTCATCGTCTTGCCCGGCTTGCCGTCGAACGTAACCTGGAATATGCCGGAGGTGCTCGTCGGAAACCTGTCGACGAAATATTCCGCCGTAGCGACCTCGCCCTGAGCGTCGATCCTCAACACGATGCCGACGATCGGCGTGGTGTTGCGGTGATAGCTCATGAGATCCGAGTGGCTCTTCCAGGCGTCTGCCGGCACGGGCTTCTCGGTGAGGAGCAACACTACGCGCTTGTCCTTGTCGGTCTGGTCGACGAAGGCGGCGGCGTAAGTGAACTTGACCGTCTTGCCCTGGGCGGTCAGCGTGCCGTTAGCCTGGCCACTTGCCGCCGCCGGAGCGGCCGTCGCGGCAGGTGCCTTGGCGGGCGCCTGTGCAAAACTGGTCGTGGCCATCAGCAGCAGCGTGCAGGACACGATCGCGAGAATGCGCATCATCTCGATCCTTGTTGTTGAGGGCGTCGCATGTTCCCGGATAACCGCACGGGCGTCAAGCTGACGCGGCGCAGTATGCTCGGCCGACGTGCACGAGCCCGCACTGGCGCCTCAGGAGCCGATGAGATGCGCTACTACTTCGCGCCGATGCGGGCGCACGCGGTGCTCCCACAGGTAGATGCCCTGCCACGTGCCGAGCACGAGCTTCCCGCGCACGAGCGGGATCGATAGCTGCACAGCGGTCAGCGCGGCACGCACGTGCGCGGGCATGTCGTCCGGGCCCTCGTCGCGGTGGCGGAACAGCGCATCGCCGTCCGGCACGAGGCGGGCGAAAAAGCGATCGAGATCGGCGCGCACCGCCGGGTCGGCGTTCTCCTGCACGATCAAGCTCGCGGAGGTATGGCGAACGAACAGCGTCAGCAGCCCTTCGCGCATGCCGCTGGCGCGCACCCAATCGGTGACTGGGCCCGTGATCTCGAAAAGCGCGCGGCCGCGGGTATCGAACTCGAGAGTCGTGTTGGCTTGTCTAAGCATGGACAAAGCATATCCGGAACGGACTGCGCGCCCTTGCCTCGACGATCATTGATTTTGATCCCGTCAGCGGGAGGGTATACCCAGCAGGCCGGAGGCCTGCAGAAACAAGGGATGACTATCGTCGGCAAGGTCATCGAGCAGGTCGAAATGATTGCGTCCCGCCACCTCAACGGACAGTGCGTCGCAGCGCTGTCGCTGCATTTCGGCTGCGAATGCGTGCGTCTGAGCGCGGAAGCCATCCGTTTCCGCCTCGCCGACCGCACAGAGGTACCGCACCCGAAGTTCGGCCGGCTGGCGTATCGGACTTGCGGCGATGGCGTCCGCTGCACTCATTCGGACGTCCAGGTTGACCGAAGTCGCCAGCAACGGCACGAGGTCGTAGACACCGCTGACTCCGAGAAATCCGCGGGCATGCCATCCCGGATCGGCGCTCAACGCCGATGCGCCGAGCTGCGCACCCGCCGAGTGGCCTCCGATCACGATGCGACGCGTATCCACGCTCATGATAGCCGCGCGCTCGCGAAGAAAGTCCATGGCCGCACGAACCTCGGCGACGATCGCACGCACGCTGAGACTCGGCGCCAAGTCGTAGCCGATCATCGCGACGTGGACGTCGCGGGCGAGCCAGGGTTTCGCGAGAAACGAGAAAATGCGGTGATCGAGCGCGCGCCAGTAGCCGCCGTGTATGAAGACGAACAGTGGAGCTGCCGACCCACCCCTGGCAGGGAAGAAGTCGAGAACGCATCGCGGTCCCGCCCCATAGCGCAGCTCGCGCAGCTCGGGCGTTGCGGCGCGGAAGTCAGCGCTGCTCTTCGCGAAGCGCTCGTAGACCGCGGTGCGCTCCGGATGGCGCAGACGCAGGTTGTACTGGCGTTCAAGCCCTGGATCGATCGAGCTCGGCGATGTCCGCGGTATCGGCGCAGATTCCAAGATAGGCTTCCCTGACACGGTCGTTGTCGTGCAACTCTGCAGCGCTGCCGGACAACACAATTTCGCCGCTCTCGATGACATGCCCGACATCGGCATGCGCCAGCGTCACGCTTGCGTTCTGTTCGGAAACGAGGATGGTCACGCGATGCTCCCGCAACCTCGTCAGCGCCGCAAATACCTGTTGCACGATGACCGGCGCCAGGCCCATCGAGGGCTCGTCGAGCAGCAACAGGCGCGGCTGCGACATCAACGCCCTGCCTATGGCCAGCATCTGCTGCTCGCCACCCGACAGCGTGCCGGCGAGCTGCGAGAGGCGCTCTTCGAGCCGGGGGAACATCGAGAGAACGAATGCAAGCCGCTGCTCAATGCTGCGGTCGGCGCTCTGGAATACGCGCGGGCGCAGCTTCGTGAAGGCACCCATCTGCAGATTCTCGTGGACGGTGAGTGGACCGAAGATGTGTCGCCCTTCCGGCACCAGCGCGATCCCGCCGGCAACGATGCGAGCGGCGCTGGAACGGCTGATATCCTGGCCTTCGAAGCATATGCTGCCGCGCACCGGCCGCAACGTCCCGGCGACGGCTTTCATGATCGTGGACTTTCCCGCGCCGTTGGCGCCGATGAGCGCGCAGAAGGTCCCGGCAGCGACCGCGAACGACACGTCGTGCAGCACTTCAGACGCTCCATAGCCGGCGTAGAGGCGGGTTACCTCAAGCATGTTCGACCTCCCTGCCAAGATAGGCCCGTACGACGTCCGGGTGTCGCGCCACGAATGCAGGATCGCCTTCGGCGAGGCGACTGCCATGGTCCATCACCAGGATGTCGGCACATACGCTCATCACCACCCGCATATTGTGCTCGACCAGGACAATCGTGACGCCACTCGTATTGACTTGCCGGATGACTTCGATGATGCGGTTCTGCTCTGTGAGCGGCACACCCGCCATCGGTTCGTCGAGGAGCAGCAGCATGGGTTCGGCAGCGAGCGCCCGTGCGATCTCGAGCAGCTTGGCTTCGGCAAAACCCAGACTTGCCGCAGCGTCGCCCGCGCGGTCGGCAAGACCGAGTAGCGCCAGCTTCTCGCGCGCGATTGCTTCCGCCTCCCGCTCTTCCGCGGTGTTAAACCCCAGCAGTCCCTTCGCCCAGCCGGCGTGAAGGCGCGTGTGGCGACCGACCATGACGTTTTCGATCACGCTCATGCCGCTGAAGATCTGCAGGTTCTGGAATGTTCGCGCGAGTCCCAACGCGGCCCGCGAATGCGGCGCGAGGCCCGTAACATCTCTTGCGCTGAGCATGACCTTGCCGCTGATCGGTCGGGCGATCCCGGCGATGGCATTGAACAGCGTGGTCTTGCCCGCCCCGTTGGGTCCGATCACTCCTTTAATACTGCCTTCCGCAACACAGAACGACAGATCGTCGACTGCCTTCAGCCCGCCGAAGGCGACCGACATGCCTGATACTTCAAGCAAATTGATTGCGCTCATCGGGGTAAACGCGCAACCGGCACCACCTCGCTGTGCCTGGAAGCGCCCAGCAGCTTCCGCCATCTATGTGGTGCGCCAGCCAAGCCACCGGGAAGATAGAGAAGCACGAGGACCATTCCAATGCCGAAGACGAGCAACTCGGCGTCCTGAAACCGATGCAGCAATTCCGGGACTGCCGTGAACAGCGCGGCGCCGAGGACCGGGCCCCAGTAGTGGCCCCACCCGCCGAGCGCTACCATCACGACGAGCAGCACCGATGTCGACAAGCTGAAGGTTTCCGGCGACGCATATTGGTTGAAGTGCGCGTAGAGCGCACCGGCGACGCCCGCGCATGCCGCGGAAAACATGAACGCCTTGAGCTTGGTGTGGAATGGGTCAATTCCCATGCTGTCCGCCGCAACCTCGCTACCGGAGACCGCCCGCAACGCGCGGCCCGCGCGGCTCGCGAGCAACGATGCGACGAGGAGCATCAGAACAAGACCGGCGCTCCAGGCGAGCCAGAAAAAGCGCGCTGGCGTGTCGAATGCAAAACCGACGAGTGCGAAAGGCGGAATCCCGGCGAGTCCATTGGGACCGCCGGTCAGCGGCACGAGCTCTACGAACAGCACCGAGAGAATGGCGTTGAAGCCGAGCGTTGCCATGGCCAGATAATGACCGCGCAGACGCAGCGCGGGTAGCCCGATGAGGAACGCGGTGAGCGTACTTCCTAGCAGCGCGAGCAGCACTCCCAGGAATGGCGGCACGCCATAGCGCAGCGACAGGACCCCCGAGATGTACGCGCCCAGCCCAAAGAAACCGGCCTGGCACAGCGATATCTGCCCGCCGTAGCCCATCACCAGATTGAGCCCGCCGATGAGCAGCATGTTGATGAAAAAAAACACGCCGAGGCTGAGCACATAGTTGTTGCCTGCGAGTAGCGGCCAACTCGCGAACAGGAGCCACACGATCACGGCCGCGCGAACGCGGCGCCGGCGGATGTCCAGAGTCGTCGCTCGCGCAATTCTCGGAGGCATCACGATCAGACCCGATCCACAGCGCCCCTTCCGAGAATGCCGGAAGGACGCCAGAACAAGGTCGCGAGCAACGCCACGAACGCGACCGCATCCTTGAAATGAGACGAGATCCAGCCGCCGGCGAGCGCCTCGAGCAATCCGAGCAACACGCCGCCCAACATGGCGCCAGGCAGGCTTCCGAGCCCCCCCAGCATCGCCGCGGAAAATCCCTTGAAGCCCAGCACCGTGCCGTGATCAAAGGAAGTCAGCGTCAAGGGCGTAATGATAACCCCGGCGACTGCGCCGATGCATGCGGCCAATGCAAATGACAGCGCCAGCGCCATGCGTGGCTCGATGCCGCACAGTGCGGCTGCCTCGGGCTGCGCCGCCACTGCGCGCATCGCCTTGCCCAGGATGGTCCGAGCGAAGAACCAGTGCGTGACCAGCATCACGACCGCGGCTACGCCGACGATCCAGAAACTCTGCGGATGCACGCGCAGGCCGAAGACATCGACCGGTGTGCTTCCCGTGAAACCGGGGAGGTCAAACGCATTCTTGCCCAGCACGAGCATCACGAGGCTCTTAGTGCATATCGCGACCGCGATCATGATCAGCGTCACGGCCAGCGGAGTCTGGACCGCGAGCCGGCGCACGATGAACCGTTCCGAGAACAGTGCGACCATCACGACCGCGACGATCGCGCAGAGGGCCGCGAGACCCAGCGGCACGTGTGCGGCGTAGGCCGCGGCGGCGACCATGCCGCCCATCATCACCCACTCGCCCTGCGCGAAATTGATCGCACCCGTACTCTTGAAGATGACGTTGAACCCCAACGCCACCAACCCATAGACGCTGCCAGTAGACAGTCCAGAAAGAAGCAGGTTGGCGAACTGGTCCAACGGCGGAAATCAGACCGCGCCAAGTCGCGCGTGATGCATCAGCGGCAGCATCACACCAAGGTCGGCCAAGCGCACGCGTGACTCTGCCAGGTGGTCGGCGAACAACTCCACTTCCGCGTCCGCGGAGATGCCGCCTAGACCGGCTTGCGCAACCACGGCGAGATCCGCGATTTCAGCCGTGGCGTCGAGCACCGTGGCAAGTCCCACGCAGCTGTAACCCGCGAATTCGACGTGCTCGATGTGCCCAACAAGCGCCGACACGACCTCAGCACGTTGAACATCGTCGAGCATCGCAGCGCGACGCTGCGCGTACAGCCAGCCAAACTCGGCGTGGCGTTGGCGGTCGACGAGACACCGATCCAGGATCGCGCGCGCCACCGGGTCCCGAGCGTTGTCACGCCAGGCACGCGTCAGCTCACATTCGAGACCATCGACGAACGCGCAGTGCGTGAACACGTATCCGTCGATGCCGAGCTCGGCGTCCAGCGCATCGCGGTAGAGGCTTTGGTTGAACAATGGCTCCCACTGTGCATTGTCCGGGCGCTCGATGTAACCGCCGCATGCTTCGGCGTAGCGATGAAAGCATTCGAGATGCCACGCCTCCTCGGTGTTGCGAACCGTGAGGAAATACTTAGGGTCGGCTTCGCGGTCGCGCTCGAGGCAAAAGCGAATGACCAGCGCGGGCGTCTCGGCGAGACCGGTGTACTCGATCCAGGCGCGGCGGCTCCATACGCGGCGCGCGGCTGCCCGGGCGCCTGGCTCATGCGCGGTGGCGTCGAAGCTCTCCCACTGGATGTCTTTTTCCGGGGACCAGCGCTCCACTTTGGCGGTCTCGTAGAGCTGCCGTATGGCGAGCGCTGATTTGTGAAGGTCGAGCGGGAAGCGGCGCTCGACCTTGATAGGCGTAGGTCCCGAGCGGCCGAGCATGCGTTCTCCCACTCAGAACGGGGTGGCGATTTTCGGATGCGTGAATAGCGGGATGTCAATGCCCCAGTCGTCGTGCATGCGCTGGCGCATCGCGACGATCGAGCGAAGGAAGACCGGCTTCTCCAATGCTTCGGTGGTCGCGCCAAGACCCGCTTCCCAGGTGACGTTATCGACGCGCTCCTCAGCGCGAGCCGCCGGGCTGTCCGGCGCGAGCCACGAGCTGTGATAGCCGTTGAGCTCCACCTTTTCGATCATGTTGACGACGGCGCCCCGCACGACATCCTTTTGGGCGGGGCTGAGCTGCGGCATGCGCTGCTCCAGAAACGCCCAGCCGAAGGCGCAGTGCCGCGTCTCGTCGCGCAGGATCATCCGGGCGATCTGGCGCGCGACCGGGTTGGTGGCGATTTCGATGATGTGCCGGAATACGTCAAATGCGATCTCTTCCGCCGCGCACACCAGCGCCGCGATGGTGCCTTCCAGCGAGACTTCCGGATCGAGCGCGATCTTGCGGATGCCGTGCGTCGCGACCGAGCCTTGGTAGGCCACGGCGGCGGGCTGCTCGAAGTAACCCCCGAGTGCTTCGGCCATGCGATAGCACACTTCGGCGTGCCTCGATTCTTCCTGCGAGCGAATACTGAAGAACAGCGCCATGTCGGGCGGGCAACGCTCGTGGCAAAAGCGGATCTGCAGCGCCGGGCTCTCCGAGATGGCGCCGTACTCGCTCCATGCGCGACGGCTCCAGTACATGCGCGCCGCCTCGCGCTGCGCCTGGCTATATTGCTCCGGATGCAGCTCGTCCCAGTCGATGTCGGTCGCCGGATTCCATTGCAGCCGCGTAGCGGTGTGAAACAGATCCCGGATGCGCCGATTCTCGACGCCGAGCCGAACCGGGAATCGTGCCTCCGGAATGTCCAGTATGGTGGGTGACGTGGTCGTCGCGACGGTGGTCATGGTGTTCTCCACTGGCTGTCGATGCGTGCGATCCCGAACACGATTACTTGTAGTCGGCGAGGTGGAAGTCGCCATCGTGGTAGTTGAGCAACACTACATCCGACTTCGACAAGCCCGAGTGCCGTTCTTTGCTGAAGGTGAACACGCCGCCGACGCCTTGCCAGTTGTTCACGCCGGTAAGCGCGTCACGAACCTTGGCGCGGTCGGTTCCGCCCGCCTTCGCGACCGCGGTGCTGGCCAGATTGATCGCGTCATAGGTCTGCGCGGCAAATTGGTTGGGCTTGCGCTTGAACTTGGCTTCGAACGCCTTGCTCAACGCAAGGATCGGCGCCTTCTGCGGATCGCTATCCGGCAACTCCGCACCCACCGGGAATTTCACCGAGAGAAGCAGGAGGTTCTTGGCGGAGTCCCCCGCCAGCTCCATGTATTTCTGGGACACGAAGCCGTAGCTGTGGATCAAATTGGTCTTGTCCAGCCCGAGCTGCTGCGCCTGCTTCAGGAAGACTACGCCGGCGGGCGTCACGGTCCAGCAGATGATCGACTGCACGTTGGCTGTCTTGATCTTGGAGAGCTGCGGCGACATGTCGGTATCGGACGGATTGAACGTCTCGTACATGACGTCGAGCCCGCGCGCAGCGGCGACCTTCTTCATCTGCACCGCGGCGCTCTGGCCGAAACCGCTTGAGTCGGCAAGGAATGCGACCTTCTTGATCCCTTTCTTGGCGTAGTAGTCCGCCAAGCGTTCCAGTACCTGCTCGTCGTCGACCGTGCTCTTGAACGTCCATTGCCGCTCCGCGATCGGCGTGACGATGTCCATCGCACCCTCGGTCGACATGAACGGGATGCCGGCCTTTTCCGTGAGACCCAGCATCGCGATCGCCATACCGCTCATGTTGCCGCCGCCGACGATCAGGTCGACGTTGTCCTGATCGAGCAGCCGACGGGTCGCGATCAGGCCTTTATTGGTCTGACTTTCGGCATCGTAGAAGATCCAGTCGATCTTCTTTCCGTTGATGCCTCCCTTGGCGTTGATTTCTTCCACGGCGAGCTCCATGCCCGCCTTCATGTCCTCACCGAGGAACGCCGCAGGGCCAGTCACTGACAGCACCGAGCCGATTTTGACCGTCGACTGCGCGAGCGCGGCACCTTCGAACGCGAAACCCGCCGCGAGCGCTAGGATCGCGGTCCTGCAAAATCCCACTGTGGTCATGGTTCTTGTCTCCAGTCACGATGTAACGCCCCGAAGCCGCAAGGGTACCCTCAGCTTCAATCGCAGTCCACGCAAGCTCCGACGAGGCGGAATCCATTCCGCCAAGCCCTTCTTTTCGACCCGACGACCGAAGCATCGATCATGGCGGCGTCCACGGCAGGATCACGGAAAGTGTAATCTGGCGTCGGCCAAGCATCCGAGCGCAGCGAGAGAAAAATGCTGACCCCATCTTCGAGTAAGGATCTGTTCCCCCGATTCGAGCACCGCAGCATCGACGTCGGCGATGGCATCCGCATCGCGGCGGTCATCGGCGGCGCCGGCCCTCCGCTGCTGCTGCTGCACGGCTATCCGCAGACGCACGCGATCTGGCACCGCGTCGCGCCGGCGCTGGCCGAGAACCATACGCTGGTGGCGCCGGATCTGCGCGGGTATGGCGATTCGTCCAAGCCGCCCGGCGCGCCCGACCACGCCAATTATGCCAAGCGCGTGATGGCGAACGACCAGGTGGCGCTGATGCGAAGCCTCGGCTTCGAACGCTTCGACGTGCTCGCGCACGATCGCGGCGCGCGCGTGGCGCATCGCATGGCGATGGACCATCCCGACGCGGTCCGGCGCCTGGCGCTGCTCGACATCGCCCCGACGCTCTCGATGTACGAGCAGACGACGGACGCCTTCGCACGCGCGTATTGGCACTGGTTCTTCCTGATCCAGCCACCGCCGCTGCCCGAGCGCCTGATCGAGGCTGATCCCGCGGCGTACCTGCGCGACCTGATGGGCAATCGGAGCTCGGGGCTCGCGCCGTTCGATCCGCGGGCATTCGCGGAATACGAGCGCTGCCTCGCGCTTCCCGGCGCCGCGCATTCGACGTGCGAGGACTACCGCGCCGCCGCGAGCATCGACCTCGTGCACGACCGCGCCGATCGCGATGCCGGTCGCATGTTGGAGCTGCCTCTCATGGTGCTGTGGGGTGACCAGGGCGTGGTGCAGCGCTGCTTCAAGCCGCTGGACGAATGGCGGCGCGTCGCGCGCGACGTGCGCGGCCAGACGCTGCCGTGCGGGCACTACATCGCGGAGGAGGCACCTGACGCGCTCCTCGCGCAGGTGACCCCGTTCTTCGCCTGAATCGTTCCGCGCAACGCTGTCTCGTGTCCACCGTCGCAAACATGCGCACGATTTTCCCGGCAACGACTTCAAACGTGCGGCTCGGCCTCGGCGGTGCACCGCTCGGCAACCTGTACAAGGCGATCTCCGATGCCGACGCCTACAGCGTGCTGCACGCCGCTCTCGATGACGGTTGCCGCAGCTTCGACACCGCCCCGCACTACGGCAACGGCTTGAGCGAGCGTCGTTTCGGCGAGGCGCTGCGGGTTGCCGTCGCGGGCAAACGTGTCCTCTCGACTAAGGTGGGACGGATTCTTCTCCCCGATCCGAAAGCGCCTCGCGACCAGAACGGCTATGTCGATGTCCTTCCCTTCGTCCAGCGATGGGACTATTCGAGAGCCGGTATCCGGCGCAGCGTGGAAGAGAGCATGCAGCGACTCGGGAGCGCGCACATCGACGTTGCATTGATCCACGATTGCGACGAGGCGACGCACGGCGCGGGTTACGCCGCGGTGTTGAAGCAGGTCGCGCAGGAAGCCATCCCCGAGCTCGCGCAGATGCAACGCGAAGGGATGATAGGCCACTACGGGCTCGGCGTGAACGATGTCCAGGTCTGCATCGACGTGCTCGGCGTGGCGAACGTGGAGTGCCTGTTGCTGGCCGGACGCTACAGCCTGCTCGACCAGAGCGCGCTGACGCAATTGCTTCCCTTGTGCGTGCAACGCGGCGTGCGCATCGCACTCGGCGGTGTATTCAATTCCGGGATCCTCGCCACCGGCGTGGCCAACAGTCACGAGCCGATCCGCTTCAACTACGCCCCCGCGTCGCAGGACTGGATCGAGCGAACTGCTGCCATCGAGCAGGTCTGCGCTCGCTTCGACGTGCCGTTGCGCGCGGCTGCATTGCAGTTCCCTCTGGCGCACGCAGCCATCGACGTGGTGGTCGCGGGGGCGCAGCTACCGCTCCACTGGAAAGATGCGGTCGCCATGCTTGCCCATCCCATCCCCGACGCGTTCTGGCGGGAGCTCAAGTCACTCGGGCTGGTACCCGACGAGGCTCCTGTTCCGGCGGGCTCGGCAACCTGACGGCCTGGCACAGGTAAGAAAACGCCCGGAATGCAATCGCGCGCAGGGACGCTCATAATGCAGCAAATGTCTGTGAATCGACTCTCCTCGGCAAGACGCGGCCATCGCAAAGCACGCATCGCATGCGCGCTCGCCGCCGCGCTCGCAACGCTGGCACCCGCCCACGCCGAAGAAGGCGTGTGGACCTTCGACAATCCACCCGTCAAAGCGCTGCAGTCCAAATACGGATTCACCCCGAGCGCCGAATGGCTCGACGCGCTCCGGCTGTCTTCGGTTCGCCTGGGCGGAGGCTCGGGGTCGTTCGTGTCCGCCAGCGGCCTCGTGCTGACCAACCATCACGTCGCGAGGGATTGCCTGCAGGCGCTGTCGACCGCCACCGATAATATCGTCGCCAACGGCTTCTACGCCCGCACCCGGGCGGAAGAGCGCTTGTGTCCCGGCATGGAGCTCCGGCGCCTCGAGTCGATGGAAGACGTGAGCGACAAGATCCGCGCTGCCGTCAAGTCCACGACCGACACGCAGGCCAACGCCGAGCGCAACGCCGCCATGGCCGCGCTCGAGGACCGCTGCAGGGAGAGCACGGGATTGCGCTGCGAGATGGTGACGCTCTATCGCGGCGCGGCGTACCACCTCTATCGCTACAAGATCTGGAACGACGTGCGGCTGGTGTTCGCGCCCGACTCGCGCGCCGCGGAATTCGGCGGCGACACCGACAATTTCGTCTATCCGCGCTTCGATCTCGACTTCGCGGTGCTGCGCGTCTACGAGAACGGTGCGCCGCTCAAGCCCGCGCATTTTCTCAAGTGGGCGAAGAAGGGCCTCGAAAACGGCGAGCTCGTCTTCGCGGCTGGTCACCCCGGGTCGACCGATCGCCTGCTCACGCTCACGCAAGTCGTGTACGACCGCGACGTCCGCTATCCGATGATGCTCGCGACCGCGAACAGGCAGCTCAAGGTTCTGCAGGACTACGCGGCAGCCTCTCCGGAATCGGCGCGTCGCGCCTCGCACAACATCCTCGGCACCGAGAACTGGCTCAAGGCGATGACCGGCGAGTACAAGGCATTGCGCGATCCCGCATTGATGAGCGCCAAAACCACCGACGAGGCGCAACTGCGCGAGTCCTTCGTCGCGGCCGCGGGCCAGCCCGATCCGTGGGCGATCGTCGAGGTTGCCACCGTCAAGCAGTCCCGCGACACCAAAGCTCGGTGGGAAGTCGGCTATGGATTCGGGACCATGTTCCGCGCCGCGGGGCAGATCGTCGAGCTGGCCAACGAAACGGCGCTCCCGGACGCCGATCGCATGTCCGAGTACCGTGCCTCGAAAATACCGCGCATCGTGCATCGGCTCTCCGCGGACGAGCCCTACTACAAGGACCTCGAAATCGCGCGGCTCGCGGGTCGCTGGCAGGAGGCCGCCGAAGTCCTCGGCAAGGACGACCCCTTCGTCGTCCGCGTGCTCGGGAACAAGACGCCCCTGGAAGCCGCCAGGCAAGCGGTCGACGGATCGCAACTCGACCAGGTAGCGGTGCGCAGGAAGCTGATCGAAGGCGGCAAAGCCGCCGTGATGGCGTCGACCGACCCGTTGATCGTGCTCGCGCGCGACGTCTATCCGATGCACAGACGCCTGGAAAAGACCTACGAAGTCGAAGTCGAAACGCCGACGCTGCGCGCCGGCGACGCGCTGGCGACCATCCGCCTCAAGTCGTACGCCAGCGATGCGTATCCCGATGCCACCTTCACGCTGCGCCTGAGCTTCGGCAAGGTCAGCGGCTACAACGCCGACGGCGTCCTGATGCCCTTCCAGACCAACTTCGCGGGACTGTACGCGCGTAGCTTCGCGTTCGACGGCCAGCCGCCGTTCGATTTGTCGAAGCGATGGCTGGAGAAGCAGCGCGATGTCGACCTGGCCACGCCGCTCAACTTCGTCGCGACGCTCGACATCCACGGCGGCAATTCCGGCTCGCCCGTGGTCGGCCGAAACGGCGAGCTCGTGGGGCTGATCTTCGACGGCAACTTGGAAGCGCTGGGCGCACGCTACGCCTACACCCAGCAGAAGGCGCGGGCGATCGCGGTGGACACG
Organism: Betaproteobacteria bacterium; assembly: GCA_040005035.1. Taxonomy (GTDB): domain Bacteria; phylum Pseudomonadota; class Gammaproteobacteria; order Burkholderiales; family Casimicrobiaceae; genus PALSA-1003. The sequence continues at coordinate 21,392 of JBDTZQ010000011.1, read as the reverse complement.
CGGGCGATCGTGCAGGCCCTGACCAAGGTATACGGCGCCGCTCCGCTGGCCGCGGAGCTCACCGGGCAGTAGAGACACGCTGGGCACCCGCGCATGCATCGCGCGCGCAGGTCAGAAGTACGACAGAGGTGAGCGACATGAACGAAAACCCTCCTGCTTCCCCTTCGCCGGCCCCGCCACCGCCGCCCAACTGGATAACACGCTTCCTCGATCGCGTGGGTTTCCTGCTGGGCGTTGTCACTCTGTCCGCGCGCGCGGTGCGCCGATGTTTTTTCGGTGTGCTCGCGCTCGCCATCACCTTGGCGTTCTTCATGCTCGCGCCGCAAGGCAAGGAAATCCTGTCGCTGGTGGTCGAGGACGCCGACTGGAGTCGGTTCTGGTGGCTCTGCCTGATCGTGAGCGCCGCGACGCTGGCGCTGATCGCGTGGTATTCCAGCCGCGTGCTCCTGGCCTTTCACGATGTGTTCGACGAGAAGCTGATGACGCTGGAGCTGATCGCGTTCAGCCGTCGCCTGGAGGAGTGGTTTCCGCGAATACTCGGCGCGCTGTGCATTCTGCCGCTGGTATTCTTCCTCGCCGATGTGGGCGTCAAGACCTACGTGTTGAATTCGCCGCTGCTCATCGTCGCGGCGTTCGCCGCGCTTGCATTCATCGACGGACTCAACGGCTGCCTGCGCTTCCTGCTGTATCGACTGGGCTTCATCTCCAGCATCGTGTTCGTTTGCCTGTCGCATCGCTGGACGTCGGAGGTGCCGTATCCGCAAGACCCTACGTTGTCCAACCTGCCCGCCGCGCTGTTCCGGATCGAGGGCCACATTTCGTTCGCGACGACCGGCGTCCAGCTCGCGGTCGCGATTGCGCTTTGGCTGATACTCGATTACGGCTGCACGCGATGGAAGCGCTGGCACGCGATCGTCAGGTTGCACGGTACGCAACGTCGCAACCACCTGATCGCGCTGGCGGTGGTTGCGCTCGTCGCGCTTGGCGCGTGGCTGATCACGTTCCGGACCGCGCTGCTGCCGCGCACGGCGTACGTCGTGCCTGCAACGCTGCTGGTCGCCGTGCTGGTCATCGCCTTCCTGGTTCACCGCCGCGCTTGGTTCGCGAAGATGATCAGCGGACCGCCCGTGACGAAGACGCCGAGCGGTCGCGATGATGCCCCGCCCGGCAGCCGTCGCGCCACGGTGGTTCACGTCGCGAAGGCGACCCAGATCATCCTGTGGGTCGCAGCGGTCATCGGCACCGCCGTGTTCTTTCTGGTGTGGGCGAAGCCGATCGAGGTCGGCCGGTTTCTCGGCGCGCCGACGCTGCTGATGCTCGCGCTCTCGATCTGGGTGGTATTCGGGGGGGTCGTGCTCACCGTCGTCCCGAATGCGTATCGCCTGCCGAGCTTCGGGCTGCTCCCGCTGATCGCCGCCGCCCTGACCAGCTGCGGTGACGCCCCGATCACCATCTCCGCGTCGGCCACGCCCGCAGCCAACGCCAGCTTCACGCGGCCCGACGTGCGCACGAGCTTCAATGCGTGGGTCGCGCGCCAGGACATCCCGAAGACCGGTCCGATCTATCTCGTCGCCGCGGCCGGCGGCGGAATACGCGCCGCGTTCCTGACCGCGTCGTACCTCGCCGCCGCGGACGATCTGACGCAGGGCCGATTCGGCAAGCACGTGTTCGCGATCAGCGGCGTCTCCGGTGGATCGCTCGGCGCCGCGATGTACGCGCTGGCCGGAGACGGCGCGACGATCGCGACGTGCCCGGAAGCCGTCAAGCAGCCCGCCGAGATTGGACCGCGCCAGCGCGCCATGCTGTGCGCGCTCGGCGACGATTTCCTGTCACCGACGGTGGCGACGTACCTGTTCCCGGATCTGTTCCGCGCCTTGTGGCTGCCGGCGTTTGTGTATCGGAACTACCAGTGGCAGGACCGCGGCCGCACGCTCGAGCAGTCGTGGGTCGCGAGCGTCGACCCGGCGCGCGCCGCGACGCTCAACGGCCGGTTCCTCGACTATGCAGCGGGCGCGGACCCACGAGTCGAAGCCGGCGGCGGGCCCAGGAACGTCAACCTGATTCTTAACGCGACACGGGTGCAGAGTGGCCAGCGCGTCGTGGCATCGACGTTCACGTGGCCGTGGCTGAGCACCATCGACCTGTTCGACCGCGCCTACGACACCGCGGCGACATCGATGGTCGGAGCCGTGCACAACAGCGCGCGATTCACCTACGTCAGCCCCGCGGGCGCATATTTCCACGCGGGGTCGAATCGCGGCGAATTCTCGGGACAAGTCGCCGACGGCGGCTACTTCGACAACTCGGGCGTGCTATCTCTGCTCGAGATCATCGCCGAGATCGAGAAGGACGGTGACGAGGAGCTCCTGTCGCGTATTCACGTCGTGATCATTACCAACGACGGCAATGAGCGCTGGATATGCGACGACAGCGAGCCCGCCAGCGGCGCGACCGAAGTGCAGATCACCGCGCCGATCGCCACGTTTCTCGCGGCACGGCCGGCACGCGCCGAGCTGTCGAAGGCGCAGCTTCGGCGCGTGCTCTCTCGCGTGAACGGCGGTACCGACCTCTGCGGCGTTGACGGCGTTCCGATCGCGCCATTGATGGAGGTGTCGCTGAACAACGCGTTCGTCGCCGCCTTCCTGCGCGACGAGGCGGCAGGCAGGGTCATGATCGGAAAGTGTCGCGTCGGCTCGACCAGCCCGCTGCCGGTCGGCACCGACCTGGATGCGCGAAAGCGTACGGCTCAGTCCGAGAAGGAGATCGCGGTGCGGGTGGCGGAGGCGCCGCTGGGATGGACGCTGTCGGCGGCTACGACCGACTGGCTTACGCGCTACGCGAGTCTCGAGGCGTGCAAGGTAAGCGCTCAGTTGGGCCCGACATGAAGCGCTCTGTTCTCCTGTTGACGGTCGCGCTTCTTGCGGCTTGCGCGGACGCGCCCAAACCTGTCGTGACGGTGGGCACCCGCCCTTCCGACACGGCGTCGGTCGATCGACGCGTGTTGCCGGACGTCCCGACGCCGCCCATCGTCCCGGTGATCCCGAGCACGCCCGCTGCCGCGCCGACGGCGCAACCTGCAATCGTCGTACCTGCGAACACTCTATATGTCTGCGTCGTCGACGCCGATGGCGTACGCAAGCAGACCGCGATCTCGTTCGCGCCCAAGGTTGAAGAGCTGTGCAAGAAACATCCGGAAATGGGCCCATGCCAGTACGAGCGCAACGTGTGCCGCAGCGCGGGCGGTCGCATCTACGCGGCCAATGGCACCGAAATCACGATGGCCCACGAAGCCGAGTACGACAAGAAGGTCCTGCGAGTGCGGTTTAAGGGCGGGTAAGGGCGTAACCTGCTGCGTAGGGCACAACTTCAGGTTTGCCAAAGGCACTGGGCGAACGACATGAACACACCCGCTGCCTCACGCGCCCCAACGGCTGAGCCGCCATTGCGTTCCGTCCCGGAGCATATAAGCCAGAACATCGACAACATTCCTGGCTTTTTATCGTCGCGAAGAGTAGGCGATCAGCGACTCCCAACGACTGCTTGAGAAAGTCGGCGGATTTATCGGTCGGGCATCCTATCTCGCTGCCGTGCTGGGGTTCGTCGCACTTTGGATGCTGGCTAATATTCTGTTAGACCGTCTCGGCTTCCAGGTTCTGGACTCGCCTCCGTTCCCGTGGCTGCAAGGCATCGTTGGCCTAGCCGCCCTGATAACGATGACTGTCGTCCTCATTGCTCAGAACCGGGAGGCCAAGCTCGAGAAACAGCGATCCGAACTAGAGCTGCAGGTCAATCTGTTGACCGAGCAAAAAGTCACGAAGATTATCCATCTTCTCGAAGAGCTGAGACATGATCTGCCTATGGTGAAAGACCGTCATGACTCGGAAGCAGCGGCCTTACAGAAGCCGACCGACCCAGAAGACGTACTTGCGACGCTAAAGGAACGCGGCGACGAAGGGCAAAGCTTGGCCTGACAAGGGACAAGACGCGCGCCGTGATCACGGATGGAGCACGATCTTGGCGCTGGCGCTCTTGCCCAGATGCAGGTCCTGAAAGGCGCGCGCCCCGTCGGCGAGCGGGCGCTGCTCGACCCATGCGAGATCGCCGAACGCGCCGCGATGCAACGCAGCAACGGTCGCACGGAGGTCGGCGGTGGAGTAGGTGTAGGTTCCGAGCAGGGTGATCTCGGCGAGCGTCAGCTTGCGCATGTCGATCTCGCTCGCCCAGTCCTGGAGACCGACGTGCGTGACCACGCCGCCGGGCTTCACGGCGGCGAGCGCGGCAATGCGCGTGGCCTTGGCGCCGACCGCGTCGACGACGAGGTCGATCGAATTGTCGGCGATGGCGTCATTGCCGGCGACGGCGGCTTTGCCTCCCACCGGATCGAACGCCCGGCAACCTGCGTGCCTTTCGATCGACGCCCGGCGCAGCGCGTTCGTTTCGGCGACGCGCACATCGTGGCAGCCGTAGCTCCGGGCAAGCAATGCGACGAGCATGCCGATCGCGCCGCCGCCGAGGATAAGCATGCTGCACTCCGGCAACGGTCGATGCAGCGCTCGCATCGACAGGTTCAACGCATGCAGCGCAGTGGCCGCGGGCTCGGTGAGCGCCGCCGTGACGGGGCGCATGTCCTGCGGGATCTCGATGAGACTGCTGGTCGGGATCGACATGCGCTCGGCGAACGCGCCGGGCCGCGTCATGCCGACCATCGTGCGATTGGCGCAGAGGTTGTTGCGGCCCTGCACGCAGTATTCGCACACGCCGCACGTGATCAGCGGGTTCGCGGTGTAGCGTTTGCCGATGCCGGGCCCGGCGACGACGCTGCCGGCGAGCTCGTGACCGAGAATCAGCGGCGGCACCCGGCGCGGGTCATGACCATGATAAGCGTGCATGTCCGAACCGCAGATTCCGACTGCGTCGATGCGGAGCACGACCTCGTTGGCGGCAAGCACCGGCTCGGGCTCGTCGCGGTACGTGACTTCGTTCGGGTTGGTATAGACGAGCGCTTTCATGATGCTCACTTTGCCGTAAAGCCGCCGTCGACGGCCAGGGTCTGACCCGTCACGTAGTCGGAAGCGGGGCTGCACAGGAACACCGCGGCGCCCTGCAGATCCGCGAGCTCGCCGTTGCGGCCGATCGCCGTGCGCGCCGCCAACTCGTTCACCCTCCCCGGGTCGTCGAATACCGGCGCGGTGAGCGCCGTCGGGAAAAATCCTGGCGCGATTGCATTGCAGTTGATGCCGAAGCGCGACCACGCCTCGGCCATCGCGCGGGTGAGCTGGACGATGCCGCCCTTGGCCGCGCCGTAGGCGGAACCGTTGGGAAAGGCGCGGTACGACTGCAACGATCCGATGTTCAGGATGCGGCCCCATCGCTTCGCCTTCATTTCCGGGACGAGATGCCGCGACAGGAAGAACGGTGCGGAAAGCATCACTTCGATCTGCTCGTCCCACGCCGCGTCGGTGACGTCGGCCACCGCCTGGCGATGGTTCAACCCCGCCGCATGCACGACGATGTCGATCGGGCCGAAGGGTTTCGCCGCGGCTTCCGCGAGCATTGCGAGCGACGCGCGGAGGCCGACGTCACCGCTGGCGGTCGCCGCCGCGCCGCCGGCTGCGACGATCGCGGCGCGCGCTTCGTCGAGCGCCGCTGGTCGCCGCGCGCAGAGCACGACCGACGCACCCGCCGCTGCGAGCGCCTCGGCGATCGCGCGCCCGATCCCGGAGCTCGCACCGGTGACGAGCGCGGTCTTGCCGTCGAGACGGAAGCGTTCGAGCACCGCCGTCATCGTTCAGGCGGTGGCGTTCTCGCCGTCTTGCCGTCGAGGCGGAATCGATCGCGCACCGCGCATTCGAGTACCGTCGGCATGGCTTGGCTCAGGCGGTGACGTTCTGGCCGAGCACGAACGTCTCGCTCGGGAAATACTTGTGCAGCCGGTCGTCGGCGGTGCGCGCGTGCGCCTCCATGCCTTCCAGCCGCGAGATGCGCGCCGTGACCTGGCCGATCTGCCGGCTGGCGTCGCGCGTCATGCGCTGCCAGGTCAGCGTCTTGATGAACTTGTGCACCGAGAGACCGCCGGAATAGCGCGCCGCGCCCTTGGTCGGAAGGATGTGATTCGGACCCGAGGTCTTGTCGCCGAACGCGACTGTCGTCTCCTCGCCCAGGAAGAGCGAGCCATAGCAGGTAAGGTGCGCGAGCCACCAGTCGAGGTCGGCGGCGTGCACTTCGAGGTGCTCCGAGGCATAGCGGTCGGAGACGCGCACGATCTCCTCGCGCGAATCGCACAGAACTACCTCGCCGTAGTCGCGCCATGCGGCGCCCGCCGCGTCGCGCGCGATCGGCGGCAGATCCGCGATCAGCTCCGGCACGCGTTGCATCACCGCGTCGGCGAGACGTCGAGAATCGGTAAAGAGCCACGCCGGCGACTCGTGCCCGTGCTCGGCCTGCCCCACCAGGTCGGCGGCGACGATCATCGCGTCGGCCGAGGCGTCCGCAATCACCGCGACTTCCGACGGACCGGCGAACACGTCGATCCCGACCTTGCCGAACAGCAGGCGCTTGGCTTCCGCGACATACTTGTTGCCGGGCCCGACGATGATGTCGGCAGGACTGGCGCCGAACAGCCCGTACGCCATCGTCGCGATCGCCTGCACGCCGCCGAGCGTCATGATCATGTCGGCGCCCGCGACCTTCATCGCATAGAGCACGTAGGGATGGATGCCGCCGCCCTTGTACGGCGTCGAGCACGCTACCACCATCGGCACGCCCGCAGCCTTGGCGGTGGCGATGCCCATGTAGGCCGAAGCGATGTGCGCATAGCGGCCGGTGGGCACATAGCAGCCCGCCACGTTGACGGGGACCAGCCGCTGCCCCGCGACGACGCCCGGGTAGAGCTCCACCTCGAACTCCTCGATGGAGTTGCGCTGCGCCAGCGCAAAACGGCGCACCTGTTCGGTGGCGAAAGCGATGTCGGCCTTCACCGTGTCCGGAACGTCGCGTGCCCGCCGCTCGACTTCGTCGGCCGTGACCACGATCTCGCCGGTCCACTGATCGAGGCTTGCGGCGTATTCGCGCACCGCGGCCTCGCCGCGCCGTTCTATCTGCACGAGCATCTCGGCGGCGACCGCGTTGGCGTTCCCCGCCTCGGTCTCGGGCGTCTTCCCGGCTTTCTTGAGGTACGTCGTCGCCATGACTCACTCCCACGCGTCTCCGGACGATTTCAATTGCTGCGGCTGGCGAAGGCCTTGAGCTTCGGATCGTTCTCCACCATCTTCATGTACTCGTCGGTCATGAAAGAAGACGACGCCGGCACATCGGGAATCGATCCCGAAGCCTTCATGAAATCGCCGATCTTGGTGAACCAGCCGTCGGCGGGTGAACCTGAAGCGCCACGGTTCAGTGCAGCCAGTTGGGCAGCGAGATCGAGCGTCGGCCGGGTATCGAATTCCTTGTTCATCGCCGCATCCGAGATCGAGACGCCGCCCTGCTCGTAGAACTTCTGCATCATCGCGATCGCTTCCTTGCGATTGGCGTTGGCCCACTTCTGCGCGCGCAGGTAGACCGCCAGGAACTTGGCCACGTTCTGCGGCTTTTCCTTGGCGTAGTCGGCGCGCACGATCAGCGCGCCGGGAACGATGGCGCCGCCATCCTTGCCCGAGCACATCACCTTGGCGCCGGCTTTTTCTTCCAGCGTGTAGATGTTCGGTGCCCAGACGCCGACGAGGTCCGCGTTGTTGGAAGACATCGCCGAAATGATCTCCGCCTGCCCCATGTTCTTGAGCGTGACGTCGGCCTTCTTGAGCCCGTACTTGGCGAGACACGATTGCACGGCGTAGTCGCCGGTCGAATTGGCCGTGAGCAGGATCGTCTGGCCCTTGATCGATGCCGGATTCGCCATGTACTGGGCGGCCTTGTCGCCGCGCACCATCAGCACGTTGCCCTGCGATTCGTCGTTGGTGATGCCGATGGTGAGGATGTTGAAGCGCACCGCCCCCAGCACCGCTGGCACCGAGCCCGTGCCGCCCACGTCCCACGACTTCGACGCCGAGGCGGCGATCTGCGGCACGCCCGCGGGAAAGGTGCTGAAGGTGGGCTTCAAGCCCAGCTCCGCCCACCAGTTCTTTTCGCTGGCGATGTAGAACGGCAGCGACCAGTACAGCGCCGGCTGGTAGCTGACCTTGATTTCCTCGGTGGCCTGCGCATGTGCCTGGCCGGATAGCGTGCCTATGCCTATGAATGTGCCAACCGCGAGCGCCGTGCAGGCGGCGATCACTCGCAAAAAGCGTTGCCCGATTTTTCTCATGACGTTCTCCTCCGTTTGTTGTCGGTAACCATCAGTGCTCATCGGGCTGCTGCTCGCGCAGCAATCGCCAGATATGAGTGCGCATATGAACGAACGACGCCTGGTCCATGACCTCCTCGATGCGCTCGAGGCGGTCCCAGCTCTCGCCGCGGCGAACGGTGCCGACATCGATGATCTCGCAAATTCGTCCCGGGCGGCGCGTCATCACGACCACGCGATCGGCCAGGTACACCGCCTCCTCCACCGCATGGGTGATGAATAGCACAGTGCGCGGGTTCTTGCGCGCGACGCGCACCAGCTCCTCCTGCATGACCGTGCGAGTCTGCGCGTCGAGCGCCCCGAACGGCTCGTCCATCAGCAGCACCGCGGGGTCCAGCGCATAGGCACGCGCGATCGCCACGCGCTGCTGCATCCCGCCCGAGAGCTGGTGCGGAAACGCGCTCTCGTAGCCCTGCAGCGACATCAGCTCGATAAAGCGCCTTATGTGCTCGCCTCGCTCCGCGACCGGCAGCCCTTTGCACTTGAGACCGAAGTCGATGTTGTCCCAAACGCTCTTCCACGGAAACAGTCCGAATTGCTGGAACACGACGGCGCGTTCCGGCCCGGGCGCTGTCACCACGCTGCCGCCGACCTTCACCGTGCCGGTGCTCGGGAACTCGAGCCCGGCGACCATGCGCAGGCAGGTGGTCTTGCCGCAGCCCGACGGGCCGACGATCGCCACGAACTCCTTCTCGCGGATCGTGAGGTCGATGCGGTCGAGCGTGAGGAAGTCCTTGCCGTCGCGTGCGAATACACGGCTGACGTTGTCGAATGCGATCTCGCTCATCGCCCGCGCCGCCGATTGATGGTCGCTTCGGCGCGACGCAGCAGCACGTCGATGATGATGCCGACCGTGCCGATGGCGATCATCCCCGCCATCACGGTCGAGGTGCTGATGCTGCTTTGGCCCTTGACGATGAGGTAGCCGATGCCGCTCGAGGCAACGATGAGCTCGGCGCCGATCAGCGACTGCCAGCCGAGGCCCGCACTGATGCGCAGCCCTGCGACGATCGACGGTACCGAGGCCGGCAGCAGGACCTCGACGATGACGCGCCAGGCACTGGCACCGAGCGTCTGCGCCGCCTCGATCAGGCGTGGCTCGACGAATTTGGCGCCGCGGTAGGCGTTGATGAGCGCCGGCGGAAAGGCACCCATGAAGATGATTAGCGTCGGTCCGCCGATGCCGGTACCGAACCACAGCGCCGCGAATGGCACCCAGGCGATCGGCGCGATGAAGCGAATGCCTTCGAACAGCGGCGAGACGATGTGGTCGAGGCTGCGGAACCAGCCCATCATCAAGCCAAGCGGCACGCCGATCGCGGCCGCCAACCCGAAGCCGAGCAGGTAGCGCAGCACGCTCGACCACAAATGTTCCTGCAGCGTGTAGCCGGCGAAAGGCTTTTGCGTGAGCTCGACGAGGCGCTGGATGACGGTCCATGGCGTCGGCAGGAACTGCGCAGGCGCCGCGCCGCTCACCGCGGCCACGCTCCAGACGACGAACAAGCTGGCGAATCCCGCCGCCGACAGCAGCCAGAATTGTTTCGCGGAAAGTGCGTTACCCATGGACCGATTCAGGCGGCGCGCCAGGGCATGGCGCGCTTCTCGACTTGTCCCAGCAGCCAGGTCATCGCACCGCCGCACACACCGACGAAAATCATGCCGACCAGGATCATGGCGGGAAAAATGTCCTGCGCGGCGGCGCTGAGCACCTGACCGAGCCCGTACAGCGCGCCGACCAGCTCGGCCGCAACAAGCGTCGTCCACGAGGCCTGCAGCGAAAGGCGCAGCCCGGTGAAAATGTGCGGCAGCGCGCCCGGGACCAGAACTTCGCGTATGAAGGTGAAGCGCTTCGCACCCAGCATCGCCGAGGCTTCGAGCAGATGCGGCTCCATCGAGCGCACGCCGGCGTAGGTATTGATCACGGAAGGCACGAACGCGGCCACGAAAATGACCATGATCTTCGCCGCGTCGCCGAGTCCCAGCCAGACGATCGCCAGCGGGATCCACGCCAGCGGCGGGATGGGCCGCAGCAACAGGAAGACCGGGTTGACGAAGGCCTCCGCGCGCTTCGACCAGCCCATCGCCAACCCCAGCGGCACGCCGACCGCTATCGCGGTGAGAAAACCGAACAGCACCAGCATGCAGCTCTGCAAGATGTGGCGCCAGAGCTTGGCGTCGGCGTAGCCTTGCGTCGAGATCTGCAGCCATGCGGCCCACACCTCGCCGGGGGAGGCGAAGCGGGCGGGAGAGATGATGCCGGTGAGCGTCGTGAGGGAATACCAGAGGACGAGTGCGGTCAGAAGCGTCGCGATGGCCATCGTCGCGCGCCCAGCCCGCATATAGTGTCCGGCCCGGGTCATCTGCTCGCCGCCCCCATTGCACTACGACATTAAGCTGCTAGCGGCACCACAGCCCTTGCGATCGCTTTTCCGGCTAAGCGCTCGGCGACTTCCAGATTGTATTGCGCTTGCAGGTTAACCCAGAATTCCGGCGTCGTACCGAACAGGCGCCCGAGGCGCAGCGCCATATCGGCCGACACGGCTGCCTCTCCGCGACATATTAAATCGATGCGCCGCTGCGAAACATTGATGTTCTTGGCTACGCGGTAGCGGGAAATCCCAAGCGGCTCAATAAAATCCTTGAGCAACACGTCGCCGGGATGCACGGGAGCAAGCCTTCTGCCGCTCGAGACATCCGAGAAGTCAATCTTCCTGAGGTCGTCGCGTCGAATAGCCATGGTTGCCTCGTTCAGTGATAGTCCGTGATTTCCACGTCGTGGGCGGCGCCGCTTTCCCAACGAAAGCATGCGCGCCATTGGTCGTTAATGCGAATACTCCACTGGCCTCTGCGGTCTCCCGACAGTTTTTCCAAACGGTTACCCGGTGGGACACGCAGATCATCCATTGCCTTTGCCGCGTCGATCGCCTTGAGCTTGCGCCGGGCCACGCCCTGCACGTGCGGGGGAAACGCTCTGACCCGGTGGCCCTCGAATACCGCTGCGGTGAGCTTGTCGACGAATGAGCGGATCACACCGCAATACTAATGCGTTGAATTAGTAACGTCAAGAGTTATCATTGACGGCAGTGGCTGAGCCTACGCGAACACACGCGACGGCAAGGTGGTTTGACTATTCACGCCATGAATGACTATCATTCACGCCATGAAGACTCTCCCCCGGCTGGTCGGCGCGGCGCTGCGCGATCGGCTGAAAGTGATGCCGGCGGTCGTAGTCACCGGCGCCCGACAAACCGGCAAGAGCACGCTCGTCGAGCACCTCGTTCCCGGCAAGCGGCGTTACGCCACGCTCGACGACCTCGACGTGCTCGATGCCGCGCGTCGCGACCCGGAAGTCCTAGTTGGTGGCGCCGGCCCGGTAACGCTCGACGAGGTACAACGCGAGCCAGGGTTGCTGCGCGCGGTCAAGCGTGCCATCGACCGCGACCGCGCGCCGGGACGCTTTCTTCTCACGGGATCGGCCAACCTCCTGCTCATGCGCCAGGTCTCCGAATCGCTGGCTGGACGGGCGAGCTATCTCACGCTCTGGCCGATGACCCGGAAGGAGCAACAGGGGCGCGGCAGTTGCGGCCGCTGGGAAGAGCTCCTCGCCGCGCCGGACGCGGGGTGGGGCGACCTGTTGCATTCCGGCGACGACACCGCCGACGACTGGCGCGCGCTGGCTCGCCGTGGCGGCTTTCCTACGCCGGCGCTAACCCTTCCCCACGCCGCCGACCGCGCCATCTGGTTCGACGGCTACGTGCGCACCTACCTCGAGCGCGATCTGCAGGACCTCGCAGCGATCAGCGCGCTGCCCGACTTCCGCCGACTGATGCGCGCGGCATGCCTGCGGCTGGGTCAGCTCGTTAACCAGACCGAGCTGTCGCGCGACGTCGCGCTGCCACAACCCACCGTGCACCGCTGGCTCAACTTGCTGGAGACCTCCTACCTGCTGGTGCGGTTGCCCGCCTATGCCGTCAACCGCACGAAGCGGCTTATCAAAGCGCCCAAGGTCTACTGGGGGGATACCGGCGTGGCGCTGCACTTGGCGCAAGAGGAGGAGCCCGGAGGCGCGCATCTCGAGAACCTTGTGCTGCAGGACCTGCTGGCTTGGCGCGACTCCCGTGTCGATCGAGCCGAGATTGGCTACTGGCGTACGTCCACGGGGGAGGAAGTGGATTTCGTGCTCGAGACCGGGGGCAAGCTATTGCCCATCGAGGTGAAAGCGACCGCGCGACCGCGACTTTCCGACATCAAGCATCTGCGCACATTCCGCGCGGAATACGGAAAAAAATGTCGCGCCGGATTGCTCCTTCACAGCGGAAGCATGCTGGAATGGCTTGCTCCCGATGTGCTTGCCGCGCCTTGGTGGCGGGTGCTGTGATCTCGCGGCTCGGTCCGTCCCCTCACGCAAGACCTCATCAAGGAGAAAAAGAATGATCGAACCTCGCTTATCACCGCTCGCATTCCTGACAGCGGCTTTCTTGGTGGCCGTGGGACTATCGACGGTGGCGATCGCCCAGGAGCGCGCCAGCCCGGCGACGCTTATTGCGGCCCAGCGCGAGGCGATGATGCGATTGGCGTTCATGGACGGCGTGTGGAGAGGTCCCGCGTGGACCATCCGGCCATCCGGCGAGAAACACGAAATCACGCAGACGGAACGGATCGGCCCGATGCTGGATGGGTCGGTGAAGGTCATCGAGGGCAAGGGATACGACCCCGAAGGCAAGGTCACCTTCAACGCTTTCGCCACCATTTCCTACGACGTGGCGACCAAGGTCTACACCATGCACTCGAATGCGCTGGGGCGCGTCGGCGATTTCGTGCTCGTTCCGACATCCGAGGGATTCACGTGGGAAATTCCGGCGGGACCAGTGACGATCCGCTACAACGCTGTCGTCAAGGATGGCACGTGGCACGAGGTTGGCGACCGCATCGCGCCAGGTCAGGAAACCCTGCGGTTTTTCGATATGAACCTCAAGCGTGTGGGCGACACCGACTGGCCCGCCGGCGGTGCGATTACCCCCAAGTGAAACCGAGCCTGACTCGTTAGTCTCTGAGACATGCTCGTCGTCCGCGATCTCGGCAAGTCATTCGCCGGCCCCCGGCCGCGCACGGTTTTTGCGGGCGTCGACCTCGATCTTGCGCGGGGTGAGTACGTCGCGGTCATGGGCGAATCGGGTATCGGCAAGTCGACGCTGCTCAATCTCGTGGCGGGCCTGGAGAACGCCGACGGCGGTTCGATCAGACTCGACGGCGTGGAACTCACCACGCTCGACGACGATGCGCTGACGATCCTTCGCCGCGGTCATCTGGGTTTCGTGTTCCAGGCATTTCACGTGCTGCCCTACCTTACGGTCCGCCAGAACGTCGCGCTGCCGCTGTCGCTTCTGCGCAACGTCGGAACAGAAGCACAGAGCCGCGTCACCGTGATGCTGGCTGCCGTAGGCCTAGGCGAACGTGGCGACAGCATGCCGAGCGAACTATCCGGAGGTGAACTGCAACGCGTCGCGATCGCCCGCGCGCTTGTCCACGCACCGCGGTTGGTTCTTGCCGACGAGCCGACGGGCAACCTCGACCCGGAAAGCGCGGGACAGGTGCTGGGTCTGTTGCGCGAGCAGATCAAGGCAAACAACGCCGCCGGCATTCTCGTCACGCACTCGCAGGTCGCCGCGGGGACCTGCGATCGCATCCTGCAGCTCACGGCATCGGGCTTGCGCGAAATTGCGCCTCACAGACAGACGCCGTAATGGGCCATGTAAAGACCTCCGTCTGGCACGCGGTATTCGCCGGCTCGCTGGCGCAAAACAAGGCGCGCAGTCTCCTGTCGGTCCTTGCGATCGCGCTGGGCGTCGCGCTCGGCTACGCGGTGCAGCTCGTCAGCGCGGCAGCGGTCAACGAGCTTGGGCAGGGCGTGCAGTTTCTCTCCGGCGCGGCAGATCTCCAGGTGCGCGGTCCGCGCGGCGGCTTTGACGAAAGCATCTACCCGCAGCTCGCCCGCATGCCTGAAATCGCGGTTGCCAGTCCCGTGGTGGAGGTTGATGCGAGGATCGCCGATCGCAACGACGTGCTGAAGATCATCGGCATCGACGCCTTCCGCGCGGCCGGTGTGCAGCCGGGTCTGGTCGCCGCGCCCGAGGACCGTCTGGATCTCCTCCGGTCCGACGCGCTTTTTTTGAGTCCGGCGGCGTCACGCTGGCTCGGCATCGATGCTGGGGCGAGCGTGAACCTGCAGAACGCGTTGCGCGTCGTCGCGCTGCGCGTCGCGGGATTGGCGCCCGCCGGCGGGGAACAGCGTTTCGCGGTGATGGATATCGCCGGTGTCCAGACGAATTTCGATCGCGTCGGCCTCATCACTCGCGTTGACCTGCGCGTGAGGGCGGGTGTCGATGTCGACAACTTTCGCGATCGCCTGCAAGCGCTGTTGCCGGCAGGTCTCGCCGTCCAGCGTCCCGAAGCCAGCGTCGCCGCCAGCGAAAGTCTGTCGCGCTCGTACCGCGTCAACATGAATGTCCTCGCGCTGGTTGCACTGTTCACCGGCGCCCTGCTCGTCTTCTCGACGCAGGCGCTCGCCGTCGTGCGGCGGCGCGCGCAACTGGCGCTGCTGCGCGTGCTAGGCGTGACGCGACGGCGATTGATATTCCTGCTGGTCGCCGAAGGCGCGGCGATTGGTGTCGCAGGCAGCGTGCTAGGGCTGATCGGCGGCTTCGTGCTTGCGGAAATCGCCATCCGCACCGTCGGACTCGATTTCGGTGCCGGTTATTTTCGCGGACTCACTCCGGTGCTGTCGCCCAATCTCCTCGCGCTGGGACTGTTCTTTTGCCTCGGCGTTGCGGCGGCGATGCTGGGAAGCTTCGCGCCTGCGCTGGAAGCCGCGCGGGCCGCACCGGCGCGTGCGCTCAAGG
Source organism: Betaproteobacteria bacterium (assembly GCA_040005035.1). Taxonomy (GTDB): domain Bacteria; phylum Pseudomonadota; class Gammaproteobacteria; order Burkholderiales; family Casimicrobiaceae; genus PALSA-1003. The sequence continues at coordinate 6,155 of JBDTZQ010000011.1, read as the reverse complement.
CCGGCGATCAGGAGCGCGCGTTTGACCGTCTTCGGCCGGTCTGGCCTGCGCTCCTGACCATCATCGCCGGTGGCGTTGCCTCGCTATTGCCCCCGGTCGCCCACTTGCCGCTGTTCGGTTACATCGCCATTGCACTGCTTCTGATCGGTACCTTGATGCTCATCCCCAGAATCACGTCGATGCTACTCGCGCTCGCGCCGATACCGCAGGGCGCGCCGGCGCGGCTCGCGCTGCTGCAGTTGCGCGGCGCGCCTGGACAGGCCGGCGTAAGCCTGGTCGCGATCGTCGCCAGCGTCAGCCTCATGGTTTCGATGGCGATCATGGTCGCGTCTTTCCGGTCCTCGCTCGACGCCTGGCTGGAGCGCGTACTCCCGGCCGATGTCTACGTGCGCGCGAACGCCGCTGGCGACAGCGCCTATCTCGACACCGAAGTGCAGGGGCGAATTGCCGCGCTGCCCGGCATACGCCGCGCAGAGTTCGTGCGCGAGCAACAGCTGTTGCTTGATCCTTACCGACCGCGCATCGTGCTCCTGGCTCGGGAAGGCGATGCGCCGACACTGGCACGGCAACTGTCGCTGGTCAGCGAATCCCTCCCCGCGGGGGTGGCAACTGAGGCCGGGGCACCGCCGCCAATATGGGTCAACGAGGCGATGGTCGATCTCTACGATTTCAGGTTTGGTAAGGTGATCGAACTTCCGCTTGCGGGCACGCCCACCCCATTCACCGTCGCGGGGGTATGGCGCGACTATGCGCGCTCGCAAGGTGCCGTCGTCGTGGAGCGCGCCCGTTACATCGCGTTCACCGGCGATCGCACCGCGACCAACGCTGCGCTCTGGCTTGCGCCCGGAGTCGATGTGGGGTCGATAAGCGAGGCCATCGTTCGCGGCATTCCCGGCGGCTCGCGCCTGGACATCGCGGCGCCGGGCGAAATTCGCCAGTTATCGCTCAAGGCATTCGATCGAACCTTCGCGGTGACGTATGCGCTCGAACTCGCCGCGGTCGTCATCGGGTTGTTCGGGTTGTCATCATCGTTCGGTGCGCTGGTGCTCTCGCGCCGGCGCGAGTTCGGGTTGCTGCGTCACCTCGGCATGACCCGACGGCAAATTGGGGCGATGCTCGCGGTCGAAGGCGTCCTCGTGAGCGGCATCGGCCTGATGATCGGATTTTGTCTCGGCTGGGTGATCAGCATCATCCTGATCCACGTCGTAAACCGGCAATCGTTCCACTGGAGCATGGAACTGTTCGCGCCATGGACCGCATTGGCGGGATCGGCGCTGCTGGTGCTCGCATTGTCGACGCTGACCGCGGTCGCAATGGGCCGGCAGGCAATGGGTCAAAGGGCGATCCTCGCCGTCAAGGAAGACTGGTGATCGCGCCGCCGTACGCGACGCCGTACGCGACGCGGCACGCAACTGAGGAGGAAGCGCCGTGAGGAGGAGGCGCTTTCTCGCCAGCCCGCTGCTCCTTGTCGCGACGGGTGTCGCGGCGGTGGGGGACTCTGTGCGGGACTCAGTGCAGCCCTCAGTGCAGCCCTCAGTGCAGCCCTACCCGCGCGTGATCCCCGGCTATCACCTGCAATTTCCACGCGACCTGGGTGCTCACCCTGCGTTTCGCAGCGAGTGGTGGTACATCACGGGATGGGTACTCGATGCCGCCGGCAACGATCTCGGCATTCAGGTGACGTTTTTTCGCAATCGTCCCCGCATCGCCGAGACGAGAGCGAGCCGATTCGCCCCGGACCAACTGCTGTTCGCGCACGCCGCCGTCGCCGATCCGCGCAACGGAAAACTTCGCCATGACCAGCGCGCCGCCCGCGCGGGATTTGGTCTCGCCGAAGCCGCCGAGCAAACCACCGACGTTCGCATCGACGACTGGTCGCTCCGGATAGACGACGGCAAATACATCGCGCGGATTGTGGCGCAGGATTTTCAGTTCGACCTGTTGTTCACACCGACGCAACCCATCCTGCTGGAAGGCGACCAGGGCTTCTCGCGCAAGGGTCATGACGCCGCCAACGCGAGCTATTACTACAGCCAGCCGCAACTCGCCGTCACCGGGAGCATCGACGCCGGTGGCCGCACTATAAGCGTCACAGGCATGGCCTGGCTGGATCACGAATGGTCGAGCGAAGCGATGGCCGCCGAGGCCAGTGGCTGGGACTGGATCGGCATCAACCTGCATGATGGCGGTGCGCTCATGGCCTTTCGCATGCGCGATCGCGCCGGCGACGCCATCTGGGCGGACGGGACGCTGCGAGCGGCGGACGGAGCTGTAGTTCATTTCGGGCCAAACGACGTCGCATTCACTGCGCAGCGGCGCTGGCGCTCACCGCGCACCGGCGTCGAGTATCCGATCGCGATGCGAGTGACGGTTGGAAACGTGGATTACGTGCTCGAGCCGTTGCTGGACGATCAGGAGCTCGATTCTCGCGCGAACACCGGGACGATCTATTGGGAAGGCGCGGTCCGGATGCTTCAGGACGGGCGCGAAGTCGGGCGGGGCTACGTCGAACTGACGGGCTACTGGAAAACGCTCAAGTTATGACGCTTCGCATGACACGGCCGGGTGATATCGTACTGCAATTCTCACTGGATTACTGTAGGCAGACGCCTGTCACATACGTCAGTCGAATCCTACGATGCTGAAGATCGCGTTAATGGCGCTTTTTGGCGAACCCTCGCCTGAAGCCCCTGTCCGAGTTTTGAGGTTAGGCGAGCCCGCAGGCTTTGCGGTACGTGGTATCCCAAAAGGAGATTGGACAATGAAGATCAATAAATGTATGACCCGCGACGTGCAACTGACGAGTCCCACGCAGTCGATCCGCGAGGCAGCGAAAACGATGGCTGAGATCGACGCAGGAATGTTGCCGGTCGGACAGGACGATCGGCTGGTCGGCATGATCACCGACCGCGACATCGCCATTCGTGCGGTGGCGGAAGGCAAGTCCCCCGACACGCCGGTGAGCGAAATCATGAGCAAGGAAGTGCTCTATTGCTTCGAGGACCAGGAGCTCGAGGAGGTGGCGCGCAACATGGCCGACATCAAGGTACGCCGGCTGCCGGTGCTCAATCGGGACAAGCGCCTCGTGGGCATCGTGTCGCTTGGCGACCTGTCCCAAAAGGAGCAGCCTGAGGTGACAGCCAAGGCGATGACCAGCATCTCCAAGCCGGGCGGGAAGCATTCGCAAGCAGTGCAATAGATCGGCTGTCTTATCCACGCGTGCGGCAATCGCCGCACGCGTGTCACGCTAGCTCCGCGCCGTTATTTTCGTCCCTGCGCCTGACCGCCGCTAAGACTCCCTATCGTGGGTCCGAGGCGTAACTGTTGGAATCCAAATCCGACCGCTCAAGAACCTTGTCGTGACGGCGAACGCGTCGCTGGATCGGTCAGATCAATGAACCGGGGGGTGTTGAGCGCCATGTAGGCGTATGCAAGCGCGGCGCCGAACACGCAGTGCGAAACGATATTCAACCAGTCGCGATAGTCCACGAACCATGGCGAGAAGGCGTTGAAGCCATAGAAATTGATGTAGTAAAGCGCAAGTCCGTACAACCCGCCCAGCAGGATTCTCAACGCAGCGCTTACCTTAGGCATCACTAACGCCAGGAAGGTACCGTAGATAATCGAGAGCACGATGTGGAGGCAGATCGCGACGCCCACGATCTGTGCGTCGAACGTGTCGGATGGCGTGAGAGCAGTTGGTCCCAGTACGATTGCTCCCATCATTCGCAGCGGCACCCAGGGCGAAATCCCGTTCAACGCCCAACCGAGCCCGATGTCGAGCGTCGCGAAGACAATCGCGGCGATAGTGCTCGCACACACGGCCGCGCGCCAGCTGAACAATTCATGAAGCTGTAAAGGTGTCACGCCCTGGTCTTGAAGGTGCGCCATGGGGGGTGTGCTCCGACGATTTGCTGCTCTCACTTGATCAACCTGCGTGTCGTAATTGCTGGCTTGGGCCGTCCCCGACCCAGAACTGGCAGGGAAGGCAATCATCGCAATATAGCGCCACCCGAGGTAGCCTACAACGCGACTATTCACACTGGACATTCGCGCCACCGCGCCAGCTGTTGCGGTAGCGCCAAGGGCCGACGATACTTGACGACGTGCAAGGAGGGGGGGATCGACCATGGTCGGATTTCGGGTGCGCGTAGCAGTACAGATCGCGGCGCTGACTGCGATCCTGTCCGCCACAACGGAGCTTGCGGCGTGGGAGCGCTTTCATGCCGACGGCGCCAACCGGGGGTTCGCGGATGTGGTCACGAAGCCCGCTGGAAGCGGCTCGCGGAGCGTGCCCAACCTCGGAACGTTCGCGCCGGGCGCCGGCCCGGTAGTCGCGCCGGACGGAACGGTCTACCTCGGCACCATGGAGGGGAAGCTCATTGCCCTGCACGCCGACGGCAGCGCGTTTTGGAGCCGGGACATCAATCCAGGGGAAGCGATCATCGCCTCCCCTGCCGTCGGTGCCGACGGCTCTGTCTATGTCATCGGGACGAAGACTATCCGCGACCACAGGGTCGACGCGCAGGAAAAGACAGTCAGCAGATCGACGCTGCACAAATTCACTTCCAGCGGCGGCTGGATTGCTCAGACGCCGTTCCCCGAGCACCCGGGCAGTCGCGGCTCGTCAGCGCCGCCCAACATCGTGCGCATTGGCGGCGTTGAAATTGTGCTGGCGCCGGCCGTTTACTTTAGCCGCGTCTCCACCGCTACGGACGTGCACCTTGTCGGCTTCGCAACCGCAGGCGGCGTCCTGATCGATCAGTTGGTCTCTCGCGAGACGGCGGTCGCCACTGGCGGGAGTGGGCTCAGTACCCTCGGCGCAATTGGTTGTCTCGTCCCAGTTGTAGGGCAGATCAGCTGTCTGATATGCGGCGAACCTTTTGGCTGTGACTATGATCCACAAAGGGTCGACAACTCACCCCCTGCGCCGATGCCTGGCATCGCCATCTTTACCTTCGCCGGTGGCGGCGCGCCATTCGTGATCGTGAGCGACCAGCGTCACGACGTCGTGGGCTACACCGTCTCGTCCCCGGCTGCGCCCAAGCTCACAGAGACATTCCGAGTCCATGATCCGAAGCGCCAGCTGCTGTCGCCGCCCATGGTGCTGCCCGACGGTCACACGCTTGTCAGCACCGTCGCAGGCGAGATCGTGTTCGCTGGCCCGAACGGGAGTAAGCTGCCGCCGCTGAAGCTCGCCGGGGGGTTAGTCTACGGGGCGCCAACGCTCACCGCGGGCGGTCTTGCAGCGAGCGTCGCGGGGTCGAAGCTCGTCCTGCTGCGCGACGGCAATGTTGTGTCGACTGCGTCGCTGCCGGCGCCCTCCTTTGCGGCTGCGGCGTCTTCGCGCACGCACGTCTTTGTGTCGACGACCGATGCCCTCGTCACCTTCGACGCTGACGCGAAGCGTCGGTTGCAGACCTTCGATTGGGTGGGTGGCGGGACCTCGCCTCCGGCAATCGGGCCCAAGGGCCGGGTCTACGCGATCGCATCGAACATCCTGTTCGTGTTCCCGCCGCCGTTACAGATCGCTGACCGGCCGACCCGAGGAACGATAGAGAAGACGCGATGATAAACGGCGTAAGGGCGAATCCGCAGATAGCAAACGCGGCGGCGGCGCCGAGTAGAATAACCTGCGTAAGCGAGAGGTTTCAAAGCGCTGCTACGGATTGCGCGACGAGGTCGGGATAACAAGCGGAGAAGTGACATGACGGCATTCAACGTGGTGCGGTTCAAAGTGAAACCGGGGAACGAGCAGCAGTTCGTCGATGCGCATCGGAAGGTTCGACCGGCGTTCAAAGGCTACCTCCGGGGAAACCTGATCAAGACGGGGGATCAAACCTTCTGCTTGATCGCGGAGTGGCGGACCTTCCAGAACATCGTGGATGCACGTCCCCAGATGATCGGGCTCTTGGACGGGTTTCGGCACATGTTGGAGGACCTGGGCAGTGGACTCGGTATGACTGACCCGGTATCCGGCTCGGCGGTAGCGAACCTGGTAGCGCCGAAGGCGGCGAAAAAGAGGAAGACTCCGGCCAAAAAGGCCGTCACCAAGGCTCCGACACGCAGCAAACGCAAACGCGCGCCGGTCAAGAAGACAGCGAGCAAGACTCCGGCCCGGAGCAAGCACAAGCGCCCGCCAGTCAAGAAGGCCG
>JBDTZQ010000088.1:0-12784 GCA_040005035.1 Betaproteobacteria bacterium | reverse complement strand
CGGATGATCGAACGGCTTCCAGTCGACGTGCGCCGCCCCGCCCGCCTGTTGCTCGTTCCAGCGGAACAGCTTCAAGTCGTCCTCGATCGGGTGCTCGCGGAACCAGTCGATATACAGATACTTGTCGATCCCGGCCTCGCGCATCGGGCTCCATATCTCCACCACCCACGAATACGCGCCGAGGTGGTCGTAGAGCCAGTCCGAGGTGCCGCCGATCACCTGCTTCGGGTGATAGCGGAACTCGTGGTACACGGAGATCGCCGGGTAGCCCGTGGAGTCGGTCCCCTGCTTGCCGATTTTCTGGTAGGTCCAGAGATCCTCCGCGGGCATGTCGGTGTCCGGCGAGTGGTCGAACGGACGCAGCAGGACGCCGCTCCAGGTGTGGAAGCTCACGCCGCCGCAGATGTTGAGATGCGCCGTGAGGAACGCGACCTGGGCTCGCACCTCGGGCTCCGAGGTGGGGTACGGACCGGCGCCGACCTGATCAAACTCCTGGCGCCAGTGCGATGGATAGTTTCTATTTAAATCAAGAGTTTGTTTTGGTTTCTTGATCTTTAAGGTGAAGCCATCGTAGGCCTCGACGGTCCCCTCTGGAACCAGCCGGTAGTACGTCCCGTCCGCCTCGACCGGATCCCGGCGCACCATCAGCCTCGGCTCTTCGGGATGCGATTTCCACAATCCGTTGGCATCGGGAATGCGCATCTGCAGGATCCGGCCATCGCCGTCGATATCCTCGATCGTCAGGCCCTCGATCGCGTCTTCATCGAACGGATAGGCGCGCGTGCTCGAGCGAATGAACTTCGGCTTGTCGGCAAGCGCCCATTCCGGTCCATCGGGATTGACCCGCGGACAGATGTAGAACGCGCGCGTGTCCAGCGCCCGCGTCACCTCCGGATCGGTCCCGTAGCGCGTGACGAGGTAATGGAGGAAATAGGTGCTCGCCACCGACGCCGCCAGCTCGGTCGCGTGCACGTTGCCTTCGACCCAGAACGCCGGCTTGTCGGCGGCCGGACCCGTGTCGCGCCGGGTGACGGCAAGCAGCCAGATGTCGCGCCCTTCGTGGCTGGTGCCGATCGACTCCATCGTCACCAGCGCGGGATATTCGGCCGCGTAGGCCTTCAGGATCGCGGTGAGCTCGGCGTAGCGATAGAAGCGATCGAAGCGTACATCGGGCATGGGCGCATCCGGGCAAAGCGCGCAGTGTCGCCGCGCGGACCCTGCACCGTCAACGTCGAATCATGGGCACCCGAGCGAGCACGTCGATGCGACCGCGTTCCAGGCTAGATGCCGGCGTACCACTCGTAGCCGTTGTCTTCCCAGTAGCCGCCCTTGCCGCCCGCGATCTTCTCGAACGACGACACCAGCTCGAGTCGCATCACGTACTTGGCGTGCTTGTAGCCGAGCTGTCTTTCCACGCGCAGCCGGATCGGCGCGCCGTTCGCCACCGGCAGCGTCTTGTCGTTGAGCTCGTAGGCTAGGATCGTCTGGGCGTGGTACGCATCATCCATGTCGATGCTCTCGTAGTACGGGCTCGATCCGTTGGCTTCCATGGGGTCGGCGCAGTGCAACACCACGTAGCGTGCGTCGGTGGCGGGCTGCACCTGCTCGAGCAGCGCGGCGAGCTTCGCGCCCTTCCATTTGGCGATCGCGCTCCATCCTTCGACGCAATCGTGGCGCGTGATCTGAGTGCGGCTCGGCAGCGCGCGCAAGTCGGCGAGCGAAAAACTCGCTGGCTTGGCGACCAATCCATCGACCTTGAGCTGGTAGCTGGCGAAGGCGTTGGCAACCATCGCCTGATACTGCGGATTTTCGGGCATCGACGTTCCGTTGCTGCGAAAGTCCGGCGACATGTCCGCGGGCGAGAACTCCTGCGCCATGCTCCTGCGTCCGCCCAAGCCTTGCTGCACCGTGCGATTGAGCGTCTCGCCGGCGCCGAGCAGCTTGGGAAACCACTCGCTGTGCGAGAGCTTCTCGCAACCGGTGACGACCAGGCTGCCGACTGCTGCGAGGCCAACGCCCAGAAAGCGGCGTCGATCCCGGCGTTGACCCGACTCAGCGCTGTGCTTCATGGCGTTTCTCCACGTCGATTCGATAGCGGCCGGTGATCATCGACCGCATGTGATTCCAGAAGCCGCTGACGATGACTTCGAAGACGTGCACCAGCACGAACGCAACGAGCAGCCAGGCGACGATGAAGTGAATCGTGCGCGCGGCCTGCCGGCCGCCGAACAAGTCGACCCATCCCGGCCAGAAGGCGTCGATGCCCGGGGACATCGCGAAGCCCATCAGTATGACCAGTGGCAAGAGGACGAAGATGACGGCGAGATAGGCAAGTTTCTGCAGGACGTTGTAGCGCCTGGCCGCGTCGCCGGTCGGATGCTTGAACTTGAGATGGTCGACGATCGATTGCGCGACGGTACGAAGCTCAGGTGCGGTCGGCGCAAGGTCGCGCTGCAGGTGACGGCTCGCCGCCGAGTACGCGACATAGCAAAGCCCGTTGATCACGAACACCCACGCGAAGAAAAGATGCCAGCGCCGGGCCATCGCCAGCCACTGGTTGTCGGGAACGGTGAGCCACCACGGAAACGCGCGCGCCGCCATCTCGCCGCTGCGGTCCTTCGACGCTCCAAGGAAACCGGTCGTCGTGAACTGCCGTCCGAAGACGCGTGTGACACCCACGAGCCCACCGTCGGGCCGCTGCAGCGCGCCGATTTCCAGCACCGCGGGCGTGCCATCGTACGACGACTTGCCCCAGTTGAGGGTCGGATGCGCGTTGAAGATGTTCAGGCCGCTCATGAACAGCAACGTGAGCGCCAACACATTGATCCAGTGCATGATCCGCACTGGAAGCGTGTGCCGGTAGTACAGCGTCCCGGCGGGCGCCGTGTCTGCGACAGCTGCTGAGCTCATCGGAAACTCGTCGAAAAGTCGTTGCGGTCGGTCAATTCTCGCCCCTGCGTCGTCGCGGCGTCGATGCCTCGTACGCGAGGCGCCGCATCAGCCAGTGTAGCCCGCCGGTCCTGCGTCCATACGGATTCCGGCCGCTAACGGATGCGCCTTCGCCCGCTGAGGTATCGCGGCCCGCTCACATGGACATTGTCGCGCTCGAAGTAGCGCAACTTACGGTGCGCTTCGCGTGAGAGCCCGATGCGCACGCTGACGCCGATGCTGCCGGCGGACCGCGCTTCGCTGCCGAGCCACAGCGCGCCGGCTGCGCAGAGGTCGACGCCGTCCAGCCTGCGGTCGATGTCCATCGCCATCGCCAGACGGCCGGGGCCGCGTGCGATGTCGTTGCGGGCCACGTCGCCGCGGTGGCGTTGCATGTGCTCGCGCCCCTCCAACGGCTCGAGCGCGCGCAGCAGCACGCCGGCGCCGATGCCGGGAGTCTCGGCGCTGACGTTGACCGCGAACCAGCAGCCGTACACGAAATAGACATAGGCATGCCCGCGGCGCAGGAACAACGAATGGTTGCGCGCGGTTTCGCCGCGAAAGGCGTGGCCCGCAGCGTCGCCGACGACGTAGGCCTCGGTCTCGACGATCCTGCCCGCCAGCCGCCCCGTCGCGTGATCGTGCACCAGCGTCTTGCCGATCAGAAACCGGGCAAGCTCGACGGTGTCATAGGGAAGTTCGGCGCGTCGCAGTCGGCGCATCGGGATGTCGGTCGACGAACGCCGGGGTCTCGGCGTGGCCGGCCCATAATAGCAAGCGCCGCGATTCCCTCGGCTCCGCCGCGCAACTTCACGCGATTGCGCGACCCCGGCCCCACCCCGATAATGGCCTGCCGCCGATGGCGTAACATGGCAGCGCACGTCGATGCAGGAGAACTCATGTTGCAAGCCTTGTCCCAATCCAAGCAACCCAGCGCCGACCGCAGGGCGTTCTACGAGCGCATCGACGCCGAGAGCTTTGCCCCGCTGTGGGAGGTCATCGGAAACCTGGTGCCGCAGCGCCCGACGACGCCGTGCGTGCCGGCGCTGTGGCGCTACAGCCAGGCGCGCCCGTATCTCATGGAAGCCGGCGAACTGATCACCGCGCGCGAGGCCGAGCGACGCGTGCTGATCCTCGAGAACCCCGGACTTCGCGGCGCGTCGTCGATCACGCACAGCCTCTATGCCGGACTCCAGCTCATCCTTCCCGGCGAAGTCGCGCCCAGTCATCGCCATACCCAGTCGGCGTTGCGCTTCGTCATCGAGGGAGAAGGCGCCTATACCGCGGTCGACGGCGAGCGAACGACCATGCGTCCGGGCGATTTCATCATCACGCCTTCGTGGACGTTCCACGATCACGGCAATCCCGGAGACGATCCCGTGGTCTGGCTCGATGGGCTCGACATTCCCATCGTTGCGTTCTTCGATGCGGGGTTCGCCGAGCGACACCCGGCGGAGTCGCAGCCGGTGACACGGCAGGAAGGCGATGCCTTGGCGCGCTATGGCGCCAACATGCTGCCGCTCGACTACGAGGCGACCTCCCGGACGACGCCCATATTCAGCTACCCTTATGCGCGCAGCCGCGAATCGCTGGAGCTGCTGCGGCGCGACGCCGACCCGCATCCGTGCCACGGCATCAAGCTGCAGTACGCCAATCCCGCCAGCGGCGGGTATCCGATGCCCACCATCGGCGCATTCCTGCAGTGGATGCCGGCCCGATTCAACGGCGAGCCCTACCGCTCGACCGACGCCACGGTGTATTGCGTCGTCGAGGGGCGCGGCCAGAGCATCGTCGGAGATCAGACCTTCGATTGGAATCCGCACGACGTCTTCGTGGTTCCATCGTGGTGTCGCGTGGCGCACCGGCCCGCGACCGACGCCGTGTTGTTCAGCTATTCCGACCGGCCCGTGCAGAAGGTGCTCGGCCTTTGGCGCGAGGAGGCGCCTGCTCTGGCATGACACGGCGCGCTCAGGTTGCGAGTGCGCCGACCATAAAAATTTCCGGAGGAACACAGTGATGCAGAATATGAAGAGCGCATTGCGCGCCATAGCCGCCGGCGCGGCGCTGTCGATGATCTCAGGCGCTTCGTTCGCGCAGGGCACGGTGAAGATCGGCGTCATCGCCGAGTTTTCCGGTCCATTCGCCGATTACGGCGGTCAGATCCTCGCCGGTATGAAGACCTATCTCAAGCAGAACGGCGACGTCTTCGGAGGCAAGAAGATCGAGCTCATTCAGAAGGACACCACCGGCGCCGCGCCCGACATCGCCAAACGCCTCGCGCAGGAAGTCATCACCCGCGACAACGTCGACATTCTGGCCGGCTTCGGCCTGACGCCGAACGCGATGGCGGTGGCGCCGGTCGCGACCGAGGCCAAGAAGCCGATGGTGATCATGAACGCGGCGACGTCGGTGATCACGACGCGCTCGCCCTACATCGTGCGCCTGTCGCACACGCTTCCCCAGGATGCGCAGCCGATCGCGCTGTGGGCCGCCAAGAACGGTATCAAGCGCGTGTTCACGCTCGTTTCCGACTACGGGCCGGGGATCGATGCCGAGGGCGCCTTCGTCAAAGCGTTCAAGGGCGCGGGCGGCGAGATCATCGACAGCGTCCGGACCCCGCTCGCCAATCCTGATTTTGCCCCGTTCCTTCAGCGCATCAAGGATGCCAAACCGGAAGCGATTTTCGTTTTCCTCCCGCCGGGCAGCCAGACCATCGCCTTCATTAAGGGCTACGAGGAGCGCGGTCTGAAGCAGGCCGGGATCAAGATCATCGCCACGGGTGACCTTACCGACGACGGCGTGCTCGAAGCCATGGGCGAGCCGACACTGGGGATCATCACCAGTTTCCATTACTCGGCGGCGCACGATTCGCCGGAGAACACCGCCTTCAAGAAAGCGTACCTTGAAACCAACGGCCCGCGGCTTCGCCCCAACTTCATGGCCGCCGGCGGTTACGACGGCATGGCCGCGATCGCCGAGGCGCTGAAAAAGACCCAGGGATCGACCGACCCCGAGAAGCTCATGGCCGCCTTCAAGGGCATGAAGCTGATGAGCCCGCGCGGACCCATCATGATCGACCCGGAAACCCGCGACATCGTGCAGACCGTGTACATCCGCCGCGTCGAGAAGGTGAATGGCGCGCTGTACAACGTCGAGTTCGACAAGTTTCCGGACCAGAAGGATCCCGGCAAATAGCGCACGTCGCGCTCCCCCGCGAAAGCGACGCCGGCACCGGCGTCGCTGCCCTGCACGAATTCGCGCGGCGGCATCGGCGCCTGTTCGTGCTGGGCGGCGCGGGAGTCAGCACAGACTCGGGCATCCCCGATTACCGGGACGCGAAAGGCGCGTGGAAAAGCGGCGCTCCGATTCTCAATGACGAATTCCGGCGCAGCGCTGCCGTGCGCAGGCGTTACTGGGCGCGCAGCATGCACGGCTGGCCGCGCATCGCCGCTGCTCGACCCAACCCCGCGCACCGCGCACTGGCGAGGCTGGAGCAACTGAGTCGCGTCGAGATCCTAGTCACGCAAAACGTCGACGGGCTGCACCTTCGCGCCGGCAGCCGCAGGGTGATCGAGCTTCACGGAGCCCTCGGCCACGTCGACTGCATCGATTGCGGCGCCTCGCACACTCGCGATGGCGTGCAATGCGCCCTGGAGAACGACAACCCGCGCTTCGCCGCGCTGGCGGGGGCGACCGCGCCCGATGGCGATGTCGATCTCGGTGCCGCCGACCTGGACCGCTTTCGCGTTCCGTCCTGCACGCAATGCGGTGGCATGCTCAAGCCGGCGGTGGTTTTTTTCGGCGAGAACGTGCCGCGTGCGCGCGTGCTGGAAGGCTTCGAGGCGTTGCACCGCGCCGATGCGATGCTCGTCGTCGGCTCGTCGCTGATGGTGTATTCGGGGTTTCGCTTCTGCGAGCGTGCGGCGCAGTTGCAGCGACCCATCGCTGCGATAAACCTCGGACGAACGCGCGCCGACGCGCTGTTCGCCGTCAAGGTCGAGGCATCCTGTGCGACGGCGCTGACTTCGCTGGTCGATGTGCTCGAGCGCGACGGTCATGAGTAGCGCCGCGGCGCGAAGCGCCGAGGTTCTGGTCGCCGGAGGCGGGATCGGCGGGCTCGCGGTGGCGCTCGCCCTGGGACGGCTGGGACAACGTGTCCGCGTGTTCGAGCAGTCGCATGAGATCGGCGAAATCGGCGCGGGCATCCAGCTCGGGCCCAACGCCTTCGCGGCATTCGACGCGCTCGGGGTCGGCGCGCAGGCCCGTTCGCGCGCGGTGTACACCGACCGAATGCTCATGCTCGACGCGCTCGACGGCAGTACGATCATCGATTTTCCGCTGGGCGAGGCATTTCGCGAGCGCTTCCGCAACCCCTACGCGGTGATCCATCGTGCCGACGTGCATCGCACGCTGCTCGAGGGAGTGAAGGCACTCGAGCTCGTTTCCTTCGAGACCGGCACGCGCGTGTCGGAGGTGAGCGCCGACGCGGCCGGAGTGAGCGTCACCGACCAGCGCGGCAATCGCTTCGAGGGCTGTGCGCTGATCGGATGCGACGGTGTGAAGTCCGTGGTGCGGCAAACCTTCGTCGGTGACGACGTGCGCGTGTCGGGGCACGTCGTCTACCGCGCGGTGGTCGACGCCGCGGATTTTCCGGAGGATCTCAAGCTCAACGCGCCGGTCGTGTGGAGCGGGCCGGATTGCCACCTTGTGCATTACCCGCTGCGCGCCGGCGAGCAGTACAACGTGGTCGTCACCTTCCACAGCAGGCGCGCCGAAACCTGGGGAGTCGCGGAAGGCTCGGCGGACGAGGTGCAATCGTATTTCCAGGGCATCCTGCCGCGCGCACGCCAGCTTCTGATGCTCCCCAAGAGCTGGAAGCGCTGGGCCACCGCGGACCGCGAGCCGATCGCTCGATGGTCGTACGGGCCTGTGACTCTGCTCGGCGATGCCGCGCATCCGATGCTGCAATATCTCGCGCAAGGCGCGTGCATGGCGCTCGAGGACGCGGTGACGCTGGCGGCAGCGGTACGCGCGAACGAAGGCGACTTCACCACGGCGTTCGCGCATTACGAGCGGTCGCGCGTCACGCGGACCGCTCGCGTGCTGCTAATGGCGCGGGAGATGGGACGCATCTATCACGCCAAGGGCGTCGAGCGTCTAGTCCGCAACGACCTCTGGAAGGGCCGAACTGCGCAGCGCTATTACGACGCGGTCGAATGGCTGTACGACTGGGATCCCGCGCGGGCATTGGCGCGCTAGTTCGTGCGATCGGCTATTTCGAGCCCTACGCGGCGAGCCACGATGCGCTCGTCGGCGTGCCCGTGACTATAATGCGACGACGATGACGACCACGACGAACGCAGCGCCCGGCATCCGCGGAATCTGGATCGTGACCTTAGCCGCGGCCGCGATCCTGATGGTGACCATGGGCGCGCGGCAGTCGCTCGGCCTGTTCGTTTCACCGCTGAACAGCTCGACCGGCCTGGGCATCACCATGATCAGCCTCGCGCTCGCCGTGGGGCAGTTCATGTGGGGAGTGATCCAGCCCATCGCCGGCGGTGTCGCCGATCGCTACGGTCCGGGCAAGGTGCTCGTGGCGGGGATCGTGGTGCTGGCGCTGGGCATGGCGCTGACGCCGTGGATGAGCTCGACCTTCGGCCTGATCGTCTCGCTGGGCCTGCTCGCGGCGATGGGCTCCGGCGCCGGCAGTTTTTCCGTGCTGATCGGCGCGGCGTCGCAGCACCTGACCGCCGAGAACCGCGGCAAGTCCTCCGGCATCATCAATGCCGGCGGATCGTTCGGACAGTTCGTTTTCGCGCCGATCTCGCAAGCGCTGATCCAGGCGCTCGGCTGGATGGGTGCGATGTGGTCGCTGGCGGTGATCTCGCTGGGCGCGTTGCCGCTGGTGCGCCTAGTCGCTCCCCCCAAGCCAACCCACGACAAGACGGCGGCGCGCGCGGCGCCGTGGCAGGCGACGCGCCAGGCGATGGGCGATCGCAGCTATCTGCTGCTGCATGCGGGTTTTTTCACGTGCGGGTTTCACATCGCCTTCCTGGTCACGCACCTGCCAGGAGAGGTCGACCTGTGCGGGCTGCCCCCGTCGGTGGCGAGCTGGTCGCTGGCATTGATCGGGCTCGCCAACATCGTGGGCAGCCTTCTCGCCGGTGCCGGCACGCAGCGCTTCCGCAGCAAGTACATTCTCGCGGCGATGTACGCCTCGAGGGCGCTGCTGATCGGCTGGTACCTCATCGCACCCAAGACGGAATGGACGTTCTACATCTTCGCCGTGGGCCTGGGGCTCACTTGGCTGGCGACCGTGCCGCCGACGGCGACGCTGGTCGGCAAACTGTTCGGCGTGCGCTACCTGTCGACGCTGTTCGGGCTGACGCTGCTTTCACACCAGATCGGCGGCTTCCTCGGCGCGTATCTCGGTGGGCTGACGATCGCGCACAACGGCAACTATCTTTGGATGTGGTACGCCGACATCGCGCTCGCTGCAATGGCCGCGGCGGTCAACCTGCCGATTCGCGAAGCGCCCATCGGGGATGCTGCCGTTACGGCCTGATCGCGGGCGAATCACCGCCGGCTTGCGCTGCTACTGGACCGAGAGCTCGCGCACCGGACGCACCTCGACGCCACCCACGCGCGCCGGCGGGATCTTCGCCGCGAGTGAAATCGCCTCGTTCAGATCCTTCGCGTCGATGAGATAGAAGCCGGCGAGCTGCTCCTTGGTCTCGGTGAACGGCCCGTTGCCGTTTCGCACGCGCACTGTCGTGGCCGTGTCGACCGACGCAAGCGCCTCGGCGGCGATGTGATGACCGCTCTCCCGCAACGCGTCGCCGCACGCCTTGCATTCGCTGTCGGCGACGCTGTGGAGGTTCTTTTCGTCCAGATAGACGAGACACAGGTACTTCATGGGCAAACTCCCGTCGTGTTGAGCCCGCTTCGGCGCGCGGGCTCGAGGCAGATTTGTACCACGCGTCTCGCCGCCGATCGCGACCGACGCGCCAGCGAGACAAGGTCGGCGTGTCCGCGCCGATGAAGGAAAAGCATCAACGCCAGCAACGTTCCTCCCGGCATGACCAGTTCCAGGAGAACATACGGACCGACCTTCGGCCCGAAGCGCCGCAACCATTGCCATCCCAGCATCAGCTTGTTCATGTGCCGCTCCACCCCGACGTTGCAGCCCGAGATTCGTCGGGCCTTCACTTCCTAGTCGAACGGCGGATCGCGATATCGACACATGGCGGACGCATGCGGCAGCGAATTCGCGCCGCGATCCGCGGCAGCGCGCGTCGCCGCGGAGTCCCGCCTCTCAGAGGGGCAGTTCGGAGAGCCTGCGCTCGAGGAACCGCCTCTCGGGTCCCTGCCGGACCAGCGTGATGGCTCGCTCGTAGGAGGCGCGCGCCTGCGCGTTTCTTTGCAGCCGCCTGCACAGGTCGGCGTGCGCCGCGTGGGCGAGGTGGTAATCCTCCAGGTCTCCCCGCGCCAGGATGGCTTCGATCAGCGCGACCCCTGCCGCCGACCCGTCGCGCATCGCCACCGCCACGGCGCGATTGAGCTCGACCACGGGAGACGGCGCGATGCGAAGCAGGACGTCGTAGAGCCCGCAGATCTCGCTCCAGTCGGTGGCGGCAGCGCTTGCCGCGTCGGCATGGACGGCGGCGATCGCCGCCTGAAGTACGTAGGGCCCGGCGCGTCCTGCGCCGAGCGAGCGCGTGACCAGTGCCGAACCTTCCGCGATTTGCTCGCGGTTCCATCGCGCGCGATCCTGCTGCTCGAGCAGGATGATGTCGCCGCTCTCCGACGCGCGTGCGGTCCGCCGGGACTCCTGCAGCAACATGAGTGCGAGCAATCCAATCGCTTCGGGCTCGGGGAGCAGCGCGACCAGCAGCCGCCCCAGCCGTATCGCCTCGGCGGAAAGGTCGACACGCGTCAACGATTCCCCCGACGAGGCCGAATAGCCCTCATTGAAAACCAGGTAGACCACGCGCAGCACGCTGTCGAGTCGCTCGGCGAGCGCGTCCGGCTGGGGGACCTGGTAGGGAATGCGCGCTTCGCGGATCTTCGCCTTGGCGCGAACGATGCGCTGCGCCAGCGCCGGCGCCGCACTCAGGTACGCCTGCGCGATCGCCTCGGTGGTCAGCCCGCACACCTCGCGCAAGGTCAGCGCGACCTGCGCGTCAGGCGCGAGCGCGGGGTGGCAGCAGGTGAAGATGAGCCTCAGCCGGTCGTCCTCGATCTCGTCGCTGTCGCGCACCGGCGTCTCGTCGGCGATCGCGTCGACGATCTCGGCGACGTTCTCGGTCGAGTCGAACCGGGCCTGTCGTCGGATGCCGTCGATCGCCTTGAAGCGGCCCGTCGACACCAGCCAGGCGCGCGGATTCGCGGGGATGCCTTCCTTCGGCCACTGCTCGAGCGCGGCCTTGAACGCATCGTGCAGCGCTTCCTCGGCGACGTCGAAGTCGCCCAGCAGGCGGACCAGCGTGGCGAAGACGCGCCGCGACTCCGCCCGGTATATGTCCCCCACGGCGTCGCGAGCGCGCTCGGCGGCGTCGGCGCTCATCGGAGTACCGTCGCGCTCATGCCAGCGACTCGAAGCGCATCAGGCTCTGCGCGTACTCGGGTGCGGTCGGCTCGTGCATGAAATACACGTGGATTCGCTGCCACGAGGTTGCCTGGAGGCGCGCCGCCCAGGCGCGCAGCTCGTCCTCGGAATAGTTTTCGAGCCGCAACCGGACGTAGCCCCAGGGCGCCGTTTCGACCAGCGGAGGCGGCGCGTTGTCCTCGCGCTCGGACAGGCACAGCGCCGCCCCCGCGGACTTGAGCGCGTCGTAGACATCGTCTGCGAACCAGCTCTCGTTTCGGAATTCGAACGCGGCGCGGTGATCGGCGGGAAGCAGGGAGAGGAATTCGGCCAGCCTCGGCAGGTCCTTTTTCAGGTTGGGCGGCAACTGGAACAGCACCGGACCTCGCTTGTCGCCGAGCGCCGCCAGCGTCTTATAGAGGAACGACACCGACTCGGCCGCCGACTCCGCCTTGATCCTCGCCATGTGCGTGATCCGGCGCGAGGCCTTGATCGAAAATCGAAACGGGGTGGGCGTGATGGCGGCCCAGTTCTCCAGCACGGACGCCTTGGGCATCCGGTAGAACGTGTTGTTGATCTCGACCGTGGGCAGCCGGTCGGAGTAGAAGCCGAGCATGTCCTCCGGCTTGATCGGGTCGGGGTAGAACGTGCCCTTCCACTCCTTGAACGAGTAGCCACTGGCGCCGGCGAGCAGTCTGGGTGGGGCCATGTGTTGCATTCCTGTCTCTCGAAACCAGCTTTAAGGCCGGCGCGCAACCCACTAAGGATGCAGGGAAAATCGGCGTGGACTACAATGATGAACGTTTGCGCCCGGACACTCAACATCCGCGAGGACGCTGGGCCGGGATCCATCCAAAGTCGGAGGCAACGCATGGCTGCACGATCGATCGCATCGCTGACGGTTTCGTTCGGGCTGGTCTCGATCCCGGTGAAGCTGTATTCAGCCACCGAAGCGAGCCGCGCGATTTCGTTCAATCTCCTGCACAAGGGTTGCGGATCGCGGCTTCGCCAGCAGTACATGTGCATCAAGGAAGACGTGCCGGTGGCGCGCGAGGACATGGTCAAGGGCTACGAGTTCGCCAAGGACCAGTACGTGATCTTTTCGCCCGAGGAATTGAAGGCGCTCGAGGAAGCGGGAACGCAGATGGCCGAGATCACCGAGTTCGTTCCCATCGAAGCCGTGGACCCGGTGTATTTCGACAAGGCCTACTATCTCGCTCCCGACAAAGGCGGCGCCAAGCCGTTCGCATTGCTGGCGAGCGCGCTGTG
>JBDTZQ010000087.1:0-12802 GCA_040005035.1 Betaproteobacteria bacterium | reverse complement strand
AGATGAACCGCATCTCGCGGCAGATCCTGCAGGAGACGGGGCAGGAGCCCGATCCGGCGCTGCTCGCCGAGAAGATGGAGATGCCCGAAGAGAAGATCCGCAAGATCCTCAAGATTAGCAAGGAGCCGATCTCGATGGAGACGCCGATCGGTGACGACGACGACTCGCATTTGGGCGACTTCATCGAGGACGCGAGCACAGTGGCGCCGATCGATGCCGCGGTCAATGCGAGCCTTCGCGACGTCTGCAAGGGCATTCTCGACACGCTGACGCCGCGCGAAGCCAAGGTGCTGCGCATGCGCTTCGGCATCGAGATGAACACCGACCACACACTCGAAGAAGTCGGCAAGCAGTTCGACGTCACGCGCGAGCGCATCCGCCAGATCGAAGCCAAGGCCCTGCGCAAGCTGCGCCATCCGTCGCGGTCGGAGAAGCTGCGCAGCTTTTTGGAAGGCGAAGGCTGACCGACGATCCCGTCGCAACAATGCAAACGCCCCGATCATTCGGGGCGTTTGCTTTTCGGGGTCGGCTCAACGCACTTCTGATGTCATGACGCTATCGCACTACCCGAACGACGCTGAGTCGAATGTCCTGGTCGTGACCCCGGTGCTGCACGTCCACAATCGCTCCCTCCACGGTCTGCATCTTGGGATCGATGGCAAACGACAGCGCCAGTGGCGCGGCCGACACTCTGACACTTGCGCGATCGACGCCGGCAACGCGGCGGGCGGCGGAACCCGCTCTGTTCGCCAGGGCCTTGGCGTCGCCGATGCCTTCGATCGATGCGAACACCAACACCTGTCCACGCGTGATCGCTCGCTGCGCAACGGGGTGGTCGTAGGTCGCCGCAACCGTATCCTCGTCGCACGCGCCGCACGCCATTGCCATCGTCGGAAGCGCCAGGCCTGCCGCCACGACCCCCCATCGCCAGACGTTCATTTCTGACCCGCGGGGGCTGCCGCGGTGGCTTTGATGTTCTCGTCCGCCCAGTGGAAGTACTTGAGGTACTGTCCGATTTCCGCGTCGCTCAAATTCTGGTTGGGCATCGGTACTTTGTACTGTGCGAGCATCGCCTTCGCCGCCGGGTCGGACGCGAGCATGGCCTCCGGTGTCTTGAGCCAACGCCTGAGCCACGCGTCGTCGCGATGCTTGGTCACGCCCAAGAGGTCCGGACCCAACTTCGTGCCGCCCCCGATCGAATGGCAGGCCAGGCATTTGCTGTCGAAATCCAATTTTCCTTTCACTGCATCCGGATCGCTTGGCGTGGCGGTGGCCGCGATATTGGTGTGCTCGGGATTCTCCGCGGGTCCTCCTGCCTTGATGAGGCCGATCGCTCCCTGCGAGGCATTTGCAAAATGATGATCCACCATCACGTAGCTTCCCGCCTCGGGTACGACGAATTCGACGATGGCGCCGTTGGACGACCCAAGCAGCACCGTCTGCATGCCGCGCATCTGGTTGTCGGTGTTGCCGTCGATCCAGACCTTGTCGAAAATAGTCCCCACGACGTGAAAGCTCGATGTATTGGACGGCCCGACGTTCAACACGAACAGGCGAATGCGCTCGCCAGGTTTCGCGGGCAGCGGATTGGCGACCATGCCGTTGTGACGACCGTTGAAGACGGTGTAGTTCGGCTGCTTGCTGCGCACCTTGTCCCCGTCGAGGACGTACAGAGGCTGCCCGTCCACCTTGCGATGCTGCGGGTCCAGCTTGGTGTAGAACTCGCTCTGCACCACCGCGTATTCATGGTCGACCTTTCCCGGGTAGCCTTCCTTCGGCTCGACGATGATCATTCCGTACATCCCGGACGCGATGTGCTCCAGCACCATCGGGGTACCGCAGTGGTACATGAAGACGCCGGGGTAATTGAGCGTGAACTCGAAGCTGATGGTCTGACCCGGCGCGATGGAACGGTACTTGTCCTGCGGCGACACCATCGCCGCATGGAAGTCCATCGAATGCATCATTGGCGCCGCGAGTACCTGCAAGCCAGGCGCGGTTTCGTCGCTGCGGTTGGTCATCGAGAACTTGATCCGGTCGCCCACTCGGGCGCGGATTGCCGGCCCGGGGACCCGATCGCCGAAGGTCCAGGCCGAGAAGCGCACGCCTGGTGCGATCTCGATCACTTTGTGCGTGGTATCCAGCTGGATCGTCTTGACCTGGCCGGACGCCACCGGCCGGAGCGTCGCGTCCAAATTCAGCGCGTCCCCCGCTGCGAACGCCCCAGTGTGACGTTCACTGCTCACGGTAGCCGGCGGGGAGTTGAAATCCATGGCCTCGACATCGTAGCGACCGGCCGCCGGTGCAGCGACTCCCAAAGCGACCGGTGGGCTGGGGGCTTTGGAATCGTCGCGGCCACAGCCGCCGATCGCCAGTCCGATCGCCACGGCGAGCGTAGCGTGCGTCAGGAGCGAAGGTAACCGTTGCATCTGCGTTGGAGCAGCCTGCGGCTGTTTGGAGTTCATGGCCTTACCTCGGTGCGCTGCTCGATGCCAACCGTCACGTGGTCGATTGAACAGAGTCGAAAGCGTCGTCGCTTGGTTCGCCGTCAGGAAAGGCGCCCGACGGGCGCCTACGTAGCGGAGATGCGCGACGAACTGATCTAATACGCCGGCGACGCGGTCCCGTCGGTACGCTAGCGCACGCACCGGGTACTACGGCAGCAGATGCCGTTGCTAGTACTTCGCGCTTCCCGGTGTCCGTGGAAACGGAATCACGTCACGCACGTTGCTGAGACCCGTCGCGTACGCGACCGTGCGCTCGAATCCCAGACCGAAACCCGCGTGCGGCACCGTGCCGTAGCGGCGAAGGTCGCGATACCAGCCGTAGTGATCGCGGTCCATGCCGCTGTCGGCCATGCGCGCGTCGAGCACATCCAGGCGCTCCTCGCGCTGGCTCCCGCCGATGATCTCGCCGATGCCCGGCGCAAGCACGTCCATCGCCGCCACCGTCTTTCCGTCGTCGTTGAGTCGCATGTAGAACGCTTTTATCTCGCGCGGGTAGTTCATCAGGATGACCGGCTTGCCGGCGTGCGTTTCGGAGACGTATCGCTCGTGCTCCGATTGCAGATCGATGCCCCACTTCACGGGGAACTCGAACTTCTGCTTCGCTTTTTCCAGCACGGCGATCGCCTCGGTGTAATCCATGCGCACGAACTCGGTGTCGACGATGCCCTGCAGCTTGGCGATGAGCCCCTTCTCGATGCGCTCCTCGAAAAACGCCATGTCGTCGGGACGCTCGGCGAGCAGCGTGCGGAAGATGTGCTTCAACAGCGCCTCGGCGAGCGTTGCGTTGTCGGAGAGGTCGGCGAACGCGATCTCGGGCTCGATCATCCAGAATTCGGCGAGGTGGCGGCTGGTGTTGGAATTCTCCGCGCGAAACGTCGGCCCGAAGGTGTAGACCTTGGACAACGCCATGCAGTAGGTTTCGACGTTGAGCTGGCCAGACACCGTGAGGAACGCCTCGCGCCCAAAAAAATCCTGTGTGAAGTCGATCTTGCCCTGCGCAGTGCGCGGCAAGTTCATCAGATCCAGCGTCGAGACGCGGAAGAGCTCGCCCGCGCCCTCGGCGTCGGATGCCGTAATGATTGGCGTGTTCACCCAGTAGAAGCCGTTATCGTGGAAAAAACGGTGGATCGACTGCGCGATGCTGTGGCGCACGCGCGTCACCGCGCCGATGACGTTGGTGCGTGGGCGCAGATGCGCGACTTCGCGCAGGAATTCCAGCGAATGCGGCTTGGGCTGGATCGGATACGAATCGGGATCCTCGACCCAGCCGACGACTTTGATCGCGCTCGCCTGCATCTCAAACGGCTGCCCTTTTGCCGGCGAAGGCACGATCGTGCCGGTCGCTTCCACCGCGCATCCCGCAGTGAGCTTCTGCACCTCGTCCCCGTAGTTGGCAAGCGTCGACGGCGCGACGACCTGAACGGGCTGGAAAGCCGAGCCGTCGGACACGCTGACGAAGGAAATCCCCGCCTTGGAATCGCGGCGCGTGCGCACCCAGCCGCGCACCGTGACGGATTCGCCGACGGGCGCCTTGCCGGCGAGGACCTGAGCGCAGGAGAGAACGCTCATCGATCGCTGCCGCAAAAAACGCGTGCACCGATGAGCACTGGCTGCAACGGAAAGCTGCATCTCATGAAATCGATCCCTTCGACCATGTCTGTATCCATGCCGATTCTAGCGCAGCGACCGCGATGGCCGCTGTCTCGTAACTACCTCGCGGCGCGGGGCACCGCACCGCGGCGCGCACCGCGACTATTGACCGATACCAGCTCGAGCGTCACCAGCATCTGGTCCGAGTCGTGCGGATCGCGGCGCACAGTGAAGCCCATGCCGCGCATGAACGCGAGCATCGGCGAATTGATGGTCAGCACGTCGCCGATCATGCGCGCATAACCGCGGGCGCTGGCGCTTTCGATCAGGCGCTCGAGCAGCGCGTGCCCTACCCCGCGGTGCTGCCACGCATCGGCAACAACGATCGCGAACTCGACGCTCTCGCCGTCGGGATTGGCGACATAGCGTGCGACGGCAACGATACGATCTTTCCCCGATGCGTCGTCGAGCGCGAGTAGCGCCAGCTCGCGGTCGTAGTCGACCTGGGTGAAGCGCGCCAGCATCTGCGGAGTCAGCGCCGGCAGATGCTGCATGAAGCGCATGTAGCGGCTGCGCTCGGACAGCGATGCGATGAATTCCTGCTCCAGCGTGGCGTCCTCGGGCCGGATCGCGCGCGTGCGCAGCACCGTGCCGTCGGCGAGCGTGAGGTCGGATTCGAGCTCGGACGGATAGGGGTGGATCGCCATGTGCCGGTAGCCGCTTGACGTCGCCGGGCGTGAAGCGTCGATGGTCGCGCTGGCGGCGACGACCATCGCCTTGCCGCGCAGGGACACCACCGGCGCAAGCTCCAGCTCGACGACCCACGGCAGTGCGCACACGAGCGCCGATACGTTCTGAAGCAACTCGATCAGCGTCTCGTCGGCGAGGTGTTGCTCGACGCCGCCTCTTTCGGCGTGCCCGCCGGCGATCAGCTCGATCGCGAGCGCACGATTGAGCGGCGGCAGCATGAGCGAGCGCTCGCGCGCGGCGGCGCGTGGGCTGCCGAATACGATCACCGGCCCGAACACGGCGTCGGTCTGGACGGCTACACAGGCGGGTGGTGCGTCGCCGGACGCGGGAGCGAGCTTCTTGCGCACGACGAGATGCTCACCGCGCAGGGCGCGTCCACGCGTGCGGCGAAGCTCGGCAAATGCCGCCGACAAGGCCGCCGCCGTTCGCAGATTGTCGCGGCCAGGGACCGCGTGGCCGTCGATGTCGAACTCGAGCGCAACAGGAAAGCCGAGCTGTCGTGCCGCGGTGCGAGCGTCGTCGGCGTTGGTCACCAGCGCCATCGGCATGGTGATTCCGAACGCAGCGAGGAGCACCTGCGTCTCGCCGAGCGAGAGCACCGTTCGGCCTGCGGCAAGCGCCCGCTCGCGAACGCGCACGGTGGCGGCAAGATTCGGCAAGAGCGGGTCGGGCTGCGGCGGCGGCACCTGCAGCAGCCATTCCTGGTTGCGCCGGTATGCAGCCAGAAACGAGAATGCCTCCACGGCGTTCTCGGGCGTGTGGAAATGGATGATGCCGCCTACCTCGAGCGCGGCATGCGCTTCGGGGCGATCGACCGCGCCGAGCCACGCCGCGAGCACCGGCTTGTCGGCGCCGAGCGCCGCGTCGGCGACCGCGCGAGCAGTGTCGGTGGCAGGCGCTGCGGGTACCGACGCGTGGAGCACCAGTACCGCGTCGACGCCGCGATCGGCGACGAGTGTCTGCAGCGCTTTCGCAAATTGCGCGGGAGTCGCCTCGTTCTCGAGATCGACCAGGCTGCCGGGCGCGCATTTGCTCGGCATCCACGCGGCGAGTGCCTCGATGCTTTGCGGAGAGAGCGTCGCCAGCGCGACGCCGGTGTCCGCGGCGCGATCAGCCGCCATTACGCCGGGACCGCGTCCGTTGGTGAGGATGGCGAGCCGGTTGCCGCGCGAATCCCTGGCAAGCGAGCGGCCGGCACCCAGCATCAGGGCCGCCGCGAAGAGCTGGGTGTATGTCTGCACGCGCACAGTGCCGGCGCGCTTGAGCGCGGCGTCGAACACACGGTCGGGGTCGATCGAGGAGTGCGGCGCGGGCTTCGCGGACGCGGCAGCCAGCGCGCGGCCCGACTTGAGCACAACCACGGGCTTGGTGCGCGCCGCCGCGCGCAGTGCGGACAGGAACGCGCGCGCCGCGCGAACCGACTCGACGTAGAGCACGATGCCGTCGGTTTCGATGTCCGACAGCGCGAACTCGAGCACTTCGCCGAAGTCGACGTCGCCCGCCGCGCCCAGCGCTACGACCGACGAGAAACCCACGCCGGCCGCGCGCGCGAAGTCGACCAGTGCGCTCGCGATGGCCCCGGACTGCGAGATGAGCGCAAGGCCGCCCGGAAGCGCGGGCACTGCGCTGAATGTCGCGTCGAGGCCGAGCGAGGGTCGCATGATGCCGAAGCTCGCGGGCCCGAGCATGCGCACACCGGCGCTGCGCGCGCGCGCTGCCAGCGTACGGCGCCAGCGCAGATACGATTCGGGCTGCGCGCCAGCCGCCCCGCTGACGACCACCACCGCGCGCACGCGTCCACGACACTCGCCGATGATCGTCGCCACAGCCCGCGGCGGCGCGCAGATCACGGCGAGATCGACAGGACGGTCGATGGCGCGAAGCGAACGGTACGCCTTGCGCCCGAGAACGCTGTTGTGCTGCGGGTTGACGAGATAGAGCTGGCCGTTGAACCCGCCCGCGAGCAGGTTCTCGCAGATTACCCGGCCAAGCGACCCGACGCGCGAGGAAGCGCCCACCAACGCGACCGATCGAGGCGCAAGCAGCGGCCACAAATGATGTGTGGGGTTCATTGAGTGCGAGTCTATAACAGCTCCAGGAGGATGGAGCGCCACGACCCGTGTCGGAAAATCGCGACGACGTTCGGGAACGCCCGGCGTCAGCCTGCACCACGCGCAACTGCCGAGCGCCTCGCCCGCTACGATCAAGCGTAGACACTGGCGCTGGAAACATGCAGGCGAGCGAGCGCATAGCGCCGAGACGTAGGATTGCGTGGGATAATCGCGCCGCCGCGTCATCCGCGCACGGGCCTGTAGCTCAGTTGGTTAGAGCAGAGGACTCATAATCCTTTGGTCGCTGGTTCGAGTCCAGCCGGGCCCACCCAGTTTTCCAGATCGGCCCTGGCAACCAGAAGGCAAAGAGTGCGCATCCTCGTCCTCGGCGGTACGCGTTTTTTCGGATCGTTCTTCACCGAGCTGGCGCTCTCGCACGGCCACTCGCTGACCGTGATGCATCGCGGCCAATCCAACGCCGGAGCGATCGCCGGCGCGGAGCAGATCCTGGCCGATCGCCGTGATGGCCACGCCTTGCTCACCGGGCGCAGCTTCGACGCAGTGCTCGACACCAGCGGCTATTCGCCGGCGGTGGTCGGCGACGCGGCGCGCGCGCTCCAACCTGGGGTGCCGCGCTACCTTTTCATCTCGAGCATCTCGGCGTACGCGATCATCGATGCGCCCGGGGTCAACGAGGATAGCGCTCTCGCCACGCTACCGCCCGAGGTCGAGGCGGTCTCCGTCAGCGACTTGCGATGGACCGTCGACATGGCGCACTACGGAGGCCTGAAGGCGGCCGCCGAGCGCGCCGTGCTGTCCGCCTTCGGCGAACAACGAACGACGATCGTGCGCCCCGGCCTGATCGTTGGGCCGCGCGATCCGACCGACCGCTTCAACTACTGGGTGACGCGCATGGCCGAGGCGCCGCGCGTGCTCGCACCGGCGCCCCCGGAAGCGGAGACGCAAGTGATCGACGCGCGCGACCTCGCGGCGCTCGTGCTCGGGCTCGTCGAGCGCGCCGTGGCGGGCACGTTCAACGCCACCGGAGACGCGACGCCGATGTCGGCGATGCTCGACGGCATCGGGGCTGGCGTCGAGTCGTCCGCGAAGCTCGCCTGGGTTGCGCCAGAATTCCTGCTCGCCCAAGGCGTCGAGCCTTGGAGCGAGCTGCCGCTCTGGCTGCCCGCGGATTCCGGCGGCACGGGGGACGTGTCGAATTCGCGTGGCCACGCCGAAGGTCTGTCGCTACGGCCGCTCGCCGACACCGCGCGCGACACGCTGGCGTGGCTTCGCGCCACGCCCGCCGGGGCTCGCCCCAAGCGGACGTCGATGGCAGCCCACCGCGAGCGCGACCTTCTGGCGCTGTGGGATCGCGGTGCTAGCTCGCGCCAGGCTTGAGCACTTCCAGCTTCACCCGCGTCACGCCCTTCAACCCCAGCGCTGCCCCGGCGCTTCCGGAAAGATCCACGATCCGGCCCGCGACATGCGGGCCGCGGTCATTGACCCTGACGATCACCGACTTGCCGTTGGCGAGATTGGTCACGCGAACGCTGGTGCCGAAGGCAAGCGTGCGATGCGCCGCGGTGGCGAGCTTGCTGTCGTAGACGTCGCCGCTGGCGGTGCGCTTGCCATTGAAATGCTCGGCATAGACGGAAGCCAGCCCTTCTTCCCCCGGCCGCAATGATCCACAACTCGCCATCACTGCGCTCGAGCACAGCAGGATGGCGACGGCGAGCCTCGCGCAGGGAAGCAGATTGGCACCGCCTCGGTGGACGAACATCGACGACCGTTTCATTGCGCCCGTCTTGTCAGGAAGCTTCCGAAAGCCTACTACCAACGCGGACGCGGCGGGCCGCCATTCGGCCGAAGCACGAAAAGTTTGGTGATCTTCGTCCTACATGGGGTTGCGGGTTTCGCCTATTGGCGCAGGGCGTTCGGCGCAGTAATTTCTTCCTTTCGACGCTCCGACCACTCAGGCGACCGCGCAGTGTTTTCCGACATCGACTGGTTCAACGTATTCGGGTTGACGATGAACCCGCTCGAGCTCGTCGTCCGGGGCAGCGCGATGTTCTGGTTCCTGTACGCGCTGTTCCGCTTCGTGCTTCGCCGCGACATCGGGTCGATCGCGATGGCCGACATCCTGATCCTCGTGATCATCGCCGATGCGTCGCAGAATGCCATGGCCGGCGAGTACAAGAGCGTGAGCGACGGCATGGTGCTTGTCGGCACCATCATCGGCTGGAACGTTCTTGTCGACTGGCTCGCCTTCCGCTATGTGTGGTTGCGACGCATCCTCGAGGCGCCCATGGTCGTGCTGGTGCGCAACGGCCGGATAAACCGATCCGCGCTCAAGGAGCAGCTGATGTGCGTGGAGGACCTGCGCGCCAAACTGCGCGACGCCGGCGTGGAATCGGTGAACGACGTGAAGCTCGCCACTTTCGAATCTAACGGTGACTTCTCGGTGATCAAGCGCAAGCACAAGGCCTCCTGATGTCGTTCCCGCAGTCATCCCCGCAAGCCGAGCTTTTCGATAACCCGGCGCCTCTGCCGCATGGCCTCGTCTACCTGCAGGAATTCATCACGCCCGCGCAGGAAGCGAAACTGGTCGAAAGCATCGCCCCGCTGCCCTTTCGCGAGGCGCGCTTCCAGCAATATCTCGCTCGGCGGCGCGTCGTGCACTTCCATCCGCAATCGGAGACCGAGCGCTACGACAAGGGCGACGCAGACACGTTTTCC
Source organism: Betaproteobacteria bacterium (assembly GCA_040005035.1). GTDB lineage: Bacteria > Pseudomonadota > Gammaproteobacteria > Burkholderiales > Casimicrobiaceae > PALSA-1003. The sequence continues at coordinate 3,168 of JBDTZQ010000087.1, read as the reverse complement.
AGCGGGCCGCTGCCGCCGTTCCTCGTGACGCTCCAGCAAACCGTGGCGACGCGTCTGGCGATCGACCCGGCACAGTTCGTCCACGCGCTGGTCACCGAGTATCGACCGGGCACGCCGATCGGGTGGCACCGCGACAAGCCGATCTATGGCGTGGTCGCCGGGCTCTCGCTCGCTGGCTGGGGAAGGATGCGCTTCCGGCCGCTGGACTCGAAAGCGCCGAAGGACGCCATGGTGCTGCTCGATCTCGCGCCACGGTCCCTTTACATGATGCAGGGTGCGATACGATGGGACTGGCAGCACAGTCTTCTCCCGACCAGGACGCTGCGCTACTCGATCACCTTTCGCACCCGCGCCTGAATCCATGGAACAGAAATGGCCGAGCACGCTCTGGATCGTCCGTCACGGGCAGAGCGTCGGCAACGTGGCACGCGATGCTGCCGAGAGCGCGTCGCAGCCGCTCATCGACATCGTGACTCGCGACGTCGACACGCCCCTGTCGAGCCTGGGGGAGGAACAGTCGCGCGCGCTGGGCCAATGGTTCGGCAAGCTGCCTGCGGCCGGGCGGCCGAGCGTCGTCCTGGCCTCGCCCTACATACGCGCGCTGCAGACCGCGTCGCTGATCGCAGAAGCGGCCGCGAGCGGCGGCGAACTTCCGAAACCCATGTCCGATGAGCGCTTGCGCGAGAAGGAATTCGGCATCCTCGACCGGCTCACTCGCCACGGAATCATCGAGCGCTACCCGGATCTCGCCAGTCAGCGCGCGCACGTCGGCAAGTTCTACTTCCGGCCGCCCGGAGGCGAAAGCTGGTGCGACGTGATCCTGCGCCTGCGCAGCCTGCTCGACACGCTCGTGCGCGAGCATCGCGGCGAGCGCGTGCTCATCGTCAGCCATCAGGTCGTCGTCAACTGCCTGCGCTATCTGCTGGAGCGCATGAGCGAGGCCGACATTCTCGAAATCGATCGGCAGTTGGACGTTCCCAACTGCTCGATCACCTCCTACGAGTTCGATCCGCTCAAGGGGAGACAGGGAAAGCTGGTCGCACGACTGGTCAACTTCGTCGTGCCGCTGGAACAAACCGGCACGCCTGTCACCGTCGAGCCCGATCGTCCGGCGGCGCCGAAGTCGTAAAACACAAAGGTTCGAATGCCGAAAACGCGCGCTCTCACTCTGGCGGCGCTGCGCCGGTGGCCGCTCCCGAAGCCATCGGCCCGGGGCGACAAGGAAGCGCGCGGCCACGTATGGGTGATCGGAGGCTCTCCCGAAACGCCGGGCGCGGTAATTCTCGCCGCCGAGGCAGCGATGCGCGCGGGAGCGGGCAAGCTGACCATCGCCACCGTGCGCTCGGTCGCGCTCGCGGTCGCGATCGCGGTGCCGGAGTCGCGGGTCATCGCACTTGCGGAAGACGCACGTGGAGCGGTGCGGGCCGGCGCTGCCGCCGGGCTCGACCTGGACCGCGCGGATGCCGTACTGATCGGGCCCGGCATGGCGGATGTGCCCGCGACCGCTCGCTTCGTGCGCACGCTGCTCCGACGGATCGGCGCGGACCTTGACGCCACCGTCGTGCTCGACGCCGCCGCGCTGAGCGTTGCGCGACCGACGCCGTCCAGGCACCGAGTCCGTTTCACGCTGCCGACGGTCCTCACTCCGCACGCGGGTGAGATGGCGAAGCTCATGCGCACCACCCGGGAAGCGATCGAATCCGATCCGCTTTCCGCGGCCACCGGCTGCGCTGCGGCTTGCGACGCCGTCGTCGCCCTCAAGGGTTCCCTCACCTACATCGCCGCACCGCCGGCGCGACCCTGGATGCACGACGGCGAGGACGCCGGCCTGGCCATGTCGGGGTCGGGCGACGTTCTGGCCGGAATCATCGCGGGGCTCGCGGCGCGTGGCGGCGCGGCGGACCAGGCTGTCGCGTGGGGCGTGCTGACGCATGCGCGGTCCGGCGCGTTGTTGCGACGCCGGCGCGGACCGATCGGCTATCTGGCGCGAGAGTTGTGCGACGTGGTTCCGGAAATTCTTGCCGACGCTGTGCATGCCTGAGAGCCACCGCGGCAATCCTTGCGCCGAAGGCTCCTACAGCCAAATAGTCGTTTCGCCGATACGCGGCCATGCAGACGTCACGTATCAAAGGAGATCGGCGTGGCGTCCTGCTGCCCGACGCTCGCATGCAAATGCTTCAACGACCGCAAGGATCCGCGCCATGGCCCGCTCCACCCGCAACAAAGCTAAACCTACGTCCTCCCGCCAGAAAAGCACTTCCGCCAAAACAGCGAGAGACGGCTCCGATCGCAGCAGCGCGCGCTCGACCGCGAGCGGCCCGGCGCATCCGCGTGTCACGTCGGCGTCCGCCGACCTCGCGACCGCGAAAATGGCCGGAACGCAGGAGCTGGCGAGCGCCTTCCCGTTCAATGCCGCCAAGCCCTCGGAGTTCGGCGCCAAGTCACGCACGCCTGCGATGGGACAGTCCGTTGCGCCGCCCGACCCCATCGTCACGTCGAGCACGCTCAGCGAGGCGAATGCTTCCGAGAAACTCGGCACCGGCAAGCCGGCCGCCGGCTTCAACCCCGGCAACGGCCCACTCGACCGCGTACGTGTGGACTCGGGCGGGCAGCGCCTCACCACCAACCAGGGCGTACCGATCGCGGACAATCAGAACTCGCTCAAGGGCGGATTGCGCGGGCCGACGCTGCTCGAGGATTTCATCCTGCGCGAGAAAATCACGCACTTCGATCACGAGCGCATCCCCGAGCGCATCGTGCACGCGCGCGGCTCGGGAGCGCACGGTTACTTCGAGTGCTACAAGCCGCTGGGTGACCTAACGCGGGCGTCCCTGTTCGCCGAGGCTGGGAAGAAGACGCCAGTATTCGTACGCTTCTCGACGGTCGCGGGTGAGCGTGGCTCGACCGACACCGCGCGCGATGTGCGCGGCTTCGCGGTCAAGTTCTACACCGACGAAGGCAACTTCGACCTCGTAGGCAACAACATTCCGGTGTTCTTCATTCAGGATGCAATGAAGTTCCCCGACCTGATCCACGCGGTCAAGCCCGAGCCACACCACGGAATGCCGCAGGCGGCGTCGGCGCACGACACTTTCTGGGATTTCGTGTCATTAATGCCCGAGTCGACGCACATGCTGATGTGGGTGATGTCCGACCGCGCGATCCCGC
>JBDTZQ010000010.1:0-38817 GCA_040005035.1 Betaproteobacteria bacterium | reverse complement strand
CACCGAAACCTACACGCCGGCCGAGAAGGCGAAGACCCAGGGCGTCAACGACGCCATCGTGTTCACGGTGATGCTGGTGTCGTCGTTCTCGTCGGGTGCGCTGGTCAGCGCGGCCGGCTGGGAGCGGATGAACCTGGGCGCGCTGCCGCTGCTGGTGGTGGTCGCGGCGGCGACACTCTGGCTCGCCTGGATTCGCGCGCACCGCGGGCCGGCGCGCGCCTAGCCTTTTTGCTGCAGGAGGATTTCCAATGAACGCGATTCCTCCCCCGGACGGCTACCAGGACCTGCGCGATGCGGTGCGCGCGCTGTGCAAGGACTTCGACTCCGCGTTCTCCGAGGTGAAGCGCAAGGCCGATGGAATGAGCGTGTTCCTTGTCGATCTTCGCGACACCCGCAACGGGAAGGCGCGCGGCAAGATGACCGTGCGACCGATTCCAAACATGGTCAATCACGAGACCAACGAGGTTTTTTTCGACGACTTCGAGATCCCCGCCGACAATCTCATCGGCGAGGAAGGCAAGGGCTTCCGCTACATCCTCGACGGGCTCAATGCAGAGCGCACGCTCATCGCGGCCGAGTGCATCGGCGACGGCTGGTGGTTTGTCGACAAGGCGCGTCGCTACGCGAGCGAGGGCGTCGTGTTCGATCGCCCGATCGGCAGGAACCAGGCGGTGCAATTTCCCATTGCCGAGAGCTACATCGAGATCGAGGCGGCGAACCTGATGCGCTTTCGCGCGTGCTCGCTGTTCGACGCGCGGGAGCCCTGCGGCGCCGAAGCCAACATGGCGAAGCTGCTCGCCGCCAAGGCATCGTGGGAAGCCGCCAACGCGTGCCTGCAGACTCACGGTGGATTCGGCTTCGCCTGCGAGTTCGACGTCGAGCGCAAGTTCCGCGAGACGCGCCTGTACCAGGTAGCGCCGATCTCGACCAACCTGGTGCTCTCCTACGTGGGCGAGCACGTGCTGGGGATGCCGCGCTCGTTCTGAGCGCGGTCGAATGGTGCGGATGCGTCCCGTGCGGCGATAACCCGCGCGCCCGGACCCCGCGTCAGGCGCGCTGCCAGTAGACCTGGTCGATAGTCGTTCCTGCGGCCCGCGCGCGGCGCTTCAGCGCGTCGGCGAGCGCGATCGAGTCGAAAGCCGGGTCACTTGCGGGGGCAGTCGCTCCGCTCGGCCCGGCGCCGGAGGCCACCGGGTTCGGAACGCGCACAAACACGATGCTGTGGCCATCGTCGACCACCACCGAACTCACCTCGGCCTTCAGCGCGTGATCCGCGAAAAAAGCTGCCGCCATACGGTTCACCTCGGGGTCGGACGCGTCGATAAGGAGCTTGCGGTTGAGCGCGGCGAGGAAGATGGCCATCGCTCCCAGCATCACGCCCACGGCGATCGCCACCGCCGCGTCGAATTCAGGCCGTGGGCCGAGCACGTACGAGACGCCCGCGACGATAAGCGTCAGCGCAATGCCGAGCAGCGCCACCGCGTCCTCGAGCACCACCGCGAGCACGGTGGTGTTGGTGCGATTCTCGCGCAATCCTTGCCAGCCGCCGATCTCGCGCATCGCTACCACTAAGGTGAAGGACTCCAGGACGAGCGCGAATACGAGCAGGCCTACGACCAGCGGCGTGAATGGCTCGACGGCGTGGCCCGCCCGCAGCGCGTCGACGCCGTGATAGACGTTGACGCCGCATCCGATGAAAAACACGCTCACCGCGGAGACCAGCGCCCAGAAAAATTTCTCCTGCCCACGCCCGAAGGGATGCGTGGCGTCGGGTCCGGCGCCGCCGCGCACCTCGCCGACCTTGAGCAGTACCTGGTTGGCGACGTCGGCGAGCGAATGGATGGTCTCGGCGAACAGCGTCGGCGACGCCGTGACGAACCAGCCGAAGCCCTTGGCCGCGGCAATCGCGGTGTTGGTGACAATGGACAGGGTGACCGACGACGACATTCAGTTCATGTCATTCCGCGGAGCGATAGCGAACGAGGATGCGCTGTTGAAGGTCTGTCGACGCCTCAAGCCGATTCCCGCCGCGCTCGGAATGACAGGCTTGAGCGTTCAGCTTCGTATCTGCCCGCTGCCGAGCACGATCCACTTCTCGCTGGTCAATCCTTCGAGTCCGACCGGACCCCGCGCGTGCAGCTTGTTGGTCGAGATGCCGATCTCGGCGCCCAGACCGTATTCGAAGCCGTCGGCGAAGCGCGTCGACGCGTTGACCAGCACCGAACTCGAGTCGACTTCGCGCAGGAAGCGCATGGCATTGCCGTGGTGCCCGGTGACGATGGCGTCGGTGTGCTGTGAGCCATAGCGCGCGATGTGACCGATTGCCGCGTCGAGGCTGTCGACCACCCGCACCGCCAGGATCGGCGCAAGGTATTCGGTGGACCAGTCCTGCTCGGTCGCTGTTTTCATCCCCGACACATGGGCTCGCGCGCGCTCGTCGCCGCGCAGCTCGACACCCTTGGCGAGATAGATCGCGCACAGCCGCGGCAGCACCCGCGCGGCGATGCCGGCGTGCACGAGCAGCGTCTCCATCGTATTGCACGGACTGTAGCGCTGCGTCTTGGCGTTGTCGGCGATGCGCACCGCCATGTCGACGTCGGCGTGCTCGTCGATATACACATGGCACACGCCGTCGAGATGCTTGATAACCGGTACCTTCGATTCGCGCACGACGCGCTCGATGAGCCCTTTCCCTCCGCGCGGAACGATGACGTCGACGTGGCGCTCGTCGGCGAGCAGATGTCCCACCGCGGCGCGGTCGGCGGTGGAGATCACCTGCACTGCGGTTTCGGGCAGACCCGCGGCCGCGAGGCCTTCGCGCACGCACGCCGCGATCGCCTGGTTGCTCGCCATCGCCTCGGACCCGCCGCGCAGGATGCACGCGTTGCCGGCCTTGAGGCACAGCGCCGCCGCGTCGGCGGTGACGTTGGGACGCGACTCATAGATGATGCCGATCACGCCGAGCGGAACGCGCATTTTGCCGACCTGGATGCCGCTCGGCTGGAAGCGTAGTCCCGTGATCTCGCCCACGGGATCGCGCAGCGCGGCGATCTGCTCGAGACCCTCGGCCATCGCCGCCACCGACTTGGGCGTGAGCGTCAGGCGATCGACGAAGGCGGCGTCGGAGCCGGCGGCGCGCGCGGCCGCGATGTCACGCGCGTTGGCGGCGATCAGCTTCGCCTCATCGCGGCGGATGGCGCGGGCGATCGCCAGCAGCCCGGTGTTCTTGGCGAGCGTGTCCGCGCGCGCGAGCTCAATCGAAGCGGCGCGCGCAGCCTCGCCGACGCCTTTCATATAGGCGCCGACGTCAGCGGAGGTGCCCAGTCCGGGCACAGCGAGATCGTTCACGCCCGCATTGTAGTGCAGATGCGTCGGGGGCGCGCCCGTCCGCTTCGCTTCAGTATGACGGGCTTGTCATTCCGAGGTACGGAGCGGCGAGGAATCCGCTGTAGCCGTTGTCGCAAAGGCACGCAACAGCACAGTCCTCGCGACCGCTCGGAAGGACAGCGCTCTGCTAGAACTTGTGCGCGTCGAGCGTGCGCACGCCGGCATCGGAGCCGACCAGGATCACGTCGGCGCCGCGGCGCGCGAACAACCCGTTGGTGACGACGCCCACGATGTGGTTGATCTGGCCCTCGAGCTCGGCGGGGTTCAGGATGCGCATGTCCTCGACGTCGAGGATAAGGTTGCCGTTGTCGGTGACGAAGTGCTCGCGCAGCTGCGGCGCGCCGCCGAGCTTCACCAGGTCGCGCGCGACGATGCTGCGCGCCATCGGGATCACTTCGACCGGCAGGGGGAAATCGCCGAGCACGCCGACCAGCTTGGAATCGTCAACGATGCACACGAACTTCTCCGCGGCGGCGGCGACGATCTTTTCGCGCGTCAGCGCGCCGCCTCCACCCTTGATCATCGCGCCGTGCTCGGTGGTCTCGTCGGCGCCGTCGATGTACACCGGAAGATGGTCGACGTCGGCGAGCTCGACGACGTCGATGCCGTGGCCGCGCAGCCGGTCGGCGGTGCGCGTCGAGCTGGCCACCGCGCCTTTGATGCGGCCCTTCATGCCGGCGAGCTCGTCGATGAAGTAGTCTGCGGTCGACCCGCTACCCACGCCGACGTAGGCGCCGGGCACGACGTACTTGATCGCTTCGCGCGCGACCGCGCGCTTCTTCTCGTCTTGTGTCACGGCTTTTTCCGCACCGGCGGCAGGTCGGTGCACACGCCCTCGAATGCTTCCGCGGCAAGCCCGACCGATTCGCCGAGCGTCGGATGCGGATGGATGGTTCTGCCGATGTCGACCGCGTCCGCGCCCATCTCGACCGCGAGCGCGAGTTCGCTGATGAGATCGCCCGCGTGCGTGCCGACGATGCCGCCTCCGACGATGCGGTGCGTCGTCTCGTCGAACAGGAGCTTGGTGAATCCTTCGTCGCGGCCGTTGGCGATGGCGCGACCCGACGCGGCCCACGGGAACAGGCCTTTTTGGACCTTCATGCCCTTGGTCTTAGCCTCGTCCTCGGTGACGCCGACCCATGCGACTTCGGGGTCGGTGTATGCCACCGACGGGATCACGCGCGCGTCGAAGAACGACTTGTGGCCGGCCGCGACTTCCGCCGCGACGTGCCCTTCGTGCACCGCCTTGTGCGCCAGCATCGGCTGGCCGACGATATCGCCGATCGCGAAGATGTGCGCGACGTTGGTCCGCATCTGGGCGTCGACCGGGACGAATCCGCGATCGGTCACGGCCACGCCAGCCTTCTCGGCGCCGATCTTCCTGCCGTTGGGACTGCGCCCGACCGCGAGCAGCACCATGTCGTACGGCTGCGCGCCATTGGGAGCCTGCTCGCCCTCGAAACTCACGTAGACCGCGTCCTTTTTCGCCTCGACCGCGACGGTCTTGGTCTTGAGCATCACGCGGTCGAAGCGCGGCTTGTTCATCTTCTCCCACACCTTGACCAGATCGCGGTCGGCGCCCTGCATGAGCCCGTCGAGCATCTCGACCACGTCGAGCCGCGAGCCCAGGCTCGAGTACACCGTTCCCATTTCCAGTCCGATGATGCCGCCGCCGACGACCAGCATGCGCTTGGGCACCGATTGCAGCAGCAGCGCGCCGGTGGAGTCGACGATGCGCGGATCGTCGGGCACGAACGGAAGGCGCACCGACTGCGAGCCCGCTGCGATGATCGCCTTCTGGAAGCGCACGACTTTTTTCGCGCCGGTGCGCTCCTGGCCGGAGCCGTCGGTGGCTTCGACTTCGAGATGATGCGCGTCGAGGAAGGTTCCGACGCCGCGTACGACGTCGACCTTGCGCGCCTTGGCCATGCCGGACAATCCGCCGGTGAGCTTGCCGACGACCTTATTCTTCCAGCCGAGCAGCTTTGGGAGGTCGACCTTGGGTGCGCCGAACGCGATGCCGTGCTCGCCCAGTGCCGCCACTTCGTCCATCACCGCCGCGACGTGCAGGAGTGCCTTCGAGGGAATGCAACCGACGTTCAGGCACACGCCGCCGAGGGTTGCATAACGTTCGACCAGCACGGTCTTCATGCCGAGGTCGGCGCTGCGAAACGCGGCGCTGTAACCCCCGGGCCCCGCGCCGAGCACGGCCATCTCGCATTCGATGTCGACCTTGCCGGTGTACGCCGAGGCGGCTGCGGGAATGGCAGGCGGCGCGACGGCAGCAGGCGGCGTTTTCGGCGGGGACGCGGCCGCGGCTGGCGCGGGCGTCGCGGCCGATGCGGTGGGCGCCTTGCCGGGGACGGCGGCCGGCGCATCCGCCGCAGCGCTCTCCAGCACCAACACGACGCTGCCCTCGGAGAGCTTGTCGCCCGCCTTCACGCGCACTTCCTTGACCACGCCCGCGCTTGGCGCCGGAACGTCCATCGTCGCCTTGTCGGACTCGAGCGTGACCAGCGAATCCTCGGCCTTGACGGTGTCGCCCGCCTTGACCAACACCTCGATCACCGGAACGTCGGTGAAATCGCCGATGTCGGGCACCTTGACTTCGATGGTCGGCATCGTCGCGGCCTAGAGCATCACGCGCCGCATGTCGCCGAGCAGCGCGATCAGGTAGCTGTTGAATCGTGCCGCCGACGCGCCGTCGATCACGCGATGATCCCACGACAGCGACAGCGGCAGGATCAGCCTCGGCGTGAACTCCTTGCCGTTCCACACCGGGCGCGTGCTCGACCGGCACACGCCGAGGATCGCGACTTCCGGCGCGTTGATGATCGGCGTGAAATACGTGCCGCCGATGCCGCCCAGGCTCGAGATCGAAAAACAGCCGCCCTGCATGTCGGCCGGTCCGAGCTTGCCTTCGCGTGCCTTCGCCGAGAGCTCGCCCATTTCCTTGGCGATGGCGACGATGCCTTTCTGGTCGGCATTCTTGATCACCGGGACCACCAGACCGTTCGGCGTGTCGGCGGCGAAGCCGATGTTGAAGTACTGCTTGTAGATGAGGTTGTCGCCGTCAAGCGAGGCGTTGAACTCGGGAAATTTGCGCAGCGCCGACACGCTGGCCTTGATGAGGAAGGCGAGCATGGTGACCTTGAGCCCGGATTTCTCGTTCTCCTTGTTGAGCTGGACGCGAAACGCTTCCAGATCGGTGATGTCGGCGTCGTCGTGATTGGTGACGTGCGGGATCATCACCCAGTTGCGGTGCAGGTTGGCCCCGGAGATCTTCTTGATGCGCGACAGCGGCTTGGATTCGATCGCGCCGAACTTGGCGAAGTCGACCTTGGGCCACGGCAGCAATCCCAAGGCCTCTCCCCCGCCGGCTGGGGCTGCGCCCGAGCCGGCGCCTGACGCGGCGCAGCCCATCACGCCCTTGACGAATTTCTGGATATCCTCGAGCAGGATTCGATCCTTCGGCCCGCTCCCCTTTACGCGAGACAGATCGACGCCGAGTTCGCGAGCGAACGCGCGAACCGACGGCGACGCATGCGCATTCCTGAACGCGGCGGGATCGATCGACGCCGCGGCCACGGAAGGGGCGGCGACCGGCGGGACGTCCGGTGGCTTCGGCATCGAAGGCGCGCTGGCCGGCGCAGGCGATGGTGTGGACGCGACCGGCGCCTGGCTGGCCCCCGCGCTCGCGTCTGCGCTTTCCAGCGTCAGTAGGGCAGTGCCTTCGCTCACCTTGTCGCCGGCCTTGACCTTGATCTCGCGGACCACGCCGGCGCTGGGCGCGGGCACGTCCATGGTTGCCTTGTCGGATTCGAGCGTGACCAGCGAATCCTCGGCCTTGACCGTGTCACCGACTTTGACGAACACCTCGATGACGGGCACGTCGGTGAAGTCGCCAATGTCGGGGACCTTCACCACGGTGAGCGCGCCGGGCTGGGATGCTTTCGACGGCGCGGGGGCGGGTGCCGCCGCCGGTGCCGCGGCTGGCGTCGGCTTCGCGGCGGCCGCCGCCGGCGCCGGGGACGATTTCGGCGCCGCCGCCGCCGCGGAGCCCGCGGCGTCGATGACCAGGATCACGCTGCCTTCGCGCACCTTGTCGCCGACTTTGACTCTGAGTTCCTTGACGACGCCGGCGCTCGGCGCCGGCACGTCCATGGTCGCCTTGTCGGATTCGAGCGTCACGAGCGAGTCCTCGGCCTTGACCGTGTCGCCGGCCTTGACCAGCACCTCGATCACCGGCACGTCCTGAAAATCGCCGATGTCCGGGACCTTGACCTCAACCGCGCTCATGCGTCTCCCCCCGAAGTCGCTGCGCGACCTCCCCCCAAAGGGGGGCGAGCCCGTAGGGGCGGCCCGGCGGCGCTCATCGCGCGCTCCGCTGCATGCCAGACTCTCAAACCGTCCATGGCGCCGGCCTCGCGGAATCGATCCCGTATTTGGCGAGCGCCTCCGCCACCTTCGCGGCCGGCAGCGTGCCCTCATCGGCGAGGGCCTTGAGCGCCGCGACCGTAATGTAATCGCGATCGACCTCGAAAAAACGTCGCAGCTTCTCGCGCGTGTCGGAGCGACCGTACCCGTCGGTGCCGAGCACCACGTAGCGGCGCGGCACGAACGCGCGGATCTGGTCGGCGAACGCGCGCACGTAGTCGGTCGACGCGATGACGGGACCCTGGGTATCGGCGAGGCAGGTCGTGACGTGCGCAACGCGCGGTTTGGCGGTGGGATTGAGCATGTTCCAGCGCGCCACCGAGTTGCCGTCGCGTGCGAGCTCGACGAACGACGGGCATCCCCAGACGTCCGATTCGACGCCCCAGTCCTTGCGCAGCATCTCGGCGGCCGCGATGGACTCGCGCAGAATTACGCCGGAGCCCAGCAGCTGCACGCGCGGCGCCTTCGATTTGCTACCCTTGTCGGCCTTTTCGCCCCCCGATTGCAGCAGGTACATGCCCTTGAGGATGTTCGCCTCGGCGCCCTTCGGCATCGCCGGCTGCGTGTAGTTCTCGTTCATCACGGTGATGTAGTAGTAGACGTCTTCCTGCTCGGCGACCATGCGGCGCAGTCCGTCCTGGACGATGACAGCGATCTCGTAGCCGAAGGTCGGATCGTAGGAGACGCAATTAGGCACCGTCGCCGAGATCTGGTGCGAATGCCCGTCCTCGTGCTGCAGTCCCTCGCCGTTGAGCGTAGTGCGCCCCGCGGTGCCGCCCAGCAGGAAGCCGCGCGAGCGCATGTCGCCGGCGGCGTAGGCGAGATCGCCAACGCGCTGGAAGCCGAACATCGAGTAGAAGATGTAGAACGGGATCATCGGCACGCCGTGCGTCGAATAGCTCGTCGCCGCGGCGATCCAGTCGCACATCGCGCCCGGTTCGTTGATGCCCTCCTGGAGAATCTGCCCGTCCTTGGTTTCCTTGTAGAACATCAACTGGTCGGCGTCCTGCGGCGTGTACAGCTGGCCCAACTGGTTCCAGATGCCGAGCTGGCGGAACATGCCTTCCATGCCGAAGGTACGCGATTCGTCGGGAACGATGGGGACGATACGCCTGCCTATATTCTTGTCGCGGATCAGCGTCTGCAGGATCTGCACGAACGCCATCGTGGTCGAGATCTGACGGTCCTCGGTGCTCTTGAGGAAACGCTCAAAGGTCGACAGCGGCGGAATGTTGAGCGCCTCGGACTTCATGCGCCGTGACGGTAGATAGCCGCCGAGGTCCATGCGCCGCGCTTTCATGTATTCGGCCTCGGGCGAGCCGGGCGGAAAGTTGACCAGCGGCATTTCTTCGAGCTTGTCTTCCGCCACCGGGATCTGGAAGCGGTCGCGGAAACGGCGGATCGACTCGATCGACATCTTTTTCTGCTGGTGGGTGATGTTCTGCGCCTCGCCCGATTCGCCCATGCCGTAGCCCTTTATGGTCTTGGGCAGGAGTAGCGTCGGCTGGCCCTTGTGATTGACCGCCGCGTGGAAGGCCGCGTAGACCTTGTGCGGGTCGTGGCCGCCGCGGTTCAAGTTCCAGATGTCCGAGTCGGACCAGTCCGCGACCAGCTCCTTCAACTCCGGCGTGTTGAAGAAATACTCGCGCACATATGCGCCGTCCTTCGACTTGAAGGTCTGGTATTCGCCGTCGACGCATTCCATCATCCTGCGCATGAGGATGCCGTCCTTGTCGCGGGCGAGCAGCGCATCCCAGTGCGTGCCCCAGACGACCTTGATCACGTTCCAGCCGGCGCCGCGGAACTCCGCTTCCAGCTCCTGAATGATCTTGCCGTTGCCACGCACCGGACCGTCGAGGCGCTGCAGGTTGCAATTGATGACGAAAATCAGGTTGTCGAGATTCTCACGCGCGGCCATGCCGATCGCGCCCATCGACTCGGGCTCGTCCATCTCGCCGTCGCCGCAGAAGCACCAGACCTTGCGGCCTTCGGTCTTGGCCAGGCCGCGGTCCTGCAGGTATTTCATGAAACGCGCCTGATAGATCGCCATCAGCGGCCCGAGGCCCATCGACACTGTCGGGAATTGCCAGAAATCGGGCATCAGCCAGGGGTGCGGATACGATGAGATGCCCTTGCCGTCGACCTCCTGCCGGAAATTGTCCATCTGCTCCAGGGTGAGGCGGCCCAGCATGTAGGCGCGCGCATAGACGCCTGGCGCGGAATGGCCCTGCACGAATACCAGGTCGCCGCCGTGCTCGGCGGAGGGCGCGTGCCAGAAATGATTGAAACCGACGTCGTAGAGCGTCGCCGCCGACGCGTAGCTGGCGATGTGGCCGCCGACGTTGGTGTTCTTGTTGGCGCGTATCACCATGGCCATGGCGTTCCATCGCACGTAGGAACGGATGCGATGCTCGATCGCCTGGTCGCCAGGAATCCGCACCTGCTTGTCGACCGGAATCGTGTTGATATAGGCGGTGTTCGCCGAGAACGGCACGCGCGCGCCGGAACGGCGCGACTTGTCGATGACCTGTTCTATCAAGTAGTACGCGCGCTCGGGGCCTTCGTGCTCGAGCACTCCGTCGATGGCGTCCAGCCACTCCTTTGTTTCCTGCGGATCGACATCGGGTTTCATGTCCATGGCGCTTATCTCCTGGCGGCAACGGCGAAAACGATGGCGGGACGTGCGTGGAACCGTTGCGAATTGTGGGCGTCGGGTCGGCCACGGCGTGCGCTGCTGCCCGCACGCGGGGAACTCCTTTTGATTTACGATACCACGCGGCGATGCCGGGCTTCAAACGCCGCATTTCGAGGTGTCGAGGTGATTGGGCGCCGGTCAGGCCCCCCTGCGTAGCAGCCATACGCCGCAACCGAGGCTGACCAGCCCCGTCGCCACGAAGCCGATCGCGTAGCTGCCCGTGAGCGCAGCGAGGAGCGCGAAGATCGGCGGCCCGACGACGACTCCGGCAAACGTGATGAAGCCCGACGCGCCGGTGATTGCACCCGCCTTGCCGCGCGGCGAATGGCGTGCGACTTCAGCAAGTTGCACGCCGTTCCAGCCAATCGCGGTCATTCCGAACAGCGCGCATACCGCGATCTCGGCAGCCTTCGGCCATGACGGATCGAAGGTGGCGACGATGATCGCGCAGGCGCCGGCGACAACGCCGAGCGCGCCCAGCATGCGCCTGGGCGCGATCCAGCGATCGGCGACGATGCCCCAGCTGACGCGACCGACGATGCCGCCGACCGTCGCCGCCGCCAGCACCAGTCCGGCGCTCACCAGCGTCTGGCCGACCTCGTGATTGAGATAGACCACGAGGAAGCTCAGCAGGCAGACCTGCGTCGCTGCGTAGACGAAGCCGGTGAGCGTCAGCTCGACCAGCGTGGCGTGGTGCATAACGACCCTCAGCGGCGAAAACAGGCGCCGCAGCGATACGCGATGCTCGCGCGTGAGGCCGACGTCGAGCGCGGCTCGCATCGGTTGCGAGACCAGCGCGATCACAATGCCCAGCGCGGCGGTCGCGAATATCGCCACGCGCCAGCCGTAATTCAACGCGACGACCGGCAGCAGCGCGCCCGCCAGCGCGGCGCCCAGCGGAACGCCGGTCTGCTTGATCGAGAAAGTAAGCGCCATCGACGCGGGCGAGGCGGTGCGCGAGAGCAAGTGCGACGATGCCGGGGTGATCGGGCCGTAGCCGAGCCCGATGACGACCGGCGCCAGCATGAGTGCCCACAGCGGCCCGGTGATCAGAGCCAGGCCGCACACGCAGAGGGCGACGCAGAACTGCGAGACGCGAATCGGGCCGTAGCGCTCGATGAAGCCGCCGGAGGCGAGGCTTGCAATCATTCCGCCGACGTAGAGCATGGCGACGAACACGCCGATGAGCGTCGGGCTCAACCCCGCCTCGCGGGCGATTTCCGGCGCCAGAACCGACGTCGATGTGGCGGCAAGCGACGTGAATGCCTGGATCGCGAGCGTGACCGATAGCGCGCTGAACGCCTGCCGGCGCACGCTCACGACATACCTTCACGCTGCGCGCGGACCAGCGTGCGGGCTTCGCTCACCACGGCATCGACCTCGAGATCGTGCGCTGTGACCGGCACTTCGTCGACGATCTGCACGTCGAAGGCGGCGCCGACGCGCGGCGCACGCGTAGGCAACGAGATCATCAGGCGGTCGTAGTAGCCGCCCCCGTAGCCGAGGCGCCGGCAGCGCAGGTCGAAAGCCACGCCGGGAACCATGATCCACTCGATGGCATCCGGCGCGATCGATCCGCAATGCAGGCGCGGCTCGGGAATGCCGCGGTAGCCCGCTTCGACATCCCGCGCCAGATCGGTGAGCGCGAAGAGCTCGAGCACGCGCTCGCTCGTGTTCACACGCGGCAGCACGACGGTGCGTCCCGACGCAAGCGCCGAAGCGACGAGCAGCGATGCATCCCATTCGTTACCGAACGGAAGCGTAAGCAGAACGACGCTGGCGGCGCGGAAATCCGGGCGAGCCTCGAGCGAAGCGGCAATGGCCGCGCCGGCGGCGTGGCGCGTGGCGGGGGAAAGGGCGTCGCGGGCCGCAAGCACCCGATCGCGCATTGCGCGCTTGGCATCGCGGATGCCCGCATGCTGCGCGCCGGCGGGATCGGTCGGCGGCGATGTCACGCCGGCCATATTACCGCAAGAGAAGGCGGCAGCTCTCGCATATAATGAGAGCACTCGCCCGTGGGTAACTTCATCGCGATGAACTACAACCACCAGCACCACCGCGCGCGCCGCGCGCGCCTGATCGAAGAGATGAGGCGCCAGACCGGCGGCGGTATCGCCGCGATCCCGACCGCGCCGGAAGCGATACGCAACGCGGATACGCACTTCCCATACCGTCCGGACAGCAATTTCTATTATCTGAGCGGCTTCGCCGAGCCCGAGGCGGTGGTCGTGCTCGTGGCCGGCGGCGACGAAGGCGATTCCAGGCAGATCCTGTTCTGCCGCGACAAGAATCTGGAGCGGGAGATCTGGGACGGCTTTCGCTACGGGCCCGATGCGGCGCGCGAAATCTTCGGCTTCGACGAGGCGTACTCGATCGGCGAGCTGCCGGAGAAATTCCCTGAGCTGGCCGGCGACCGCCGCGCGGTCTACACGCCGGTCGGCCTGTACGCGCACTGGGACGAGGCGATCACCAAAGGGCTCAACGAAGTGCGCAACCGCGTGCGCACCGGAATCGCCGCGCCGGAGACCATCGTCGACGCGCGGGCGCCGCTGGCGGCGATGCGCCTGTACAAGGACGAGCACGAGCTTCGCTGCCTGCGCCGCGCCGCCGAGATCTCGAGCCGTGCGCATCGACGCGCCATGGAGCGCACGCGCCCCGGATGGTTCGAATACCAGGTCGAGGCCGAGCTGGCGCACGAGTTCCTGAGCTCCGGCGCGCAGGCGGTCGCGTATCCGTCCATCGTCGCCTCCGGGCCCAATGCCTGCGTGCTCCATTACCGCGACAATAATCGCCAGACGCAGGCTTCGGATCTGCTGCTGATCGACGCGGGATGCGAGTTCGACGGCTATGCCTCGGACATCACGCGCACGTTTCCGGTCAATGGCAAATTCACCGGCCCGCAGCGCGCGGTATACGAACTGGTGCTGAAGGCGCAGCTCGACTGCATCGATGCGGTGCGTCCCGGCCGCGTCTTCCGCGACTACCACGAGGTCGCCGAGCGCGTCCTGGCGCAGGGACTCATCGACCTCGGCCTGTGCAAGGGATCGCTCGACGGCGTGCTCGAGTCCGGCGCCTACAAGCAGTTCTATATGCACCGCGCCGGCCACTGGCTCGGACTCGACGTCCACGATGTCGGGTTGTATCGAGTCAACGGCGAGTCGCGCGCGCTGGAACCCGGGATGCTACTCACCGTCGAGCCCGGCTGCTACATTCGCCCCGGCGACAACGTCCCCGAGGAATTCTGGGACATCGGCGTGCGCATCGAGGACGACGTGTTGGTCACCCCCGCCGGCAACGACAACCTCACCGCGGCGACCCCCAAGACCGTGGCCGATGTCCAGGCCGCATGCGTGCGCTGATCCCCGCGCCGCTCTAGCCCGGCCATGCTCCACGATGTGGTCATCGCCGGCGCTGGCCCGGTCGGCGCCACGCTCGCGCTGGCGCTCGCGGCCGACGACATCGACGTGGTCGCGCTCGACGCGCGCAAGGCCGGCGCCGTCGCGCGCGGCGACCGCTCGCTGGCCCTTTCGCACGGTTCGCGCCTGATTTATGAAAGGTTGGGGGTGTGGCCGACGCTCGCGGCGCAAGCCGATGCGGTCACACCGATCACCGGCATCGACATTTCGCAGCGCGGCGGATTCGGGCGTGCGCGACTCGAGGCGCGCGAGCAGGGCGTGCCCGCGCTCGGCTACGTGGTGAGCTACCGCGCCTTGCAGGCGGCGCTCGACGCGGCACTGGCGCGCGGCGGTGTGCAGGTGCAGCACGAGTTCGTCGTGGAGCGCATCTACTCCACGCCCGCGTTCGCGTCGGCGTCGGGCCGGCGCGACGGTGCGGTCTCGGACTGGACGGCGCGACTCGCCGTCGCAGCCGACGGCGGTGGCGGGGTGGTCGAAGGCGTCCGGCGTCATCGCCACGACTACGGTCACGTGGCGCTGGTCGCGCAGGTCTGGATGCGCGCCCCGCATCAGGGCCTCGCCTACGAACGCTTTACGCCGGAAGGCCCAATGGCGCTGTTGCCTGAAGGCGACCATTACGGTTTGGTGTGGACCACAACTCCACGCGACGCGCCTGCGTTGCTCGCGTTGCCCGAAGACGAGTTCCTGGCGCGCCTCGCCGAACGCTTCGGCACGCGGGTCGGCACCTTCGAGCGAATCGCCGCGCGCCGCAGCTTTCCGTTGTCGCTCGACGTCGCGATCGGCGTCGGCGCCGAGCGCGTCGTGTTGATCGGCAACGCCGCGCAGGCGCTGCACCCGGTGGCGGGCCAGGGCTTCAACCTCGGCGTCCGAGATGCGTGGGAGTTGGCGCAGGAGTTGCTTGCGACGCCACGCGATCAAATTGGTGCGCGCGAGCTCATGTCGCGCTACGAACGTCGACGTCTGCCTGATCGATGGTCGGGCGTCGCATTCACGCACGGCCTGCTCGGCGCGTTCGGGAACGACGCGCCGCTGCTACGCTGGCCGCGCGGGTTGGCGCTCACTTTGATGGACGCGATTCCTCCGCTGAAACGTTCGTTCACGCGGGCGATGCTTTTCGGAGTGCACTGAAGCGGCTGCGCTCAACCGGTGTCGCCGGGCGCGCGGAGGTTTGCAAGCGCGCTGATGTGCGTTGGCGCACACAGCCCGCGCGAAATGCGCTGTCGTTTTTTTTCAACAACGCGGGCGCGAAAATAAAAACCGACGAACGTGCTGACACCGCGGCGCGCAAACTGGTTATAATCCGCTCCCTTCGCGCTTCAAATTCCGTTGTGTATATCGGCAATCATCTCATCGAGAACAACCTCGTCGTCGCGCCCATGGCCGGCGTCACCGATCGTCCGTTCCGCCGGTTGTGCAGACGGCTGGGCGCGGGCCTCGCGGTGTCGGAGATGGTTGCGTCCGATCCCAGGTTGCGGGACACCGCGAAATCGCGGCGCCGCACCGATCATTCCGGCGAATCCGATCCGATCATCGTCCAGATCGCAGGCGCGGATCCGTCGCAGATGGCCGACGCCGCCCGCTACAACATCGACCGCGGCGCTCAGATCATCGACATCAACATGGGCTGCCCGGCCAAGAAGGTGTGCAATGTCGCCGCCGGCTCGGCGCTGATGCGCGATGAGCCGCTGGTCGCCGCGATTCTCGATGCCGTGGTCGCGGCGGCGGGCGTGCCGGTCACGCTCAAGATGCGCACGGGCTGGAGCCGCTCGAGCCGCAACGCCGTTCGCCTGGCGCGCGTTGCCGAAAGCGCCGGCATCGCCGCGCTTGTCGTTCACGGCCGTACGCGCGAGTGCGCGTTCCAGGGCAGCGCGGAGTACGACACGATTGGCGAGGTCAAGGCGGCGGTGCGCATACCCGTGGCGGCGAACGGTGACATCGACTCACCGCAAAAGGCTCGTGAGGTCCTGCGGCGAACCGGCGCCGATGCGCTGATGATCGGGCGCGCCGCGCAGGGCAGGCCCTGGATCTTCCGCGAGATACGGCGTTTCCTCGACGAGGGCGTGACGTTGCCGTCGCCGACGGTCGCAGAGATGCGCGAAGTCATCCTCGATCACTTGCAGGATCACTACGCGTTGTATGGAGAAGCCATGGGCGTGCGCACTGCGCGCAAGCACCTCGGCTGGTACTCGGGAAGCCTCGAAGGCGGCGCGGCCTTCAGGCATGAAGTCAATCAACTCGACGATGCCGCGGCCCAGATCGCGGCGGTCGACCGTTTTTTCGACAGGCTCGCCGAAAAAGGCGAGCGGCTGGCGCCGCCGGCACGGTCGGAGACGGTGCTGGATCCGTGGGTCGGGGAGGCCCTCGCAGCGTGAAAAGAACGACTCGCATGAACGGCAGCAACGACATCTGCCGCAGCGTCGAGAAATCGCTCGACGAATACTTCCGCAAGCTCGACGGCGAGCAGCCGCACGGCATTTACGAGATGGTCATCGCCAACGTCGAACGCTCGCTGATCACCACCGTCCTGCATCGCGCCGGCGGTAACCAGAGCTGCGCTGCCGACATGCTCGGCCTCAACCGCACCACTCTGCGCACCAAGCTGTCCAAATACGGCATTCGATAGCGGCCCGGAGTCGGACATCGGCGCGTCCGTAAAACAGGCGTTGCTGTCGGTTTCCGACAAGACCGGGCTGATCGACTTTGCGCGCGGGCTGGTCGCCCTGGGCTTCCGCCTGCTGTCGACCGGCGGCACCGCGCGCGCGCTCGCCGACGCCGGTCTTGCGGCGACCGAGATCGCCGCGTACACCGGCTTTCCCGAAATGCTCGACGGCCGCGTCAAGACGCTGCACCCGAAGGTCCACGGCGGCATACTGGCGCGGCGCGACGTCGCCGCGCACGTCGAAGCGCTGGCGCGCCATGACATACCTCCCATCGACCTGGTCGTCGTCAACCTCTATCCGTTCCGCGAGACGGTGGCGCGCGCCGGATGCACGCTCGACGAGGCGATCGAGAACATCGACATCGGAGGCCCCGCGATGCTGCGCTCGGCGGCGAAGAACCATGCGCACGTCGGGGTTGTGGTCGACCCTGCGGACTACGCGGCGCTGCTTGCCGAGCTCGAGGCGAACGCGGGATCGCTTGCGGCGTCGACACGCTTCGAGCTCGCCCGCAAGGCGTTTGCCCACACCGCGGCGTACGACGCCGCGATCAGCGGTTATCTCGGCACTCAACCTCGTCCGGACACGATGGCGAGCGACGCGTCGACCCCGACACCGGATTTTCCTGCGCGCCTGGACTGGCAGGGCGCGAAGATTCAGGACATGCGCTACGGCGAGAACCCGCACCAGCGGGCGGCGTTCTACCGCGACCTGCAACCTGCGCGGGACGGCATCGCCGCAGCGCGTCAGCTGCAGGGCAAGGAGCTGTCGTACAACAACGTCGCCGACGCCGACGCGGCATGGGAATGCGTGCGCGGCTTTGCCGAGTGCACGTGCGTCATCGTCAAGCACGCCAATCCGTGCGGTGTCGCCACCGACCGCACGCCGCTCGACGCGTACCGCAAGGCCTTCGCCACCGATCCGACCGCGGCCTTCGGCGGGATCATCGCGTTCAACCGGGAGGTCGACGCCGCGACGCTGGAGGCGGTCAGCGCGCAATTCCTAGAAGTGCTCATCGCTCCCGCGTACACCCCCGACGCGCTCGCCGCGATCGCGCGCAAGGTCAACGTGCGCGTGCTCGCCGTCGATCTCGCCGGCGAGGGCAACGCATGGGAGTTCAAGCGCGTCGGCGGAGGCATGCTGGTGCAGACCGCCGACACCGACAGCGTGAAGGCCGAGTCGCTGAAAACGGTGACGCGCCGTGCGCCGACCGCGCAGCAGGTCGCGGACTTGCTCTTCGCGTGGCGCGTCGCGCGCTTCGTGAAGTCCAACGCGATCGTCTACTGCGGTCATGGGCGCACGCTGGGCATCGGCGCCGGACAGATGAGTCGTGTCGATTCCACGCGCATCGCCGCGCTCAAGGCGGCGAACGCCGGGCTCGATCTCGCCGGCTCGGTGGTCGCCTCCGACGCCTTCTTTCCGTTTCGCGACGGGCTCGATGTCGTCGCCGAGCATGGCGCGGTCGCGGTGATCCAGCCCGGCGGCAGCATGCGCGATCCCGAGGTGATCGCCGCCGCCGACGAGCGGGACGTCGCGATGGTGTTCACCGGCGTACGGCATTTTCGACACTGAACTGAAGCGATCACTTCGATGATGAAGCATGATGGGTGCCTGCGTTGTCGCTGACGGGCGCTGACGGGCGGTGTCGCCGCGACATCCGCGGGCAGGGAATCCCACGGGAAATGACGCCTTGAACGTCCTGGTGATCGGCGGCGGCGGGCGCGAGCATGCGCTGGCGTGGAAGATCGCGCAGTCGCCGCGTGTCGGCAAGGTGTTCGTCGCGCCGGGCAATGCAGGGACCGCATCGGAGTCCGAGCTCACCAACGTCGAGCTGACGGCGATCCCGGACCTGGTGGCATTCGCGCTCGCCGAACGCGTCGTCCTCACGGTGGTCGGCCCGGAAGCGCCCCTAGCCGCGGGCATTGTCGATGCGTTTCGCGCTGCGGGCCTGAGAATATTCGGCCCCACCCAGGCGGCGGCGCGCCTCGAGAGCTCCAAGGAATTCGCCAAGGCGTTTATGGCGCGCCACGGCATTCCCACCGCCGCCTATCAGACGTTCACCGACGCCGGCGCGGCCCATGCCCATGTCGCCGCGCGCGGTGCGCCGATCGTCGTGAAAGCCGACGGGCTCGCCGCCGGCAAAGGCGTGGTCGTCGCGGCCACACTGGCCGAAGCGCATGCCGCGATTGAGGACATGCTGGTGGATAACCGCCTGGGCGATGCCGGCGCGCGTGTCGTGATCGAGGAGTGCCTGGTGGGCGAGGAGGCGAGCTTCATCGTCATAGTCGACGGGCGCAACGTTTTGCCGCTGGCGTCGTCGCAGGATCACAAGCGCCTGCGCGACGGCGACCAGGGTCCCAACACCGGCGGCATGGGCGCGTATTCGCCCGCACCCGCGGTGACTCCGGAAGTGCACGCGCGCATCATGCGCGAGGTCGTCGTTCCGGCGGTAAACGGCATGGCCGCCGATGGCGTACCCTACAGCGGCTTCCTGTACGCTGGCGTGATGATCGACGCCGCGGGCAATCCACGCACGCTGGAGTTCAACTGCAGGCTGGGCGATCCTGAAACCCAGCCGATACTCATGCGCCTCAAGTCCGACCTGCTCGATCTGCTTCAGCACGCCGTCGACGCGACGCTCGATCGCGTCGAGGCCGAGTGGGACCGGCGTGCCGCGCTCGGCGTGGTGCTGGCCGCCGCCGGCTATCCGGACGAGCCGCGCCGCGGCGACACGATTGGCGGGCTCGACGCGACCGCGGCGGACTGCAAGGTGTTCCACGCCGCGACCGCGACGCGCAACGAGCGTGTGGTGACGAGCGGCGGTCGCGTGCTCTGCGTCACCGCGCTGGGCGAGACCATTCGGCAGGCACAGCGCGACGCCTACGCGGGCGTGGGGCGGATCCACTTTGACGGCATGCAGTATCGCAGCGACATCGGCTCGCGCGCGCTGTCGCCGCGACGCCCTTGATCGCGGGCGTCGTCGTGGACATCGCCGCCGCGCTCGAGTGGTTCCGCGCGCTGCAGTCGCGCATCGTGGGTCGGCTCGAGGCGCTCGACGGCGCCACGTTCCGGCGCGAGACGTGGGTGCGCCCCGAGGGCGGAGGCGGCGACAGCCGCATCCTCGAGCAGGGTCGCGTCTTCGAGCGCGCCGGCGTGAACTTCTCGCACGTGATGGGCGAGCGCCTGCCTGCGTCGGCGAGCGCGGGACGGCCACAGCTCGCCGGACGAAGCTTCGAGGTCATGGGGGTGTCAGTGGTGCTGCATCCGCTCAATCCCTATGTGCCGACGGTGCATATGAACGTTCGCATGTTCGTCGCCGGCAAGCAGGGCGCGGAGCCGGCCTGGTGGTTCGGCGGTGGCACGGACCTTACGCCCTACTACGGCTTCGAGGAGGACGCGATTCATTTTCATCGCACCTGCCGCGACGCGCTGGCGCCGTTCGGCGACGCGTACTACCCCCGGTTCAAGCGCTGGTGCGACGAGTATTTCTTCCTCAAGCACCGCAACGAGCCGCGCGGCGTCGGCGGCATTTTCTTCGACGATCTCTGCGATCGCGGCTTCGACGAATGCTTCGCGCTCACGCGGAGCGTCGCCGACCATTTCCTTCCGGCGTACGAGCCGATCCTGCAGCGGCGGCGCGACCTGCCGTTCGGCGAGCGCGAGCGCGACTTCCAGGCGTACCGGCGCGGACGCTACGTCGAGTTCAATCTCGTGCACGACCGCGGCACGCTGTTCGGGCTGCAGTCCAATGGACGCACCGAAGCGATCCTGATGTCGCTGCCGCCGCGCGTCGTGTGGCGCTACGACTGGCATCCCGAGCCGGGAACAGCGGAAGCGCGGCTCCACACCGATTTCCTGATTGCGAAGGACTGGCTGGCGTGAGCGCGAAGGGCCGTCCCGAGCGCCGGGTTGTGCAATGAGCCGAAGCGCGCAGCGCGAAGGTACTCCGCCGTGAGCAAGCAACCGGATGCGCATCTCGCCGAGACCCGGCTCGCATCGGAAGAGACATTCCAGGGCAAGCTGCTGCACGTGCGACGCGACACGGTGCGACTGCCTGACGGCGCCGAGGCCACTCGCGAATACATCGTCCACCCGGGGGCGGTGATGGTCATCGCGCGGCTGCCGGACGGGAAGCTCCTCCTCGAGCGGCAGTACCGCTATCCGCTCGACCGGGTATTCATCGAGTTCCCCGCGGGCAAGGTCGACGCGGGCGAAGACCGGCTGGCGGCGGCGAAGCGCGAGCTGACCGAGGAGACCGGCTATGTCGCCGCGCGCTGGTCGCATCTCGCGACCATGCATCCGGTGATCAGCTATTCAACCGAGCGGATCGACATGTATCTTGCCGACGAGCTGACACAGGTCGGCGTCGATCTCGACCACGGTGAATTCATCGAGACGATCAGCGCCAGTCTCGAGGAAGCGCTGGAATGGCTCGATCGCGGCGAGATCACCGATTCGAAGACGATGATCGGGCTGTTGCTGCTGGCAAGGCGTACCGCCGCCACAAGGTGACCGGCGTGACCGACGTGGTCAGACGATTGCTCATTGCCGGGCGCGTTCAGGGCGTCGGTTTCCGTTACGCGTTCGACGAGCAGGCACGCGCCCTGGGGCTGCGCGGCTGGGTGCGCAACCGACGACGCGGCGACGTCGAGGCGATCGTTGCAGGGCCGGCGCGCGATGTCGATGCGATCATAGCGTGGGCCCGTCGCGGACCGCCGGGAGCAGGCGTCACCACATTTAGCGACGAAGCCGCGACAGGCGAATTCACCGGCTTCGACATCGGGGCGACCGAGTAGCTGCGTTTGCCTCCGCGCTCGCGCGTGTGCGTCAACTTCCCGCAAGCTCGTGCATGTTGGGGAAAAAGAGTTCCTTCCACGATGCAGGCTTCACCTTGATCGCTCCGGTCCTGTGCATGAAGTCGATCATTTTCATCGTATTGGAGGGCGTCAGCGAATACTCGATCTGAGGGTCGTTGATGATCTTCAGGATGTCCTCGACGGAACTCTTGTCCTTGGTCATCCGGATATAGATCTCGGCGGCGCCGCGCTTGTCGCGATTGATGAATTCGGTCGCCTCGGCCAGCGACTTCATGAACACTGCGTAGAGGCGCGGATTCTCGGTATAAAACTTGGTCGTCGCGGCGACGACGTTGAAAGAGATCGGGCCGCCGAGCACGTCGACCGAATTAAGCACTTTGCTGATGCCCTGTCTTTCCAGCTCCTTCTGGATGAACGGCGGCGACGTGAAGTGGTTGTTGATCTCGCCCGCGCCCGACAGGAAAGTCGCCATGGCGTCGGGATGCGCCATCGACACCGTCAGCGCATCGAGCTTGGCGTAGTTGGCCTCGCCGAAGGCCTGCGCCGCGGCCATCTGCAGGATGATCGCCTGCATCGACACCTTCACCGCGGGAAGCGCGATCTTGTCCTTGTCGGTGAGGTCGCGCAGCGACTTGATTCCGGCGCTGCGCGTGTTGAGCTGCAGCGGAAGGAAGTTGAAGCCCGACGCCGCCTTGACCTCTAGCCCGCCCTTGGTCTTCGCCCAGATCGTCGCCAGGCCCGGGATGCCCAGGCACACGAAATCGACGTTGCCCGAGAGCAGGGCATCGTTCATCACGTCGCTCGAGCGAAACGTCGCCCAAGTCATCTTGATCTCGCCGAGCCCAGCGGCGACGGCGTTGCGCTCCACCATTTTTTGATCTTCGAGCACCATCATCTGCAGATAGCCGAGCCCGTACTGCTTGGCGACACGCAGCTCGTTTTGTTCGGCGCCGACTGGGTTGGCGCAGCACAGGAACAGACTCAACGCGGCTGCCATCGCCAGCAGCGATCGATTCAGTGTCGAAAGATTCATGGTGCCTCCTGTGAAATGGTGCGGGTAGCGTATTACAACAGTGAAGCCCACGCGCGTCCGCGTTGTGCGGCGCACACAGCAAAGCGTTAGCGCTCGATCAGCGCCTAGAGTACTTTATCCTTGCCGAACCCGCCGACGCTTCTCGGTCGTTTTGCGGGCAATATGAGGAGGAGTGCGTTGAAAGATCCAGTGTGCGGCATGACAGTGACGCCCCAGTCACCGCACGTTCTGCAGCACAAAGGCGATCCCGTTTACTTCTGTAGCGCGGGTTGCAAGGCGAAGTTTGCTGCGACACCTGAGAAGTATCCGATCGCGAGCGCTGCCCTTCCGGCGCCGAATCTTGCGGTAACCGAGCCAACGATCTCCGGCGCGATCTATACGTGCCCGATGCACCCTGAAGTGCGGCAGGACCACCCGGGTGTCTGCCCCAAATGCGGGATGGCGCTGGAACCCGAAATGCCGGCTCTCGACGAAGGCGAGAATCCCGAGTTGACGGACTTCCGGCGACGCTTCACCTGGACACTGCCACTCACCATCACAGTCACCGTGCTGGCGATGGCCGGACACCGCCTGCAGTGGTTCGATATGGCAACGCAAAGCTGGATCGAGCTTTTGCTCACGCTGCCCATCGTCCTATGGGCAGGTTGGCCTTTCTTCCAGCGCGCCGTGCAGTCGGTACTGCATCGGAGCCCGAACATGTGGACGCTGATCGGACTCGGCACGTTCGCAGCGTTCATGTACAGCGTGGTCGCCACCGTGGCGCCGGGCGTGTTTCCCGCATCGTTCGTTTCGATGGGTCGTGTTTCAGTGTATTTCGAGGCGGCGGCGGTGATCATTTCGTTGACCCTGCTGGGTCAGGTTCTTGAACTCAAGGCTCGTTCACAAACCTCCGCGGCAATCAAATCGCTGCTCGGTCTAGCACCCAAGACGGCGCGCCGGATCAACGTCGACGGCTCCGAGGACGACATTCCCCTTGCGCACGTGCATGTGGGTGACTCACTGCGCGTGCGCCCGGGCGAAAAGGTTCCGGTCGACGGTGTCGTGGTGGAAGGTGGCAGCGCGGTGGATGAATCCATGCTCACCGGCGAGCCGATGCCCGTCACCAAGCATCTCGGTGACAAGCTGATCGGCGCAACGATGAATACCAGCGGTGCGCTGGTGATGCGTGCTGAACGGGTAGGGGCGCAGACGGTATTGGCCAGTATCGTGCAAATGGTGGTGCAGGCGCAGCGATCCAGGGCACCGATGCAGCGCATGGCCGACCGCGTCGCCGGTTACTTTGTCGTCACGGTCGTTGGCATTGCGCTGCTTACTTTTCTGGGCTGGGGATTGTTCGGGCCCGAGCCAAGCTGGGTTTATGGCCTGATCAATGCGGTGGCCGTGCTCATCGTCGCCTGTCCATGCGCGCTGGGCCTGGCTACTCCGATGTCGATCATGGTCGCCACAGGCAAGGCCGCCACGCAGGGCATTCTTTTCCGCGACGCCGCGGCGATCGAGAATTTCCGCAAGGTGGACACCTTGATTGTGGACAAGACCGGGACGCTGACCGAAGGCAAACCGAAGTTCGATCGCGCGGTGGCGTCACCGGGTTACACGGAGGACGAGGTACTCCGCCTGGCGGCGAGCCTCGATCAGGGGAGCGAGCATCCGCTGGCAGAGGCGATCGTGCGAGCTGCCCGCGAGCGCAGACTCCCGCTCGAGAAGCCCGCAGGTTTCGATTCCGTCAGCGGTATTGGCGTTCGTGGAATGACAGGAGACAAGTCGTTGGCCTTGGGCAATAGTACGTTGATGGCGCAACTGGCTGTGCCGGTGGAGGCACTGAAGTCGACGGCAGAAGGTCTGCGCGCGGAAGGCGCTAGCGTCATGTTCCTCGCGGTCGACGGGCAGCCGGCCGGGATACTGGCCGTTTCCGATCCCGTCAAGGCGAGCACCGCGGAAGCTTTGGGCGCGCTGAAGTCCGCAGGAATTCGCGTGATCATGGCGACCGGCGATGGTCTGACCACCGCCAAGTCGGTGGCGGCGAAGCTCGGAATCGACGAAGTGCATGGCGAGGTCAAGCCCGCCGACAAGCTTGCTCTCGTGGAAAAGCTTCAGAGCGAGGGACGGATCGTGGCGATGGCCGGCGATGGCATCAACGATGCCCCTGCGCTCGCCAAAGCGGACGTGGGCGTGGCGATGGGTACCGGCACCGACGTTGCGATAAACAGCGCGCAGGTGACTCTCGTCAAGGGCGACCTGCGCGGCATCGCCAAGGCCCGTGTGATCTCGGAAGATACCATCGCGAACATGAAACAAAACCTCGGCTTCGCCTTCGTCTACAACGCGCTCGGCGTGCCATTGGCGGCGGGCGTCCTGTATCCGTTCACTGGCTGGCTGCTGTCCCCAATGATCGCCGCGCTGGCGATGAGCCTGAGCTCGGTGTCGGTCATATCGAACGCGTTGCGTTTGCGGGGATCTCGTCGCGAGCGCAGCGGCAGCGCAGATCATTGAGGTAGTAACAAGCGCTTTGCTGGACGTACATATATGAGAACTGGCTTTCGTTGAGCATATTTCGATGACCTTCGTGGTGACCGAACGGTGCATCAATTGCAAGTACACCAACTGCGTCGACGTGTGCCCCACGGACGCCTTTCGCGAGGGACTGAACTTTCTTGCGATCGACCCGGATGACTGCATCGACTGCACCCTTTGCGTCCGGGAGTGCCCGGTGGACGCAATCTTCGCGGAGGAGGACGTGCCGCCAGATCAGCGGATCTTCACGTCGATCAACTCGAAGCTGGCCAAGCATTGGAAACCGATCATCGCAACAAAGCTTCCAATGCCTGACGCCGATGAGTGGGCGAAGGTCACGGACAAATTGCGCTTCCTTACACGGCAGTCAACAGCGCGCTTTTAGCGCGGGACAAGAGAGGATGAAGTAGTGCAGATCGGTCGAGCCGATCATGGGGAGCGTTATTTCTTTGCAGATTGACGGCGTTCGATGCCCGCGCGTTCCTCAGATCTTCGGATCGCCGGCCACGTCGATATGCATCATCAAGCCGCCGCCGCCATGCTGCTCGGTATTGTTGTTGGTGGTGTGATGCGAAATGTGGCAGTGGATCATCCATTTGCCGGGTTTGCGCGCCGTCCAGATCACGTCGTAGCGCTGGCCGGGGCCGACATTGATGGTGTCAGCCTTGAAGCGCGCTGCAGGAGCCAGTGTTTCACCGTCGCGGGCGACCACGACGAACGGGCCGCCATGAATGTGCATCGGGTGGATGAAGCCGCTGTTCGAGCCGATGAACCGGACTTTGAGCGTTTCACCCACTTTCATCTGGATCGTGTCGGTCGACGGATAAGCGCGGCCGTTGATCGTGAAGTAGTTCGGCATCCCGCCTTCCATGGGCATCGCCGGATACGTCAGGCCATCGCGAACCAGCCACTCCTGTAGCTGGAGCGTGTATTCGTGATCGGCGGCAAGCTCGTCTGCCGGATTGGCCGGGTCGATGATCATCGCGCCATAAAGTCCCAACGCCTGCTGGCGGTCGACGTGATCGTGCGAATGATAGAAGTAGGTCCCTGACTGCACCGCGGTGAATTCGTATCGATACATGGCGCCGTTGTCGATGGGCAACTGCGTCACATTGGCGGGACCATCCATGACATTCGGCAGGATGAGACCGTGCCAGTGCACGGTCGTCGTTTCCGGCAACCGGTTGCTGACGTCGATGCGCACGCGATCTCCCTGACGGAAGCGCAGTGTCGGTCCCGGCACCTGACCGTTGAAGGCGTACGCGTTGACGAACAGCGTTGGCAGGATCTGCCAACGGATGACCGACGTGTCCAGTGCGAAGACCTTGACGCCGTTGTCGTTGCGCGGCAGAAGTAGCTGCGCGCCGTGCTGGGTCAAGTCGAAACTGGCAGTGACATGGCGCGGGTCGACCGCGGCCATGTCGCTCATCGCGCTCGCCGTCGTCTCCTGGGTCATGATCATGCCCGGAGGCATGATCGCGCCGCGAACTTCCTCGGCGCTCAGGCGCAGGTTGAAGAAGGCCGACGGCAGCGTCATTCCGGCGAGCAGCATAAGTGAAGTGAAAACACTGACTGCAATCAATTGCGGCCGCGTCACGTCGGGCACCATGCCGTTCATTGCGTGCTGGTGCGGCTTGGCGGCGCTCTTCGGGCTCTTTTGCGTCTTTGCATTCGCGGACGCGTGTTTCGCGCCCGACGCAGGGGCCTTCGCCATTTTCATGTTGCCGTGATTCATGCCCGCCATCGCGCCGGTGCCCGTCGACGAGGGTTCGTGAGGGCCGCCGGAAGACGACACTCCTGCGTGACCTTTGCTCGAATTCTCACGCTCGGTCATCAGCCCGTGCTTCATTCCGCGCGAGACCATCCATACATTGACGGGATAGGCGATGGCAAAGCCGGCGACGATGCCCATCGACATCACCACCCAGAACAGCGGCTCGGTGGGCCACATCGCGCGCATGTCGCGCCCCATCATCAGGTAGACCATGACCGGCGCCATCCCGGCCATCATGCAGTTCATCGAAATGAATTCGGGCAGGAAGCTGCGACGAACGTTCTCGACATAACTGCCGCCCATTATCTTTCGCATGAACAGAGCCTGGAAGATGAGCAGACCGAACAGGAAGCCCGCGCTGTATTCGACGATCAGATCGGCCCACATCGGCAGGCCGACCAGCGCCGTGACGACGGCGGCCACGATGATGCCCGTCGCATCCCCGGCGACGCAATGAACCGTGGAGCCGACTCCCTGCTTCCAGAGCGGCTTCACAAACACTTCGTGGCTGCCGGGCGCCGGCTCCTTGTCGGCCATGACATACAGCAGCAAGCCGATCGGGCCCATGTAGAGCGTGACCAGCACGAATCCCCATTTCATCACCGCCGGTTCCGGGTTGCCGGTGAACTGGTCCCACGCAACGTATGCGGCGGAAAGCACAGCGACAATCAGCCAGGCATGGACGAAAATATCGATGGGCTGGATAAGCACCGCGACGCTCCTTTTCGAAATCGGTTGCTGCGGAGGCTCGTCGATCGCAGCGATCGTGCCGGGTCGCCTTAGCGCAGGGTGCGACCTGGAACCTGTTTTTGCGCCCGCGATTCGCTACCCGCGGGCCGCGGTCACTTGCTACCCGCGGGCCGCGGTCACTTGTGCATTTCCTTTGAGGTATGCATGGGATGCGCCTTCAACCAGTCCTCGAACTCCTTTATTTCTTTCCTCTGGGCGGCAATGATGTCCTGCGCCATCTTGCGCAGTTGCGGGTCTTTGCCGTTGGCCAGTTCCGCCTGCGCCATGTCGATCGCGCCCTGATGATGCATCTTCATCATCGACGCAAAGTCGCGGTCGGTGTCGCCCGACATGGGCATTCCCTGCATGCTCTTCATCATTCCGGACATCGACTGCTTCATCGACATCGAAGCGGAAGACTTGTCCGGCGATTGCATTCTCTCCGGAGGGGCCGTTCCCTGCGCGCCCGCCAGCGCGGCGCCAACGAGAAACATGGTTGCAGTCAACGTCCGTGAGGTGCGTGCGGTGCTGCTGCGAACGCCTGTAGCGAAAAGGATGGCGTGCTGCTTCATGATAGTGACTCCGTCTGACATTCGAAAAAGAGAAGAAAGAATGACCCGCCGTTGGTTTCTGCCGCGGGCTCTGCGGGCTGCAATATTGCAACTACGCGCCAGCTCGGGCGCGGTCACTTTACCACCTCGATTTCCGTGACAATGAATGCGCCGTTGACCTTGTCGGCACGAAACCTGACCTTGTCGCCGGATTGCACCTGCTCGAG
This sequence comes from Betaproteobacteria bacterium, assembly GCA_040005035.1. GTDB lineage: Bacteria > Pseudomonadota > Gammaproteobacteria > Burkholderiales > Casimicrobiaceae > PALSA-1003. Next base: position 10,583 of record JBDTZQ010000010.1, on the reverse strand, counting down.
CATTGCCGGATCCTTGACCTGGAAAACCATGGTCATCGCGGGCATGTCGAGGTTCTTGAGCTCGCCGTGCTTGATGGTGATCTTCCTGGTTGAAGGATCGATTTTGCGAATCTCTCCCTCGGACATTGCAGTATCCGCGGCAGCAATGATGGTGATGCCGGCCGGCAATCCTGCCATGGCCGTGGTGCCGGCATGAACGGGCGTACAAATCGCAAACGCGGCGATCAGTGCGGTCATGATCTTCATGTTGAAGACTCCTTGCGTAACTTGTTCATGAATCGGCGTCCAAGAACGGCCATGGTTGGGCAGCAGTCACTTGTTGGTCGCGACTATGATTCTGCCTTTCATCCCTGCCTCGAAGTGCCCGGGGACCAGGCAGCCGTAGAGGAACGTTCCGGACTTGCTGAATCTCCAGGTCATCCTCTCCGTAGTGCCGGGCTTGACATGCGCCATGTAGGGCTCGTCGTGCTCCATGTCGGGATTCTTTCGCATCAACTCGGCATGCTGCTGCAACTCGGATTCCGTGCCGATCACAAGCTCATGTAGCAGCTTGCCCTTGTTGCGGATGACAAACGTCAGCGTCTCGCCCTGCTTGACGCGAATTTCGGATTGCGAGTAGCGCATGCTGTCGTCCATCGAGATGGCGACCGTGCGACTGGCCTTTTTCGGATTGCCTTCGACGCCGAACGCGTGCTCGTCGGTCGAGATCGCCGCACTCCCCGATTTGGCGTGGTCTGCGCTACCGTGGGCTCGTGCGATACACGGCGCGATGACGAGGGTTGCGGCCAAGACAATGGCCTGGGTAAGTGCGTAAGTACGTTTCATGGTTGCTCCTTTCGCGGACAAGTATCGACAATCAGTGATGACCAGCACCGTGGCCGGCGGGTTCGGGATGGGTTGTCCCTGCGGCACCCTCGGAACGGTAGCCGCGCAGCTCGCCGTATTTGCGCACCTGGTCGTCGGTGAGCAGTGCGCGCTGTGCAATGTGCGTCTTCAGATGCTCCGCGCGCAGACTCGCCTGCAGCAGGCCAATTTGGCGCGTGGCGGCTTCGACAGCGTCCGCGGTCGCGTGCTGACTCGCGAACAAGCTGTTCAGTTCACGCTCGGCAGCCACGACGCGTGCGCCCATTTCGCGTGCGCGTGATTTGTGTTGATTCATCAACGCCCGGGTTTGATCGACCTGCGTCGTGCTCAACTCAAGCGCGGCGATAAGCTCCAACGCGTGCGCCGGTCCGGGATAGTCGTTGAGCTCGGCAGCCTTTGCGAAGCCCATGCCGTCGCCGGCGAGCAACGCCGCCACCTCCGATTCTGCCAACGTCTTGATGGCGCGCTGCTGCTGACCGGCGTAGGAACTAGGCTTGTCGGGGTCGGCGGCGGTACCCGGCTCGGCGCCGAGCGCCGATGAACCGACATACGTCGCGAGTATCGTCGCGGTGAGAGTGTTCAGAAGTGTCATTGGAGTTCCTTTTGTTGAGTAGTCGCGCGGGGTAGAGTCGGTGCTCAGGTCAATGCCCGGAATGCCCCAAGGGCTTGCGGACCTGGACCTCCATCACGGTTTTCGCATCCGACGTCGAGGTGGGCACGGATGCGGTCGGCGCGTCGGTCGTGTCGCCAGTCCATTCATGCGCCACCGAGCCGGGCGGCTGCGAGTACCAGCCCGGATCGGTGTAATCCCCTGCGGGCTGGTCCTTGCGTACCTTGACCACGGTGAACATGCCGCCCATTTCCAGCGCGCCATGCGGGCCTTGGCCGGTCATCATCGGGACCGTGTTGTCGGGGAGCGGCATTTCCATTGCTCCCATGTCGGCCATGCCGCGCTCGCCCATCACCATGTAGTCGGGAATCAACTGGATGATTTTCCTGGCCGCGCTGCGATGGTCGACACCGATCATCGTCGGCACGTCGTGGCCCATGGCGTTCATCGTGTGGTGACTCTTGTGGCAGTGGAACGCCCAGTCGCCTTCCTCGTCGGCGAGGAATTCGATCTGGCGCATCTGTCCCACCGCGACGTCGGTGGTGACCTCGGGCCAGCGCGCCGACTTGGGCGTCGGGCCGCCATCGGTGCCCGTGACCAGGAATTCATGCCCATGCAAGTGGATCGGATGGTTGGTCATGGTCAGGTTGCCGATACGGATGCGCACGCGGTCGTTCTTGCGTACGACCAGCGGATCGATGCCGGGAAATATCCGGCTGTTCCACGACCAAAGATTGAAGTCGAGCATGGTCATGATCCTGGGTGTGAAGCTTCCGGGATCGATGTCGTATGCATTCAGCAGGAAGCAGAAGTCGCGATCAACGGGATCGATCAGAGGATTTCTCGCTTTGGGGTGCGTGACCCAAAAGCCCATCATGCCCATTGCCATCTGGGTCATTTCGTCCGCATGCGGGTGATACATGAACGTTCCGGGGCGTCGGGCGACGAACTCGTAGACGAAGGTCTTGCCGACGGGAATCTGCGGTTGCGTGAGTCCGCCGACGCCGTCCATGCCGTTGGGCAGCCGCTGACCATGCCAGTGGATCGTTGTGTGCTCGGGCAACTTGTTGGTGACGAAGATGCGGACGCGATCGCCCTCCACCACTTCGATGGTGGGCCCGGGACTCTGCCCGTTGTAGCCCCAGAGACGCGCCTTCATCCCGGGAGTCATCTCGCGCACGACGGGCTCGGCCACCAGATGGAATTCCTTGACGCCATCTTTCATGTGCCAGGGAAGCGTCCAGCCGTTGAGCGTCACCACCGGGTTGTAGGGACGACCATTGGGAGGTTGCAGCGGGGCCTGGGTCGTGGCGAGTGCCATCGCAGGCGCCTCCGGTACGGCGGCGATTCCTGCCTTCGAGACCGCGGCTGCACCGAGGAAAGAAGCGCTGCCCGCGAGGAAGTGTCGTCGATTGATCAGGGTGGCCATGGCGTTCAGTGTCCGCCGGACGCTGCCGCGCCCGTCATGTTGATGGAGCGGGTGTTCGACGATCGCTCGGGTGAGGTACCACTGAGTGCAAGTTGCAGGTCGGTCTCGGCTATCCAGAAATCACGAAGTGCGTCGATGTAGGCGTTGACGCTGGCGATCTGATCGCGCGCATCGGCGAGCAGCTCGAAGACGCTGATCAACATGCCGTTGTAACGCAGCACGTTCTCATCGGCGATTCGTTTGCGCAGCGGAACCACGTCGTCGCGGAAATGCCGTGCGAGGTCATACGCCGTTCGATACCCCTGGTAGCTGGCCCGCACCTCCGACTGCGCCGCCAGGGCGGCGCTCTGCAGACGATGAACGCTTCGCATGTAGGTCGCCTCGGCGCGAGCAAGCTTGGCATCGCCCCAGTCGAACAGCGGAATCTCGATATCGATCTCGTACCCGTTCTGCCGTTTCTCGCCCGTGTTGCTTTCGTTCGTGTATCCGGCCTCGAAGACGTTGATGAAGCGCGTGGCTTTGCTCAGTCCGAGGTTGGCCGCTGTCGCATCGGTGTCACGCCTGGCCAGGAGGACATCGAGGCGGCGCTTCAATGCTGTGTGTTCGGCGTCGATCGGCTCAATCGCGCTGCCGGGAAGCTCGGGCAGTCGCTCGGGCAGTTGATACTGAAGGTCCGAGCCCGCCACTCCCAGCAATCGCGTCAGGCGCTCACGTTCGACGAAGGCCGCGAGTTTGGCCTTGGCGAGTTGGCTGACGGCATCGGCGTGGAACACTTGCTGACGCATCTCGGCGAGCTTGTTGAAGTTCCCGATCCTGGCCATGTCGTTGGCAAGCTCGGCTGCAGCCTCGGCGGCAAGCTTGACCTGCTCGAAATAGCGAACCGACTCCTGCGAGGCGACCGCGGAGAAATAGGCGCGACGCGTATCGCTGGCCAGACGCACGACTTCGGACGCGACTTGAAGCTGCACCGCCTCGTGCTGCCGCCCGGCGACCTGCTGCGCAAGCGGCATGGTCAACAGCGACATCACGCTGACCATCAGCGTGCGGTCGATCGTTGTGAGGTCGCTGCTGCGCCGGTTGCTGTACGAAAAACGGGGATTGGGAAGCCGACCGGCTTGCGCGAAGTCTGCCTCACTTATGCCGAGCTCGGCGAAGCTGGCCATCAGGCTTGCGTTGTTCAGCAATGCGATCTGGACCGCAGCTTCCGCGGAAAGCGGCTTGCGCAGCAGTTCGCCGGTGACGGCTGCCGAGGACGCCGGCTCGTTCTGTCGTGGCAAGATGATGTTGCTGCCGATTCGCGATCGCGCGAGCCGTTGCACCGCATCGGCGCCATCGTCCGGAGACAGGGTCGAGCAGCCGGCCAGTGCGAGCAGGCATGACGCCACGATGAATGCTGACGGGCGTAGCGGCCTCCAGGAAATCGGCGGCTGCAGCCGGAAAGATGCGGCCATCGCGGCGAGCGCGAACGGGCCCCTCAAGAGCTGTGGCGAAACCATAGATGAAATCCCGAACGTTGATCCAGCAATGGCACAGGAGTGCATCGTGCCGTTGCGCAACGCGTGCAATGCAGATGCGCGCGCTGCGCAGTCGCGTCAGAAGACAGCCGACGACGGTCGGCTACCTAGACGGCAGGGATTCGGGGAGGTCGGAACAGATCGTCGCCGGCGCGCGAAACGATGTCCGGAGCAACGATCGGCGACACGCGCAGGGCGGTGTCTGGCAGGAAAAAACGAGGCGTGGAGGACAAAATCGCGGCCGCCGTTGAGCAGCACTCGCTGCAGGTCTTGCACTTGCCGGCAGCGCTATGCGACGCGTGCAAGACACCTTCGATCGCCGCATCACGCTGTGCGCCGGAGCCGTCGTGATCGTGGTGGTGCGACTGGGGCGTGCCGATGTCGTGGCGGTGAGATAGGGACTGCGGGGGTACTGACTCCGCAGCTTGCGGATGGTGCGCGCCCGCCAGACACAAGAGCCCACTCGCTCCCAGCGCCGTCTGGAACGGGACGGTCAGGAGCAATACCAATACCAGCAAGCGACGGCACATTCCCATCAAATCAGCCTAACAGAAGAAGCCGCAGGCAGTCTAGACCGCTCAGTCGGGCCGGGGTTCCCCGATCAGGGCGCGACCGAGTAGACATCCTTCCACGCCGCGTAACTCGCGGCGGTGAGCAGGGGAAACACCGCGATGAGCCCGAAGCCGAAGCTCAGCAGGCCGATGAGCACGAGCACCAGCGCCAGCGCGCCGAACACGAGCAGCGGCACGACATTGAGCACGAAGCCGCGGGCGCTCTCGGCGAAGGCGCGAGCAAAGGACGCGTTGTCCAGCAGCGCCGCGAACGGCACGAAGACGACCGGCAGCGACACCAGCGTCCCGACGGCGAAGATCATCGCCAGCTGCATGCCGGAGAGCGTCGGCTCGTCGCCGCCGGGCTCGAGCAGGTTGACGCCGGCGATCCAATAAGCGGTGAGCGCTTCGGCGCCGACGATCAGCAATGCGGAGACCACGATCGCTGCGATCGCCACGGGCGGTGCTGCAAACCCGGCGAACGCCATGCGAACCTGCAACGCAACTCCGCGATCGACCGCAACCGCGCCGATGATCATGCCGCACTCGATGACGGGCACGACGATCTTGGCGATCGCCACGCCGACACTGGGCACGAATTGCAGTCCGAGTTCCACTACCACGGTGATGAGACCGAGGACGCACCACGTCAGCGGTGCGCGCTTGAACAGGCGCATCGCCTCCTGGTACCACGCGAAGGCGTGGCCGAGGGGGACCGCGCGCGGGACCCGCGGGCCTGGATGCTCCGCCGGTGCGATTGAAGGATCCATGCGAAGCCGCTGCGTTCAGGCCGCCGCTTCGCCCAGATACGCGGCGCGCACCTTCGGGTCCGAAAGCAGCGACGCGGCCGCGCCTGAAAGCGTGATCTCTCCGCTTTCCATCACGTACCCGCGATCGCTGACTTCGAGCGCGAGCTTGGCGTTCTGCTCGATCAGCAGGATAGTGACGCCTTCGCGGGCGATCGCGATGACCGTCTCGAAAACCTTTTGCACCATCAGTGGCGCCAGTCCCATCGACGGCTCGTCGAGCAACAGCAGCTTCGGGCGCGACAGCATGGCCCGTCCCATCGCCAGCATCTGCTGCTCGCCGCCGGAAAGCGTTCCCGCGGTCTGCTTTCGCCGTTCCTTGAGGCGTGGGAAAAGGGTGAACACGCGCTCGACGTCGCTGGCGATCGCCTTCTGGTCAGAGCGCGTGTACGCGCCCATGGCGAGGTTCTCGTCGATGCTGAGCGCGCCGAACACGCCGCGGCCCTCGGGTACCATCGACAATCCCTTCCGCACCAGCTCGAAGGCCGGCCGGCCGGTGACGTTCTCTCCCGCGTATTCGACCGTGCCGCCGTGAACCGCCTGCAATCCGGTGATGCCCTTGAGCGTGGTCGTCTTGCCGGCGCCGTTGGCGCCGATCAGGCACACCAGCTCGCCCTCACCCACTTCGAGATCGATGCCCTTGACCGCCTGGATGCCGCCATACGCGACCTGCAGTCGGGTGAGCTTGAGCAGAGGCGCGGCGACGCTCATCGATCAGGCCCGCTTGAGGTCGAGGGTGACCTCACCGCCGAGATAGGCGGCGATGACCTTCGGGTCGCTCTGCACGTCGCGTGCGCTGCCCTCAGCGATCTTCCGGCCGTAGTCCAGAACGAGCACGCGGTCGCAAATGCTCATCACCAGCTTCATGTCGTGCTCGATGAGCAGGATCGTCGTGCCGTCCTTGCGAATGTGCTCGAGCAGGCGCTTCAGGTCCTGCGTCTCGGTAGCGTTCATTCCCGCCGCCGGTTCGTCGAGCGCGAGCAGCTTCGGGTCGGTGGCGAGCGCGCGCGCGATCTCGAGCCGCCGCTGGTCGCCGTAGGCGAGGTGGCGTGCCTGGCTGTTGGCGCGCGACGCCACGCCGACGTAATCAAGGAGCTCGTAGGCGCGCTTCTCGATGGCGCGTTCCTCTTCGAGCGTCGACCGGTTGCGAAAAATCGCGCCGAACACGCCGGCATGCGTTCGCACGTGGCGGCCGATCATGACGTTCTCGAGCGCGGAGAGGTTCTGAAACAGGCGGATGTTCTGGAACGTGCGCGCGATGCCGCGCGCGGCGACCTCGTGGGGCTTGAGGCCGTTGAGCGGGGCGCCGTCGAACTCGAAGCTGCCGCCGTCGGCCTCGTAGATGCCGGTGAGCACGTTGAACAGCGAAGTCTTGCCCGCACCGTTGGGGCCGATGAGGCCGTAGATCTCGCCGCGATCGATGCTGAAGTCGACGTCGGTGAGCGCGTGCACGCCGCCGAAGCGCTTGGCGATACCTCTGGCCGAGAGGAGGCGTGCGCTGCTCATGCCGCGCCGGCAGCGGGTCCGCGCTCGACGACGATACGACGATGCGCGGCGCGCTTCATTTCGCCACCGCTGTCTCGAGCTCGCGCTTGCGCACCGCCGATGGCCACAGGCCCGCGGGCCGGTACAGCATGATCGCGACGAGCGCGATGCCGAACACCAGCAGGCGGATGGTCTCCGCGTCTACCAGCACTCGACCGAACAGGGCATGCTGCAGCGGCTCCATGGTGTAGCGCAGCAGTTCCGGCAGCAGCGTGAGCAGCACCGCACCCAGGATCACGCCCGGGATGTGGCCCATGCCGCCGAGCACCACCATCGCGAGAACAATGATCGATTCGAACAGCCCGAAGCTTTCCGGGCTCACGAACTGCTGCGTGGCCGAGAAGATCGCGCCGGCGACGCCGCCGAACGACGCGCCCATGGCAAAGGCGAGGAGCTTGACGTTGCGCGTGTTGATGCCCATCGCCTTCGCCGCGGTCTCGTCCTCGCGTATCGCTTCCCACGCCCTGCCCAGCCGCGAGTTCTGCAGGCGCAGATTGACGACGATGACGCCGAGGGTGATGAGCAGCAGCACATAATAGTATTTCTGCGGTCCGGAAAAGGTGACGCCCAGGAGCGTGTCGGTGCCGGCCAGCGACAAGGGGCCGACGTGGAACGGGTCGATGAGATTGATGCCCTGCGGACCGTTGGTGATGTTCACCGGTGCGTTCAGGTTGTTGAGAAAGATGCGGATGATCTCGCCGAATCCCAGCGTAACGATCGCCAGGTAGTCGCCGCGCAGCTTGAGCGTCGGCGCGCCCAACAGCACGCCGAATATGCACGCGATGCCGGCGCCCAGCGGCAGGATGATCCAGAACGGCAGGTGAAGCCCGAAGTGCGGCGAGGCGAGCAGCGCGTAGACATACGCGCCCACCGCGTAGAACGCGATGTAGCCCAGGTCGAGCAGGCCGGCGAAGCCGACGACGATGTTGAGCCCCAGCGCGAGCATGATGTAGAGCATCGCGAAGTTGAGGATGCGCACCCAGGCTTGTCCGGCGAGTGCCGCCACGAAAGGCAGCAGCGCGAGCGCGATCGCCACCAGCGCGACGCCGATCCACGCCCTCCCGGGGATGCGGCGCGGCAGCGAAGCGGGTACGTTTTCAGGCACGGTCGGCCACGCGCTCGCCGAGCAGTCCCGACGGACGGAAGATCAGCACCAGGATAAGCACGAAGAACGCGAACACGTCCTGGTAGTTGCTGCCGAACAGGCTGACCTGACCGTCTTTGGAGAGGCACTCCTGCTGCAGCGTGTCGCTGAGCCAGGGAAACCCGCAGAGATTGGTGACGTCGCCGATGTATCCGGCGCCAAGCGCTTCGATGATGCCGAGCAGGATCCCGCCCAGCATCGCGCCGGCGAGATTGCCGATGCCGCCCAGCACCGCCGCGGTGAAAGCCTTCAGTCCCAGCAGGAATCCCATGTAGTAGTGCGCGATGCCGTAGTAGGTCATCACCATCAACCCCGCGACGGCGGCGAGCGCGGCGCCGATGACGAATGCGGCCGAGATGACGACGTTGATGTCGATGCCCATGAGCCCCGCGACCTGCGGGTTCTGCGCGGTGGCCCGCATCGCCATGCCCAGCCGCGTACGCTGCACGATGAACACGAGCCCCGCCATCAGCGCTCCGGCCAGCGCCACGATGAGCATCTGCAGGTCGGTCATCGACGCGCCAAGAATGTTGTGCGGCGTGGGCTCGAAGATCTGGGGAAAGGTGAGGTAGTTGCGTCCCCAGATCATCAGCGCGACGTTCTGCAGGATGATCGACATCCCGATGGCGGTGATCAGCGGAGCCAGGCGCGGCGCCTTGCGCAGCGGCCGGTAGGCGACCTTCTCCATCGCGTAGGCGATGGCCATGCACACGGCGATGGCAACCAGCAGGCCGGCCACTACGATCACCACGGCAGGAAGCGGCAGGTTCGCGCCCAGAAGCGCGGTGATCACCGACAGCGCGACCATCGCGCCGATCATCACCACCTCGCCGTGCGCGAAGTTGATCAGGCCGATGATGCCGTAGACCATCGTGTAGCCCAGCGCGACCAGCGCGTACACGCTGCCCAGCGTCAAGCCGTTGATGATCTGCTGAAGGAAGGTTTCCACGCGGCCCTCGTGCGCGATCACCGGCGAGCGCGCCAGCGTGGATTCTCCACTGCGCGCTTCGCGGCGGCAATCCTTTTGACGCACGCGGGATTGTCGACAAAAAAACGGCGCCCGAAGGCGCCGTTTCGAGGCTTGCTGATTCTGAACGGGTTACTGGGCTTTTTCCTTCATAGCCTTCGCGGTGTCGGGGGCGACCGCCTTCGGATTCTCGACCGCGGCCTTCATCTTGTCGCCGGTGTCCTTCATCTCCGACTTCATCTTGTCCATGGACGGCGCGGCGGGTGCCATCGCCGGTGCGCCACCCGCGGGCGCCATCGCTGGCGTGCCACCTGCGGGCGCCATCGCCGGTGCGGCCATCGGGGCACCCATTTTCTCGGTCTTGCCGGCGACGTTCATCGCCATCGGAACGAGCTTGCCGTCCTTGACCGTATAGAGCGTGATCGCGCCGTTCTTGGTGTCCCCGTGCTCGTCGAACTCGATCTTGGCGGTGATGCCGTCGTACGAGATCTTGGCGAGCTCGGGCAGGTACTTCGCGGGTTCGGTCGAATTCGCCTTTTTCATCGCCTCGATCAGCGTGTTCGCCGCATCGTAGGAGTACGGCGCGTAAACCTGGATCGGGCCGTACTTGCCGGTGAAGCGCGTCACGAAATCCTTGGCGTTGGACATCTTTTCCGGCGGCAGACCGGCTTGCGTGCAGTACTGGCCTTCGGCCGCGCCGCCGGCGAGCTTGGGCCATTCGGCCGAGCACACGCCGTCGCCCGAGATGAACTTGGCCTTGATGCCGAGCTCCTTGAGCTGCTTGGCCATCGGGCCGCCCTGCGCGTCCATGCCGCCGTACATGATCACGTCCGGATTCTTCGCCTTGATCTTGGTCAGGATCGCCTTGAAGTCGGTCGCCTTGTCGTTCGTGTACTCACGCGCGACGATGGTCGCGCCGGCGGCCTTGGCGGCCTTCTCGGTCTCATCCGCCAGGCCCGCGCCGTACGCGGTCTTGTCGTCGATGATCGCGATCTTCTTGGCACCGAGGGTTTCGACGGCGGCCTTGCCGATGACGCTGCCTTGCTGGACGTCGTTGGCCATCACGCGGAACGTCGTCTTGAAGCCCTGGAGCGTGAGCTTCGGGTTGGTCGCCGACGGCGAGATCTGCGGAATGCCGGCGTCGCTGTAGATC
>JBDTZQ010000086.1:0-12840 GCA_040005035.1 Betaproteobacteria bacterium | reverse complement strand
GCACCGGGTTGATCGACACGAACTTGGCGCCGCGCTGCTTGAGCTTGTCGAGGCCGATCTTGATCGGGTTCGACGAATGATCCTCGGCGACGCCCCAGAGCAGGAAGTACTTCGCGTAGTCCCAGTCCGGCGCACCGAACTCCCAGAACGAATAGCCGATGCTATAGAGCCCGGCTACCGCCATGTTCACCGAGCAGAAGCCGCCGTGCGCCGCCCAGTTCGGCGTCCCGAACTGCTGTGCCCACAGTCCCGAAAGCGCCTGCATCTGGTCGCGGCCGGTGAAGAACGCGAGCTTGGTAGGGTCGGTCGAGCGGATCTTCGCCAGGCGCGTGCCAAGGAGCTCCAACGCCTCGTCCCATTCGATCTCGACGAAATCGCCGGCGCCGCGCGCAGTGCCCGGCCGTCGCTTCAGCGGCTTGGAGAGCTTCGCCGGCGAATACTGCTTCATGATCCCGGCCGAGCCCTTGGCGCAGAGCACGCCCTGGTTGACCGGATGGTTGCGATTACCCTGGATGAAGCGGACGCGGTTGTTCTCCACCGTCACCTTGATGCCGCAACGGCAGGCGCACATGTAGCACGTGCTGAAATGCGTCTGCTGGCGCGCGCGATCGTCGAAGGGAACGTAGACCGTCATGACATCCGTGAGGGCTTCGGGTGCGTGGCGTCGATGCGTGCGCGCCCCGCGTCGGTGTTCGCGCGCCTCTCGTGCAGGAGCGCGACAGGCGTAGAATCCTAGCATAGCCGACGCCTACAGCCGCAGCGGCCGGCGCTTCGCCGCGACCACCAAGCCCGCTGCAGCGCGGCGATTTTCCCGAAAGGCCGAGCCATGAGCCAAACCACGCAACCTAGCGTCTCCACCGCAAACAAGCCTCGCGCGAAACGCAGCGCCAGGAGCATCGGCACCGGCGCCGCCACGCCGTACTCGATGGACGAGTACTGGATGCCGTTCACGCCGAACCGCGATTTCCGCGCCGAGCCGAAGATGGTCGTGCGCGCCGAAGGCATGTATCTGTGGAACGAGCGCGGCGACAGGATCCTAGACGGCTCGTCGGGACTTTTCTGCGTCAACGCCGGGCATGGGCGGGCCGAAATCGCCGACGCCGTGGGCGCGCAGCTGCGCGAGCTCGACTTCATCGCGCCTTTCACGCGTGCGCATCCCAAGCAGTTCCAGCTCGCCACGCGCGTGGCCGAATTGACGCCGGGCGACCTGAACCGCATCTTCTTCGTCAACTCGGGCTCGGAAGCGGTGGACACGGCGATGAAGGTCGCGCTCGCCTACCACCAGGCCCGCGGCCAGGGCGGCCGCAACATGTTCATCTCGCGCGAGCGCGCCTATCACGGGGTGAATTTCGGCGGCGTGTCGCTCGCCGGCATAGTGAACAACCGACGCCGCTTCGGTCCGACGCTGCCCGGCATCGCGCACATGCGCCACACGCTCGTGCGCGAGAACCTGTTCACGCAGGGCGAAGGCGCGCACGGCACCGAGCTGGCGGAGGACCTGGTGCGCTTCGTCACGCTGCACGGCGCCGAGAACATCGCCGCCTGCTTCGTCGAACCCATCGCGGGATCGACCGGCGTCCTGGTGCCGCCGCAGGGCTATCTGTCGCGCCTGCGCGAGATCTGCGATGCGCACGGCATCCTCCTCGTGTTCGACGAAGTCATCTGCGGCTTCGGGCGCACCGGCAAGACCTTCGCCGCGCAGAGCTTCGGCGTCACGCCGGACCTGATGACCATGGCCAAGGGCATCACCAACGGCGCGCAGCCGATGGGCGCGGTTGCGATCAGCGAGCGCATCCACGACACGATCATGGGCGCCGCGGCCGACGGCTCGATCGAGCTCTTCCACGGGTACACCTACTCGGGGCATCCCGCGGCGTGCGCGGCCGGACTGGCGACGCTGGACATCTACCGCGACGAGGGATTGTTCGAGCGCGGCGCGGCATTGTCGCCGTATCTGCTCGACGCGCTGTGGTCGCTCAAGGCAATGCCTGTCGTGTCGGACCTGCGCGGCTACGGGATGCTCGCCGCGGTCGAGGTGCATCCCGATGGCGTGCCGGGCCGTCGCGGACACATGCTGCAAAAGCGCCTCTTCGATCACGGCCTGCATCTGAAGGCGACGGGAGATTGCGTCATCGTCGCCCCTCCGCTGGTGGCGGAGCGCGCTCACATCGACGCCATCGTTTCGATGCTGCAGGAATCGCTCAAGACGCTTTAGCCGGCGGGAGGCCGGCGACCGGGAAGCCTTGCGGCGAACTTGATGCGCCCCCGCAGCGGGCGACGGCTGCTCCCCGCCATGCACCGGTCATCGGCACAGGGTTGACAGCCCCCCTTGCCTTTGCCACCCTCGGCTCATGGCTACTCGACCGCACTTCCAGAGGCAGGTCGAGCGTGTGCGCAACCTCCCGGCGTTGCCCACCGCGATCGTTTACCCATGCGACCGCGACTCGCTGCAGATCGCGCTGTCGGGTCAATTCGCCGGTTATCTCGCTCCCGTGCTCGTCGGTCCGGAGGCGCGCATCCAGGATGCGGCGGCGCAGGCCGGCCTCGACCTTGCGCGTGTCACGCTGGTCGACACCGTCGACGATCCCTTCGTTGCGGCGCAACGCGCGGTGGCGATGGCGCGAAGCGGCGAAGTGCGGGCGCTGATCAAGGGCAGCCTGTATCCCGACGATCTCATGCGCGCCGTCGCGGCTCCGGAAGCCGGTCTGCGCGCTGAGCATCGGCTCACGCATGCGTATTTCGTCGACGTGCCAGGGTACGCGCGCCCGTTCGTTCTCTCGGACGCGGTGCTCAACATCTCGCCCAGCCTCGCGGCCAAGCGCGAGATCGTCCAGAACGCGATCCTGTTCGCGCAAGCGCTGGACATCGCCACGCCCAACGTCGCCGTGCTCTCCGCGGTCGAGGGCGTCACGCCGGCGCTCCCGGCGACCGGAGATGCCGCAGCCCTCGTGAAGATGGCGGCGCAGGGTCTGATCAGCGGCGGGACGATCGAAGGACCGCTTACCGTCGATAGCGCGATGTCGGCGCAAGCCGCGCGCGCCAGCGGCATCGAGTCCAAGATGGCCGGCAACGCCGATGTGCTCATCGTGCCGACGCTGGAATCGGGCGCGCTGATGCTGCGCACGCTGACGGGGATGTTCGGGGCGCTCGCCGCCGGCGTGGTGCTCGGCGCGAAGGTGCCGATCGTGCTGGCCGCGCGCGGCGACTCGATGGAGGTCCGCATGGCGAGCTGCGTGCTCGCCTCGCTGATTGCGCAGGGCAACAGGCAGTCGGAGTCCAAGCCCGCTGCCCCCGACGGCGTACGCTCTGCCGATCCGGGCGTCCGCGTCGCCGCGTAATCCGTTCCACCTGCACGCACCGGCCGGTCGACCTCGCCGGCCGCGTTGCTACGTCAGCGCGAGCGCACGCAATCCACGTAGTAGCTTAGCTTGCCGTCGTCGCTGCGCTCGACCAGCCCATGGATGTCGGTGTCGAATCCCGGAAATTGCTGGTTGAACATACGCGCGAACTGCAGGAACAAAACGATGGTGCGGTTGAAGCGCTCGCCGGGGATGAGCAGGGGAATGCCGGGCGGGTAAGGTGTGAGCAGGACGCTGGTGACGCGGCCCTCGAGGTCGTCGATGTCGACGCGGTCGATGTCGCGATGCGCCATGCAGGCGAACGCGTCGGAAGGCTTCATCGCCGGCTGCATGTCCGACAGGTACATCTCGGTCGTCACCCGTGCGACGTCATTGGCCTTGTACATGTCGTGGATCTGCTGGCAAAGCTCGCGCAGGCCCACTTTCTCGTACTTCGGATACTGCGCGCAGAACTCGGGAAGGATCTTCCACAGCGGCTGGTTTTTGTCGTAGTCGTCCTTGAACTGCTGCAGCGCGGTGACCAGCGTGTTCCAGCGACCCTTGGTGATGCCGATCGTGAACATGATGAAGAACGAGTAGAGCCCGGTCTTCTCGACGATGACGCCGTGCTCGGCGAGGTACTTGGTCACGATCGACGCCGGGATGCCGGTCTTGGCGAACTTGCCCGAGACGTCGAGGCCCGGAGTGATTACGGTCGCCTTAATCGGGTCGAGCATGTTGAACCCCGGCGCCAGCTCGCCGAAGCCGTGCCAGCGCTCGTTGGCCTTGAGGATCCAGTCCTCGCGCCTGCCGATCCCCTCGGGCGCCAGGCGCTCCGGTCCCCACACCTTGAACCACCAGTCCTTGCCCCATTCGTCGTCGACCTTGCGCATCGCGCGGCGGAAATTCAGCGCCTCGATGATCGATTCCTCGACCAGCGCCGTGCCGCCCGGCGGCTCCATCATCGCCGCCGACACGTCGCACGAGGCGATGATCGCGTATTGCGGCGAGGTCGACGTGTGCATCAGGTACGCCTCGTTGAACATGTGCCGGTCGAGCTTTCGCGTCTCCGATTCCTGCACGATGATCTGAGACGCCTGCGAGATGCCCGCCAGAAGCTTGTGCGTCGAGTGCGTCGCGAAGATGATCGCCTCCTTGCTGCGCGGGCGATCCTTGCCGATGGCGTGCATGTCCTTGTAGAACTCGTGGAAGGCAGCGTGCGGCAGCCATGCCTCGTCGAAATGCAGCGTTTCGATGGCGTTGCCCAGCGTCTGCTTGAGCATCTCGACGTTGTAGGCGATGCCGTCGTAGGTGCTCTGCGTGATGGTGAGGATGCGCGGCTTCTTGTTGGCGACCTCGCGTGCGAACGGATTGGCGTCGATCTTCTTGCGGATGTTGTCCGGATGGAATTCCTCGAGCGCGATCGGGCCGATGATGCCGAGGTGGTTGCGCTTCGGCGTCAGGAACACCGGTATCGCGCCGGTCATCGTGATGGCGTGCAGGATCGACACGTGGCAATTGCGGTCGACGACGACGATATCATTGGGGGCGACGTTGGCGTGCCACACCATCTTGTTCGACGTCGACGTGCCGTTGGTGACGAAAAAGCAGTGGTCGGCGTTGAAGATGCGCGCGGCGTTGCGCTCGGATGCCGCAACCGGCCCCGTGTGGTCGAGCAGCTGGCCGAGCTCGTCGACCGCGTTGCACACGTCGGCGCGCAGCATGTTCTCGCCGAAGAACTGGTGGAACATCTGTCCGACCGGGCTCTTCAGGAACGCGACGCCGCCCGAGTGCCCCGGGCAATGCCACGAATACGAGCCGTCCTGCGCGTAGTTAACCAGCGCGCGGAAGAACGGCGGCGACAGCGAATCGAGGTACGCCTTGGCCTCGCGGATGATGTGCCTCGCCACGAATTCCGGCGTGTCTTCGAACATGTGAATGAAGCCGTGCAGCTCGCGCAGCACGTCGTTGGGGATGTGCCGCGACGTGCGGGTCTCGCCGTACAGGTAGATCGGGATCTCCGCGTTCTTGAATCGGATCTCCTGGATGAAGGCGCGCACCTTGAGGATCGCCGGGTCGAGCTCGGGGCCGGGCGTGAACTCCTCGTCGTCGATCGACAGGATGAACGCCGACGCGCGCGACTGCTGCTGCGCGAACTGCGACAGGTCCCCATAGCTGGTGACGCCGAGGATCTCCAGACCTTCCTTCTCGATGGCGGCGGCCAGCGCGCGGATGCCGAGTCCGGACGCGTTCTCGGAGCGGAAGTCCTCGTCGATGATGACAATGGGAAAGCGGAATTTCATGACGCGAATCCTTGCGGGCGGGCCAGGGCGAACGGCGCTCCCGCGAGCGGCCGGGAGCAGAAAGGCGCGAATTATGGGACGAATCGGCGCCGGTGGCTACCGGCATTTCGCTCGCGACGGAGGGTTGGTGGCAGCGCGTCAGACGTGGGCGATGACGATCGTGGCCGCGGTGCCCAAGAGACCCAGACCGACCGGTGTTCGCAGCCAGCGACCGACCGCCAGGTTCTTCTCCGCCGCCATCAGCGCAGCCAGCACGAGCATCCAGGCGATACTGCCCACGCCGACGACGAACATCACCAGCATCAGCGCCCAGCAGCATCCGACGCAGAACAGCCCATGATCGACGCCGATGCGAAAGGCCTCCCGGCTCGGCGAGCGCCCGTGCCAACGCGAGGTGACGAATCCGAAGGGCGTCCGGCACGCTTCCAGGCAGCGGTACTTGAGCGCACTCCATTGAAACGCCCCGGCCGCAGCCAGCACGACCGCGCCCACCAACCAGCCATGGTCGGCGAAGTCCGGATAGCGGGCAGCCGCAAAGCGTACGCCGAAGTCCGCGGCATGGGAGACCAACCCGAAACCGAGCCAGGCAACGAAAAACCCGATCACCACCAGCGTCAGCAAGCGCCCGGCGTCGTCGCGCCCGCGCGTCATGCGTTGAAACATCGCGAGCAGCGGAAAGGTCGTCGGCAGCATCATCGCCGCGATCATCAACACCCAGGCGGCGGCATGCAACGCCGCCGGCACTACGATCGAGCCCTGCGGCAGCGCTTTGCAGAGCTCGGCGAGCGCCACCGCATCGCCCCAGCCGGCGTGCTCGAGGTAGCGCCCGTAGGGGCTGGCGCTCCACGCCCACAGCGATGCCCACGCGGTGAGCGTGAGCATCGCCATGAGGGTCCAGAACACCGCCCGTCGCCCGGTATCGACGACGGAGGGACGCGGTAGCGCGATTTCCACCGGGGGACCTCCCTGTCAGATCTCGCCGGGCCCGCGCGTTGCGGGCGACGGCGCAACGCGTCTAGGCCGTGAAGACGAACGTGCTTTGCAGCGCGTTGTGGCCCTTGAGGTTGAGATCGATCCCGAGCGCGGCATTTTTCGCTCGATAGGTAGGCGCCTTGCCGACGAACACCGGCGCACCGGGCACCGTCGAGAACACGGTATCGGCCAGCGTCGTCGTCGCTCCGGTGGCGTTGGTGTAGGGCTCGAGGTCGGCGTATCCTGCGTCGCCGAGCTTGATCGTGCCGCGCCCGCCTTGCACCGTGAAGGTGATCGGCACCTTGTTCACCGAAACGACTTCACCCACCAGCTTGACGAGCTCGCCCACCGGTCCCCCCAGCTTGCCGGTGTAGACCTTGAGGATCGCTTCTTCCTGCGCCGGTGTAACGCGCTCGTCGAGATACACCGCGGCCCTCCAGTTGCCCTTGAGGATGTTGCCGGGGACGTGCGCCAGGAGCGCGATGGTGCGATCGGAGACGTCGACGCCGTCGATCGTTCCCTTGTCGAAATGCCAGGCTACGATGGTGTCGCAGGTGCCGAAGTCGGGATCTTCGCCGATCCAGCACGGGCACAGCACCTTGCAATTGCAGACTTCGAGCAGGCGCCCTTCGAGATGGTAGGCCATAGGTTCTCCCAGAATGTCGTCCAACGAAGCAACACGGCCGCCGCAATCGGGCCGCACCGCGAATAAATCCTACGCCCTCCGCGGCGGACGCGCCACACGGAAAATTCACGCGCTGTGCGTTCGCCTGGTTTGCTAGCGTCGTCCGCCGGCGAGCGCGGACGACCGGGGATGCCTGCGCAGCCGCAGCATCGCCCAGACCCCGAAGGCGGGCCCGATCGCCAGCGGCGCGAAGGCGTAGCGCCACCCCAACGTGGCGATCAGCGCGGGCATGGCATGAATCGTCACCAAGGTGAGCGTGAACCCCAGCGCGGTCTGCACGGTGAGCATGGTGCCGACGCGGGCGCGGTCGGCAAGCTCGGCGATCGACGCGGAGAACTGCGCCGAATCCGCGACGATGCTGACTCCCCACACGAACCCGAGCGCAATCAGCCAGCGGGCGTCGCCGCCATAGAGCAAGCCGATGGTCGCCGCGCACGTGCCGCTGACTGCCATGGCCGCAATGGTCAGCGTCGTGCGACCCAAGCGATCGGCGAGCAGGCCCGCACCCACCGAGCCGACCGCGCCGGCGGCGATCGTCGCGAACGCGGCGAGCTTCGCGGCGGTGGGTGCGACGTCGGGCGCCATGGTCAACGCGAAGCTCGCGCCAAAGAACACCCCGATCCAAGCCCACATCGCGTAGAGCTCCCACATGTGGCCGAGGTAACCCAGGTTGGCGAGCCGCAATGGCAAATCGCGCCACGCCATCAACGCCGCGGTCGGGTCGAAGCGGGGCGCGGGCGCGCGGTTGGGACCGATGCCGGCGGCGTTGATCAGCACCGCCGCGAACAGTGCGCTCGCCGAGGCAAGCGCAAGCGGAAGCCTCCAGTCGCCGCCGCCCAGCGCGCTGAACAGATAAGGAGACGCGGATCCGAGCGTCAACGCTCCCACCAGCAATCCGACCATGAGCCCCATGTCGCCCTTTGCCCACGTCGACGCGAGCTTCATGCCGACGGGGTAGACGCCGGCCATGCAGACTCCCGTCAGCAAGCGCAGCAACGGGGCGATGCTCGACGCGGGAGAGACCGCGAGCAGCAATGCGTTAGCGATCGCGCCGACGCACGCGGACGCCGCAAACAGCCTGCGCGGATCCATGCGGTCCGCCAGGCCCAGCACCGCGCTCGCCAGGCAGCCGATGACGAATCCCGCCTGCACGCCGCTGGTCATCGCCGCTTGCGCAAAGCCAGAGAGTCGAAATTCCGCGACCAATGCAGGCACCACGGCGGACGCCGAGAACCACAGGGCCATCGCCGCAACCTGGCAGGCCACGATGATCGCGATCGACGCGACCTTGGATGCTTGCAAGCCCGTGGTCACGTCGGGCGCCGCTTATCGAGAAGCGCTGGCACGACGTCGAGCGGCGCGGCCGCATGTCGACCGGCCCGCGCCTCGCGAATGAGCACCGACTGCTCGCGCACCCACCCGGAAAGCACCAGCGCGGCGGCGACGTAGACGGTCACGCCGACGTACGCGCCGCGTCGAAATCGCGCTGCCGGCGGCCGCGCCAGCTCGACCGCGGCGAAGCCGGCGAGCGGGAACAGCAGCATCAGCAGCACCGCGCCGTAGCGCATTTCCACCGCGGTCGATGCGTAGATCGCCAGGTTGGACGCGCCCACGACGAGCAGCATCGCCAACGCATCGGTCGCCGCCGCCTCGCGGCGCTCGCGCACGCGACGCACCAGCCACACCAGCCCGATGACGCCGAGTGCTACCGCGACGTGGTTGACCACGGCGAGCGGCACGCGGTACCACGGGTCGAGGTCGCGGCTGTAAGTGAACAGCAGATCCTGGTCGACGAGGTTGAATACGTGCAGTGCCAGCGTCGCCGCGCCGCGCCCGGGATAGTCGAGATACCAGCGAAGGGGTGCCTTCGGATCGAAGTCGGTGCCTTCGAGCATGGGATTGCGGTAATGGATCGCACCCTGCGGCACGGGCGGAACGCCGGTCGCGTACTTGAGGTCCATCACGCCCCACATCTGCTGCATTCCGCCGAGGTTCTCCGCAGGCAGCGGCGAGCGCTTGTGAAAGAACGCGACGTTGTTGGCGAGCTGCGGCAGCACCGGCAAGAGCAGCGCGACGGCGACGACCGCGCTCATCACCGCGCCGCGCAACAGCACCGGACGTGAGCGCACCGCGATCAGCAGGAGACCGACGATCCACGCGGCGACGATGAACATGCTTCCGGGACGCACCATCATCGCGTACCCCGCCAGGAGGCTGCCTGCGACCACCGGCCATACGGCCTTCGGGTGGCGGCGCGACGTGAGCCAGCAGCCCGCCACGAAAACCAGCAGCGTCAGCGACAGGCTCTCGGTCAGCGTCGTGGTCGTGTAGAGCAGAACGTAGTAATTGAACAGAAGGCCGCAGAAGGCGATGCGCGCCGCGGACGGCCAAGCCGGCGCGAGCGCGGCGCGCAGGAAAGCGGCCGCCGCGATGTACAGCGCGAGCTGCGTTTCGAAAACCAGAATCCTGAACGGCCAGCCCAGCGCCACCGCGCCGCGGTCGAGGAAGCTCAGGAAGTACGGGTATCCGAACGTGCGCACTCCGGCGTCGGAGAAGCGATGGAACAACCCGTGCTCGGCGATCTCGCGCGCGATCTGCACGTACAGCGCGGCGTCGTACGAGGAAGGATAGAGCCACTCGTGCAGCATGAAGCCATGCGCGACGATGATCGCGAAAACCACCGCCAGCCACTCGAGCGTCGACAACGCGCGGGCTGCGCCAGCCTCATGCCGGTTGTGGAGTCCGCCTGCCGCGATACCGCTCAGATCTTCGGCAGCGTCACGCCCTGCTGCCCCTGGTACTTTCCGCCGCGATCCTTGTACGACGTTTCGCAGACTTCATCGGACTCGAAAAAGATGACCTGCGCCACACCTTCGTTGGCGTAGATCTTCGCGGGCAGCGGCGTGGTGTTGGAGAACTCGAGGGTGACGTATCCCTCCCACTCGGGCTCGAGCGGCGTCACGTTGACGATGATGCCGCAGCGCGCGTACGTGCTCTTGCCGAGGCAGATCGTCAGCACGTTGCGCGGTATGCGGAAGTACTCGACCGTGCGCGCCAGCGCGAACGAATTCGGCGGGATGATGCACGAATCGCCGTGGAAATCGACGAACGACTTGTCGTCGAACTTCTTCGGGTCGACGATCGTCGAGTTGAGGTTCGTGAACAGCTTGAATTCGCTCGAGCAGCGAATGTCGTAGCCGTAGCTCGACGTGCCGTACGAAACGACCTTGCGCCCGTCGACCTCGCGCACCTGGCCGGGCTCGAAAGGCTCGATCATTCCCGCCTGCGCGGCCATGCGGCGTATCCAGCGGTCGGACTTGATCATCGGCGTTTAGGTGTTCTGGATGACGATGTTGGGAAATTTCGCCGAAAAATCCTCGGCCTTCTGCGCGACGAAGATCGCGATCTTGCGCGCGATGTCGCGATAAATGGCGGCGACCGCGCCGTCGGGATCGGCGATAACGGTCGGCCGCCCCGAGTCCGCCTGCTCGCGGATGCGCATGTCCAGCGGCAGCGATCCGAGGAAAGGTACGTTGTAGTCCTTGCACATCTTCTCGCCGCCCCCCGCCCCGAAGATGTGCTCAGCATGTCCACAACTGGAGCAGACGTGGATCGCCATGTTCTCGACAACGCCGACGATGGGAACGCCGACCTTCTCGAACATCTTGAGGCCCTTGCGCGCGTCGATGAGCGCGATGTCCTGCGGCGTGGTGACGATCACGGCGCCGGTGACCGGCACCTTCTGCGAGAGCGTCAGCGCGATGTCGCCGGTGCCGGGTGGCATGTCCACGACCAGGTAGTCGACGTCGTGCCAGTTGGTGTCCTTGAGCAGCTGCTCGAGCGCCTGCGTCACCATCGGCCCGCGCCACACCATCGGCGTGTCGGTATCGATCAGGAACCCGATCGACATGGCCTGCAGTCCGTACGCCTGCATCGGCTCGAGCGTCTTGCCGTCCTTCGATTCCGGCCGACCGCTGATGCCGAGCATCATCGGCTGAGAAGGCCCGTAGATGTCGGCGTCGAGCACGCCGACGTGCGCGCCTTCCGCCGCCAGCGCCAGCGCGATGTTGACCGCGGTCGTCGACTTGCCGACGCCGCCCTTGCCGCTGGCTACCGCGATGATGTTCTTGACGCCGGGAACGAGCTTGACACCGCGCTGCACGGCATGCGATCCGACGCGCTGGCTGATGCTCACCGTGACCTTGCCGACGCCGGGGAGCGCGCCGAGCTGGCGCTCGATCAGCCTGCGCAGCGTGTCGTGCTGGCTCCTGGCGGGATAAGCGAGCTGCACGTCCACGGTGACGTTGCCGCCGTCGATGCGAATGCCGCGTATCGACTTGCCTGAAACGAAATCGCGCCCCGTATTCGGGTCGGCAAGCGCGCGCAAGCTGGCCTGAACGTCGGCCTCGGTGATCGGCATGGAAGCTTCGGGAAGGATGACGATGCGAAGCCTCAAAGTCTAACTAAAAAGCGAGCGGCTCGGTACTCATCGCCGGGCCGCGCTGCTAAAATGCCTTATTCCCCTTCTGTATCAAAGGTCTTGCTCGCATGTCGCGCCGCACCTTGTTCGTGACGACCGCGCTCCCGTACACCAACGGGCCGTTCCACATCGGCCACATCATGGAGTACACCCAAGCCGACATCTGGGTGCGCTTCCAGCGCATGCAGCCCGACACGACGGTGCACTTCGTCTGCGCCGACGACACGCACGGTGCGCCGATCATGCTGCGGGCAGAGTCCGAGGGCATCGCCCCGCAGGAGTTGGTGACCAGGGTCTCCGCGACGCGTCCGAAGCATCTGCAGGGCTTTCACCTGAGCTTCGATCACTGGGGAAGCACCGACTCGCCGACCAATGCCCTCCTCTCGCAGGACATTTATCGCAAGCTCAAGGCGGCGGGGCTCGTCTACACCAAGTCGGTCGAGCAGTTCTTCGACCCGGTCAAGCAGATGTTCCTGCCCGACCGCTACATCAAGGGCGTGTGCCCGAAGTGCGGGACGCGCGACCAGTACGGGGACGCCTGCGAGAACTGCGGAACGGTCAACGCGCCCACCGATCTGCTGCATCCGTATTCAACGGTTTCTGGCGCGACGCCGGTCCTGAAGGCGTCGGAGCATTTCTTTTTCCGACTGTCCGATCCGAAATGCGTTGCGTTCCTGCAGGCGTGGACGCGCGCAGACGCGGCGGGACGCGATCGCCTGCAGCAGGAAGTGTTCAACAAGGCGCAGGAATGGCTCGGCGCCGACGGCAAGGGCCTCGCCGACTGGGACATCTCGCGCGATGCGCCGTACTTTGGCATCCCCATCCCCGATGCGCCCGGCAAGTACTTCTACGTATGGCTCGACGCGCCGGTCGGGTACCTCGCCAGCCTCAAGGAATACGTGGAAAGCGGCAAGGCGCGCGCCATGGGCGAGACGCGCAGCTTCGAGCAGATCCTCGCCGACGCCGACACGCGGCAGATCCATTTCATCGGCAAGGACATCGTCTACTTCCACACGCTGTTCTGGCCGGCGATGCTCAAGTTCGCCGGCGCGCCGTACAAGG
>JBDTZQ010000085.1:0-12874 GCA_040005035.1 Betaproteobacteria bacterium | reverse complement strand
CCGGTGTTGACGCCCACCATGCCGTACTCGAGCGCTTCGGCGACGCGCCAGATGCGTCCGATGTCGCGCGAGTAGAAGTACGACGCCAGGCCGAACTCGGTGCGATTGGCGAGCTCGACGACTTCGTCATCGGTGGAGAAGCGGATCAGCGGCGCGACGGGACCGAAGGTCTCCTCGCTGAAGATCTTCATCTGTACGGTGACGCCGGTGAGCAGCGTGGGTTCGTAGAAGTTGCCGCCGAGCGCGTGGCGCTTGCCGCCGACCGCGACCTTCGCGCCGTGCGCGAGCGCGTCGGCGACGTGCTCCTCGACCTTGTCGAGCGCGTCGCGATTGATCAGCGGACCCTGCGTGACGCCGGGCTCGGTTCCCGGGCCCACCTTGAGCGCACGCACGCGCTCGCCGAGCTTCGCGGCGAATGCGTCGTATACCTTGTCGTGCACGAAAAGCCGATTGGCGCACACGCAAGTCTGCCCGGTGTTGCGGTACTTGCTGATGATCGCACCTTCCGCGGCGGCATCGAGATCGGCGTCGTCGAACACGATGAAAGGCGCGTTGCCGCCGAGCTCGAGCGAGATCTTCTTGATCGTCGACGCCACCTGCTTCATGAGCAGGCGTCCTATCTCCGTGGAACCGGTGAACGAGAGCTTGCGCACGATTGGATTCGACGTCATCTCGCCGCCGATGGCCTTGGCGTCTCCGGTCACCACGTTGAGCACGCCCGGCGGGAAACCGGCGCGGTGCGCGAGCTCGGCGAGTGCCAACGCCGAATACGGTGTCGCCTCGGCGGGCTTGATCACCACCGTGCAGCCGGCGGCGAGCGCGGGGGCGACCTTGCGCGTGATCATCGACGACGGAAAATTCCACGGCGTGATCGCCGCGCACACGCCGACGGGCTCCTTGATCACCACCAGGCGCCGGTCGTTGCCGATGGTCGGTATGACGTCGCCGTAGACGCGCTTCGCCTCCTCGGCGAACCATTCGGTGTAGCCGGCGCCGATGGTGATCTCGCCCTTCGCCTCGGCCAGCGGCTTGCCCTGCTCGGTGGTCAGCAGCAGCGCGAGGTCGTCGATATGGGCGAGCTGCAGCTCGGACCATTTGCGGATGATCGCCGAGCGCTCCTTGGCGGTCCTGGCCCGCCACGCCGGCCACGCCTTGCCGGCGGCTTCGATGGCGCTCCGGGTCTCGGCCGCGCCCAGGTCAGGCACGCTTCCCACGCGTGCCGACGTCGCGGGGTTGTGCACGGCGACGGTCTTGCGCGAATCGGCGTCGATCCACGCACCGTCGACGTAACATTGCTGGCGCAAGAGCGCACTGTCCTTGAGTGCGATCTTGGAAGCGCGCTCGGCGGTATCGGGTGCCATGATGATCTCCTGCGAAAGAGCGACGGGGGAACGTCAAGTATATCGCTGCCGCGCACTCAGGCTGATCGCCGGCGAAGCGTGATCAGCGTCACCCCGTGAGCACCAGCGCCGCGTCAGTCCCAGCGCACGAGGCCGAAGTACGACGTGGCAAGGATGACCGCGCCGAAGGCGATGCGATACCAGGCAAAAGGCACGAAGTCGTGGTGCGCGACGTAGCGCAGCAGCCAGCGCACGACCAGGAAGGCGCTGATAAAGGCGGTGACGAAGCCGACGCCGATCATCGACGCGTCGCTGCCGGCGAGCAGCGCGCGGTTCTTCAGGAGCTCGTAACCGGTGGCGGCAAACAGCGTCGGGATCGCCAGAAAAAACGAGAACTCGGTCGCCGCCTGCCGCGACAGGCCGAACAGCATGCCGCCGATGATGGTGGCGCCCGAGCGCGAGGTACCCGGGATCAGCGCGAACGCCTGCGCCAGTCCCACCTTCAGCGCGTCGGGCCAGCGCATCGCGTCGACGTCGTGGATGGTGACAACCGCGGGATTTCGACGGGCGCGCCGCTCCGCCCAAAGGATCACCAGCGCGCCGACGATGAACGCCGCAGCCACGGGTACCGGCGCGAACAGGTGCGCCTTGATTGCGCTGCCGAAGGCGAGTCCGAGCAGCGCGGCGGGGAGGAATGCTACCAGCAGGTTCAGCACGAAGCGTTGCGCCGCGTGATCGCTGAATACGCTTCGCGCCACGTTCAGCAGCCGCGTACGGAATTCCCAGCACACCGCGAGGATCGCCCCGGCCTGGATGACGATCTCGAACAACTTGGCGCGCTCGCCGGTGTAACCGAGCAACGAGCCGGCAACGATAAGATGCCCGGTCGACGACACCGGAAGGAACTCGGTGAGCCCTTCGACGATGCCGAGGATGACCGCGGTAAGAAGACTCGGATCGCTCATCGGCGCAGGATGGCACACAAACGATGACGATCGCCCGAATTATACGCGTCCGAAAACGGCTTCAGCGACGACGGGGTTAGGAGCGTTGCGGAAAGATCCACAGGTCGTCAGGCGGAAATTCGAGCCACGGCTTCGCATCGCGTGCGAGCTCGCCGTAAGCCCGCAAGCGCAGCGCGCCGAGCTTGAAGAGCTGCTCGCGACGATCGCCCAGGAACATGTCGGTGACGATCTCGACCGCGATGCGGTTGTCGCCGGCGGCGGACGCGATGCGCGTGCGCTCGAGGCGAATCAGCCCCATCGCCGCGTCGCCGACCTTGAGCTCTCCGCGCGTCACGCCCCACAGCCTCCAGCCGTCGCCTTCTATCAGCGCGCGGCCGTCGCCGACCTGCGCAATCTTGCCCGGAAGGTGGTTGTTGCTGCCCATGAACTCGGCGGTGAACAGCGTCTGCGGACGGTTGTACATTTCGGTCGGCGTGCCTTGCTGCTCGATCCGGCCGAAGTTGAGCAGGAGGATGCGATCGGACATCGCCATCGCCTCGGTCTGATCGTGCGTTACCACCAGCGCCGAGATGTGCAGCCGCACGATGAGCTCGCGCAGCCATGCGCGCGCTTCCTCGCGCAGCTTGGCGTCGAGGTTGGACAGCGGCTCGTCCATCAGCACCACCGGCGGGTTGTAGACCAGCGCCCGCGCGATCGCCACGCGCTGCTGCTGACCGCCCGACAGCTGGTGCGGCAGTCGCTGCGCGAGCGCGCCGAGTCCCAGGTTGGAAAGCGCCTCGTTGACGCGCTTGTCGATGTCGCCGCCGCTGATGTCGCGCAGGCGCAGCCCATACGCGACGTTCTCGAACACGCTCCGATGCGGCCACAGCGCATAGGACTGGAAGACCAGCCCTAGGTTTCTTTTTTCCACCGGCAGATCGAAGCCCGCGGCGCCGTCAAACAGCACCGTATCGCCGATGGCGATGCGTCCCTCGCTTGGCTGCTCGAGCCCCGCGACCGAGCGCAGCAGCGTGGTCTTGCCGCTACCCGACGCGCCGAGCAGCGCCACCACCTCACCCGGAGCAAGCGTCATCGACACGCCCTTGAGGATCGGGTTGTCGCCGTACTTCAGGTGCAGGTTGTCGACGACGAGCTCATTCATGCAGGCGCACTCCGAAGCGCAGCGCAACGGCCAACCCGACCGCGACCAGCGCGATGTTGATCAACGAGAGCGCCGCGACCTGGTCGATCGCGCCGGCGCTCCACAGCGATACCAGCATCGACCCGATGACCTCGGTGCCCTGTCCGAGCAGATACACGCCCGTCGAGTACTCGCGCTCGAAGATCATGAACACCAGTAGCCAGCTCGCCAGCAGCCCGAAGCGGATCAGCGGAATCGTCACGTCCTTGAGCACGCGCGCGCCGCTCGCGCCGGCCGTGCGCGCGGATTCCTCGAGCTCGGGGCCGATCTGCAGAAGCGCGCTCGAAATGAGCCTCATCCCGTACGCAAGCCACACGACCGTGTACGCGAGCCATACGGAGAAGATCGAGTTGCGAAGCTCCTTCAGCCCCGGCACGAACAGGAATATCCAGAGGAAGGCGAGTCCTGCGAGCAATCCCGGGATCGCGCGAGGGATCATGACGATGTAGTCGAGAATGCGCGTGATCCCGCCATGCTGGCGATGGCTCGCCAGCCCGATGGCGGTATAGCACGCCACCGCGAGCGCGCCGCCGACGGTGCCGATGAGCAGGGTGTTGATGATCGCGCGCACCTGGTCCTTGGCGTCGAACACGCCCCGGAAGTTGTCCAGCGTGACGACTTCGGAGAGCTTGACGCCTTCACCCCACTGCTCGACGAAAGCGCGCAGCGCGATGCCGGAGATGGGCACGACGATGGTGAAAATCAGCCACAGCGCGACAATCGCAAGCGCCACCCACTTCCATCCGCCCAGGGGAAGCAGCTTCTGCCGCGTCGCCTTGCCCTTGACCGACACGTACTTGCCCGCCGTCTTGAGCAGCCATCGTTGCAGCAGCACCAGCGGGAACGTGACCGCGACGATGCACACCGCAACCGCGGCCATCAGGTGATACGACGGCGTGCCCAGCTTGTTGGTGAGCTTGTAGAGATAGGTCGACAGCACGAGGTGACCTTCGGGATCGCCGAGCACGAGTGGCAGACCGAACAATTCGAAGCCGAGGAAAAAGACGAGCACGCCGGCGTAGAAAAGCGCCGGCATGGTCATCGGCAGGCTGACGTTGAGCGCGACCTGAAGCGGGTTGGCGCCGACCACGCGCGCCGCCTCCTCGACATCCGAGCCGAGGCTTTTGAGCGCGGCTGACGAATAGAGGTAGACGTGCGGGACGTGCGTCAGCCCTGCGATGATGGCGATGCTGGCGAGGGAGTACACGTTCCAGGGTACGTCGCCGACGATGCCCTTCGCCCAAAGCGAGTAGAAACCGACCGGACCCATCGCCACCACGTAGCCGAAGGCGAGCACCATCGGCGAGACAAATACCGGAATCAGCACCAGGACTTCGATCGTGCGCTGCCACGGCAAGTCGGTGCGGGTGAGAAGGAACGCGAGCGCGGCACCGAGCGGCAGCGCGATCACCACCATGCCGGCGGCGATGATCACCGAGTTGAGGAACGCCGTCCAGAAATCCGAGTCGGCGAAGATGAACTCGTACGACTCGAGGCCGAAGCGGTGCGCGGGATTGAAGAACGGCGCGTTGAGGAAGCTCTGCCAGAAAATCAGCCCGAGCGGCATGAAAATCACCAGCGCGGTGATCGCCACCACGGTGGTGCGCGGAATGCTGAAGGTACGGGCGATCACTTCAGATGCTTCAGTGCACTATCCATGTCATTCCGAGCGCAGCGAGGAGTCTGCTGTCGTGCACCGAAAAGCGGATCCCTCGACTCGCTGCGCTCGCTCGGGATGACACGAATGTTCCCGATCGCCGCGTCGCCACGGCGTCTTGCTCCCGGACATTCGTGTCACTTCCTGCCGAGCGTCGTCTGCCACTGCTTGAGGAACTCGAGCCGCTTGGTCTGGTCGAGCCCCGCGAGCAGGTCGTTGTTCACCGCGATCGGCTTGACCGCGCTGCCCAACTCCTTGGCGAATGCTGTTGCCGAGTCCTTGCCGGTCATGTCGGTGCGCACCGAGAAAAGCTCGGCCTGCTCCGAGGTGATGGTCTGGCCGCGCTTGGAGAGCAGGTAATCCACCCAGAGCCTTCCGGCGTTCGGGTTCTTGGCGTTCTTGGCAACGAACACCAGCCGCGACAGCACCAGGTTGTAGTCCGACGTGAACGCGATGCCGATCGACGGGTCTTTCTTGGCGCGCGTCAGCGCGTACGACCCGAGGATGTTGTACCCGATCAGGTTCTCGCCCGATGACACGCGCTCCATCATCGTCCCAGTGGAGCTCTGCATGTTGGCGCCGCGTGCGCCCATCGCCTTGACCAGTTCCCAGTATTCCTTGTCGTACTTTGCGTCCTGGTTGGCGAGCATGAAGCCGACCCCCGATTTTTCCACGTCGTAAGTCGTTATTTTTTTCTGGTACTTGTCGCCCTTGGTATTGAGAAGCTTGGTGAAATCGGCGTGCGTTTTGGGTACGTCCTCGGGAGGCACCAGACGCTTGTTGTAGACGATGGCGATCGGCTCGAAGGTGGTCGCGTAGACCGTGTCCTTGAAGCGCGCCCAGTCGGGCAGGGCACCCGCTTCCGGCGACTTGTAAGGCGCCGCGAGGCCGTCGGCGGCGAGCTTCATCTGCAGGTCCATCGACGAGCTCCACACCGCATCGGCGGACGTAGCGTTCGCCGCGCTTTCACTGACGAAGCGGTTGTAGACCTCGGTCGAATTCATGTCGGTGTACTCGACTTTGACGCCTGGGAACGCGGCCTCGAAATCCTTGATCAGCCCTGACACGAGCTTGGCGTCGGTCGTCGAATAAACCACGACCTTGCCTTCCTTCTTGGCGCCCTCGACGACCTTGGCATAGTCGGCCGGGTACCCCGACGGCACCTGCGCATGCGAGATCGACGCGAATCCGATGGCGCAGACCAGCGATGAAAGCAGCTTGGACCAATACATTGCGGGTTCCTCCAGAATGTTGCGGCAGCGGCTCGGCTCGCCCATCTTTCGCGGGCTTGCCTAGGCGCTCTCGCGGCGAGTTTACACGCTTCGGCCCCGGTGGCGGCGGGAGGGCTTAGCGCTCCGGAGACGCGCCCAACTCCTCGCGGAGGCGGGCGACGCTCGCCCGCAAGCGATCGATGTCGTCGCGCATCTCTCCCATGCTCGCCTTGAGCACGGCGAGCTCGCTTAACGTGATGGAGTCCGAAGTCGCCGCGGCCGTGATCGGTGCCGTCATTGCCGCAATCGCGGCGCGACCCGACAGCAGGTGCACCCAACGATTCTCGCGCTCGCCGGCGGCGCGCGGCATTTCCTCGACCAGCGCGCCCTCGGCGCGCTGCGCCAGCTCGCGCAGGAAGCCGTCGACGGCGGAAACGTCGGCGAAGCGATGCAGCCGCTCGCTGTTGATGCGCAGCTCGCCGGTGGTCTGCGCGCCGCGCAGCATCAAGGTCGCCAGCAGCGCCACCGCCTGCGAAGGCAGAGACAGCACGCGCTCGACGTTGTGCGCGTAGCGCATCACGCGGCCGCCGCTCGATTCGACGACGAGTGAAAGCAATCTCAGCCGGTCGATGTCGAGCTGAACTTCGGCGTCGGTGGCGCTCAGCACCGGGTCGCGGCTGGTCTTCTGGTTGCAACCGGCAACCAGCGCGTTGAGCGTGAGCGGATAGGTATCGGCGACGGTGTGTTGCTTTTCGACGAGCACGCCGAGGACGCGTGTTTCAAGTAATGAAAGGAGGGGGAGCATTGCAGACCTTACCGGCCCCTGACCCTGGGACGTTCGAAGTCTACCTGACTGAATTGCGGTTTGATCTCACCGAACTGCGCTTGTGCAAGCCACTAACCCATTGCTTATGCGACAAATTTCTCATATACTTTGATTTAGCGGATTTATGAGAAAAATCGTTGAAATTCAATGACGAACAATCTCGGGTCGCAGTGAACCTGCGCCAGTACTACGAGGTGTGGGCGCAGGCGCGCCGGGAGTTGTATCGACTAAATTATCGACTGTACTGGAAGGTATCGGGCCATCGGGAATACCTGGTCAAGCTCGTAAACAGCCGAAACGACGGCAAATCCCTAGGTGCGCGCTCCGCTGAGACTGAGCGCCTGATGCTGGAGTACGAACGCGACAAGTGCTCTGCGCAAGAGCGCGCGGCGGGTGTGGAACTAACGCTACGCACGACAGCCCGGATCTATCGCACGTTGCGGCTTCCCGCGATTGCGAGCGAGGCGGCAGCCATCTTACGTTCCGCGGATGAGAGAGGGATGCTCGACAGCGACTTCATCATCGTCGGCACTACAGCGATGGCGGCGTACGAGATCGAGGCCGCGGCACGCTTTGCTTTGGGTATGGATGCGACCGAAGACTTCGATCTCGCTTGGTCGGATCCCGGCCGTGCAACGGTCGCGTCTCGAAGCCGGGTTGCGCCGATCATGTCAATGCTCAAGAGCGTGGACTCAACTTACGTGGTAAATACCGAGCGGCCATTTCAGGCGCGCAATGCGAAGGCCTACGAGGTCGAGGTGCTCATGGCGCCGTCGGTGGCGAGCGCCTATCCTCCGAGCGAGCCTTTGCGCCCGATTGCCTTGCCCGAGCAGGAGTGGCTATTGCGAGGAAATCGCGTCGACCACGTCGTATGCGGCCGCGACGGGTCGCCCGCTCGCTTGGTGGTGCCGGACCCGCGCTGGTATGCGTTGCACAAGTTGTGGCTGGGAACCCAGGCGAAACGCAATCCTCTCAAGCGCGAAAAGGATCTGAAGCAGGGCCGCGCATTGTTTGCGGCCATCCGCGACGCGATGCCGCAATTTCCGCTCGATGCCGGCTTTGCTGCCGAGGTTCCATCCGAGCTTAAACCCATGTACAAAGCCCAGCTGGCGCTATGATGCTTGCTTGCCAATGCGCGCGACCGGCGGACTGAGACTCCATGCCCAACACCTCCGAAGTCACCAACATGGCGCTGTTCTGCGACTTCGAGAACGTCGCGCTCGGTGTGCAGGACGCCAAGTACGAAAAATTCGACATCGGAAAGGTGATGGAAAGGCTGCTGCTCAAGGGCAGCATCGTGGTGAAAAAAGCGTACTGCGACTGGGACCGCTACAAGGCGTTCAAGGCGCCCATGCACGAGGCGTCGTTCGAGCTGATCGAGATACCGCACGTCCGCCAATCCGGCAAGAACTCGGCCGACATCCGCATGGTCGTCGATGCGCTCGACCTGTGCTACACCAAGGCGCACGTCGACACCTTCGTCATCATCAGCGGCGACTCGGATTTTTCCCCGTTGGTGTCGAAGCTTCGCGAGAACGCCAAGCGCGTCATCGGCGTCGGCGTCAAGAATTCCACGTCCGACCTCCTGATCGCCAACTGCGACGAGTTCATCTTCTACGACGACCTCGTCCGGCAGCAGAAGGGCCGCGCCGCGCGCAAGGCGCCGTCGAAGTCAACGGCGGCAGCGGTGGCGCCCGACGAGGGTCCGGCCGCGAAAAAAGGCGACGACACGCGCCGCCAGGAAGCACTCGACCTGATCGCCGAGACCGTCGAGGCGCTGATTGCCGAGCGCGGCGGAGACGAGAAGATCTGGGGATCGATGGTCAAGCAGGCGCTCAAGCGCCGCAAGCCGGGCTTCTCCGAATCGTTCTATGGCTTCCGCTCGTTCAATGGGCTGCTCGAGGAAGCGCAGCGGCGCGGCGCGCTGATGCTCGAGCGCGACGAGAAGTCCGGTGGATACATCGTGCGCCAGGCGAGCGCGGAGTGATGGTCGTGGATTGGCGGAGCGCGCTCGCAATCACGATCGGCGCGGGACTTTTACCTGCCGCGCATGCCAACGAACCGGCGCTGACCGTGTCGATCGGCGATAACGCGGCCAGCTATGCGCCCGCGGCGCTGCTGGCCCTGCCGGCGGCGGTCGCGATTCGCGTTCCTGCCGACGTCACCTACCAGCGCGAGATGAATTACAACGCCATTCCGGTGGCGTCGCTTCTCGCCGGCGTTCGGGCCGATGAAAGCGTGCGCTTCGTCGCACGCGACGGTTTCGTCGCTACGTTGCCCGCGTCGGCGTTGCTCGCCGGCGGCGATGGTGCGAGAGCGTATCTGGCGATCGAATCCACCGATGCGCCGTGGCCCCCGATCAAGCCTGGCGACGCGGCGAGCGCCGGCCCGTTCTACGTGGTCTGGCTGCGTCCGGAGAAGGGCGCGATCGTGCGCGAGCAGTGGCCATATCAGGTGACGCGCATCGAGACCGTCGCGCCGCTGGCCAAGCGTTTTCCGATGCTGGCTCCCGCCGCCACGCTTTCGGCAAAGGATCCGGTGCGCCGCGGCTTCGACAGCTACGTGAAGAACTGCTCGGTCTGTCACACCGTCAACCTTGGCGGCGATTCGACGATGGGTCCGGACCTCAACGTTCCCTACAATCCCACCGAATACATGCGCCCCGACGCGATGCGCCGGCTGATCCGCGACCCGCAGTCGCTGCGCAAATGGGCGCAGACGCGCATGCCGTCGTTCGGTGTCCAGGTCATCTCCGACCGCGAGCTCAACGACCTGCTGGCGTACCTGCGCCATATGGCCGACCGCAAATCGACGACCGCAGCGGCCAGGTAGCGCCGGACGCTGCTGCAATTGCTACGCCGCTGCGCAGCCCGGAGGTGGCAGGGTCAGGTCAGCCCCATCGGCAGCTGTCGCATCAGCCCGCGCGCGTTTTCGGGGGCGTGCTTCTTGGCGGTGTTGTCGAAAAAGCAGAACACGTCGCGCCGCGCGGATTCGACCGGGGCACCGGGATCGATGACGCGGACATCGTGGGCCTGCTCACCGTGGCTCCAGCGTTCGATGCGTCTCGCCCAGCGCGCGATAGCGCCCGGGCTATAGCCGCTGGCGTAGAGCTCGCTCGCGCCGTGCAGGCGGACGTACACGAAATCGGAGGTCAGGTCGGCGTACTCGGGCCAGCGTCCCCCGGTGTCGGCGACGACCAGTGCGATGTCGAGGTCGCGCAGCATGGCAATGAACTCGGCGTTGACGAAGCTCTCATCGCGCACCTCGAGCGCATGCCGCAACGGGTGGCCCGGCGCGAAGTCGAATGCGGTGCGTGCGGCGACCTTGTCGTTGTGGCCGCGCGCGAGCCGCGCCGCCTCGTCGGTGTCGCGCGGCAGCTGCGAAAGGAAATGCAGCAGTAGCGGCTCGTCATAGCGCATCGACGGCGGGAGCTGCCAGAGCAGTGGACCGATCTTGGTGCGCAGGCGAGCCAGGCCCGAGGCGAAGAAGTTGGCCAGCGCCGCCTCGACGCCGCGAAGCCTCAGCATGTGCGTGACGAAGCGGGGTCCCTTGACCGCGAATACGAAGTCGTCCGGGGTGGCGTTGTGCCATGCCGCGTAGCTCTGCGGCCGCTGCAGCGAGTAGAACGAGCCGTTGATCTCGATGCTGCGCAATGCGCGCGACGCGAACTCGAGCTCGCGCCGTTGCGCCAGGCCGCGGGGATAGAACGCGCCTCGCCAGGGAGGGTAGCGCCATCCCGAGACACCGATGCGGATATCGCCGGCAGGGTCCATCGCGCAGAGTCGATCCCGTGTTTTCCGACCCTCCCGCCGGACGCGCGCATCGCGCATAAATGCGGCTATAGTGAACGTGACAGCCGGCGCGCGCAAACCACGATGCGTGGTCGACGTGAGACGGGTCCTGCCATTGCGCGATAGTGTTATCGCATGACATGAACCCGATCATCGGCGGTTTCGTCGTGACCTCATCACAGAAAAGCGCGAGATGCCGCCGTCGCCATGAGCGTGACGAACCCGGCCAGCGCCACCAGCGTGCCGGCATCGTCCATCCACGCCGGCGTGCGCCTCCACGACAGCAACGGCGCTACCGCGACCACGTCGTTGGCGGCCGCCGGCACCAGCTCGATCGTGGCGCGTGCGGTCGACTCGATGACCGTGCGCCCCTTGTTGTCGAGCGTGAGTTCCTGACCGGCGCAGAGCCACACGTCGTCGGGGTCGCCGCTGCTGGTCGCCCAGACGACGCCGTCGTGCACGCGCAACCTCGCCCTGGCGTGGCGCGGCACGACCACCGTTTCGCCCGACGCCAGCGAAAAGATGCCGAAGGATGGTCTGTCAAATGCGAGCATGCTTGTCATTTCTGCCTCCGTTGAGATACCGATGCACGAAGCGCAGTCTATGGGCGGGTGGCGCAGCGGACAATCGATCTGTTTTCCACTAATATGTGAATATTATTGACATATGGTCGCATCGGAATGGCTACCCGTTTACCCCCCATGTCGGCGCTTCGCGCATTCGAAGCCGCGGCCCGAACCGGCAGCCTCACCCGCGCCGCCGAGGCGCTGCACGTGACGCACGGCGCGATCAGCCACCAGATCAAGGCGCTCGAAGCCGACGTCGGCGTGCGGCTGGTGGAGCGCGCCGGTCGCGGCATCCGTCTCACCGACGCGGGAGAGCGTCTCGCCGGAAGGGTGCGCACGGCACTGACGGACCTGTCCGACGCAGTGCGCGAGGTGAGCGAGCGCGCCAACCCGCGCGCGCTGCGCGTGAGCGTGATGCCGTCGTTCGCGGCGCGCTGGCTGCTGCCGCGCATCGGCAGCTTCATCGCCGAGCATCCGAACGTGGACCTGGACGTGCGCGCGAGCGTTCTGCTCGCCGATTTCCGGCGCGACGATGTCGATATCGCCATCCGCTACGGCAGCGGCAACTATCCCGGGCTCACCGTCGAGCACCTCATGGACGACATGTACTTTCCGGTGTGCAGCCCGAACATCGCCGGCGGGCCGCCGGTCACGCCGGACGACCTCAAGCGCTATTTGCTGCTGCGATCGGAGAGCGAGTTCTGGCAGCCGTGGTTCGCCGCCGCCGGGCTGGACGTGCCCGAACCCACGCGCGGGCCGATCTTCAACGATGCCTCGCACGTGATGCAGGCCGCGATCGAAGGGCAGGGCGTCGCGCTCGCGCGCACGTCGCTCATCGGCAACGATCTCGCCAACGGCGTGCTGGTGCGGCTGTTCGACACGACGGTGCCGGCGTCGACCCGCTATTTCCTGGTTTATCCGCCGTCGCGCGCGGGTTCATCCAAGGTCAGGCAGTTCGGCGCGTGGATCAGGAAGGAAATCGCGCGCGACGATGGCGGCATGGCGGTACTGCGCGCGAAGCCGCGCGCGACCACCGGCGCGCGTTCCCGATCCAGACAGCCGCCAGCGCCGAGTCCCAGCGGCGTGCGCACCCGCGCGCGCCGCTGAGGCTTACGCCTTGGTGTAGATCTCAGCGCCTCTTTTCACGAATTCGACCGCCTTCGCTTCCATGCCTTTGGCCAGCGCGGCGTTCTCGTCCACGCCGAGCTTCGCCGCGTAGTCGCGCACGTCCTGCGTGATCTTCATCGAGCAGAAGTGCGGGCCGCACATCGAGCAGAAGTGCGCCAGCTTGGCGCCGTGCTGCGGCAGCGTCTCGTCGTGGAACTCGCGCGCCTTGTC
>JBDTZQ010000209.1:0-3819 GCA_040005035.1 Betaproteobacteria bacterium | reverse complement strand
CCGGGCCGCCCCAAGGCGCCCGCCCCCTGGGGCGAGGCGGCGCGCAGCGCCGCTTCGGGGGGAGACATGCTAGCGCCGACGGGCCGCCCCAAGGCGCTCGCCCCCCTGAGGGGGGAAGTCGCGCAGCGACTTCGGGGGGAGACCCATGAGCGCCGTCGAAGGCCTGGTCACCGCGACGCATCGCCGCCACTACGCGGTCGCGCTCGACGATGGAACTCGCGCGCTGTGCGTGCTTCGCGGACGCTCGAGCACGCTAGCCTGCGGCGATCGCGTCGTGGTCGAGTCCGCAAGCCAGGGTGACGGGGCGATCGTTGACGTCCTGCCGCGATCGACGCTGTGCTATCGCTCGGATGCGCATCGCGAGAAGCTGATCGCGGCGAACGTGACGCAAGTGCTGGGCATCGTCGCCCCCGACCCGCGGTACGACGACGAGCTGGTGAACCGCTGGACCATCGCCGCCGAAAGCAACGGCTGCCGATTCATCCTGGTCGCCAACAAGAGCGACCTGCCGCAATCCGCGGCGCTGGCTCCGCGCCTCGCGCCATTCGCGGCGCTGGGTTATCCGGTCGTGCACACCAGCGCGCTGGGCAGCGCCGGCGAGCTCAAGCCGTGGCTCGACGGGCAGCGCAGCGTGCTGATCGGCCAGTCGGGCATGGGCAAGTCGACGCTGATCAACGCGCTCGTGCCCGACGCCGCCGCCAAGATCGGCGAGGTCTCGGCGTCGCTGCAGACCGGCCGGCACACGACCACGCAGACGACGCTCTATCCGCTCGACGCTAAGAGCTGGATCGTCGATTCACCGGGTATGCAGGAATTCGGCCTGGCGCACCTCGATCCCGAGCGCATCGAGAACGCCTTCGTCGAGCTGCGGCCGCTGCTCGGCAAGTGTCGCTTCAGAAACTGTCGACACGACGCCGAGCCGGGGTGCGCGGTGCAAGACGCTGTCGACCGGGGCGACGTGCTTCCGTGGCGCCTCGGGCTGCTGCACAGCCTGCTCGCGGACAGCCGCCGTCGCGAGCGCACCTGGGAATAGCGTGGCGCGCCGGCCCACGCCGGGTTCGATGTGCGCTACGGCGCCCAGTGCGCAAGCGTCAGCAGCAGCAGGAGCACCAGCCACACCAGCAACGCGCGCCAGACCAGCCCGGTCGCGCTGGGCATGCAATCGACGTCGGCGGGCTCGCTGATTCCAAGCTCGGGACGAAATTCGGGCTCGCCGGTCGCCGACGTCATCGTTCCGCCCAGCATGCAGCCGAGCGCACCGGCGCCGCTCGCGAGCAGGATGCCGTGATCGCGCGCGGGCCAGCTTCCGGACTGCGTTCGCCAGCAAAACACCGCGTCTTCGAAGTCGCCCACGATCGCGAAGGTGATCGCAGTCAGCCGCACGGGAATCCAGTCGAGCCAATGCAGCAGCCGAGCCACCGGATGCCCGAAGCGGGCGAGCTGCGCCCCCATCGGCGTGGTCGCGTCTGCGTGCCACTGCTCGGCGAGCAGCGACGTCAGGCGATAGAGCAGCGCCCCGACGGGCCCCGGCGCCATGAGGAACCAGAACAGCGTGCCGAAGACGTTTCGATACGCGTCGAGCAATCCCTGCTCGATCGCGAGCTTGGGAATGTCTCCCGCGCTCGCGCCCGCGGAGTCGCTCCCGCGCCAGGAGAACAGGCGCCTGCGCGCAGTGATGACGTCGTCCGACTTGAGCGCGTCGGCGATGCCCGCGAAGGCGAGACCAAACGAGCGAAATCCCATCACCAGCACGAGCACCAGCGCGCTCCACAGCGTGCCGAGCAATGCACTGAGCTGCATCAGGACAAGATAGAGCGCGCCGGCGAGCAGCACCGGAGGTCCCAGCGCCAGCGCCGCGGCGATCGCTCCCTGCTGCGCGGCGCCGGCGTTGAGTCGTCGCTCGAGCGCGCGCGCGTAGCGCCGGAAAAGCCGCAGCAGCGCTCCCCGCCAGGGCACGCCGCGCCACTGCTCGAACGCCAGCGCCGCCACGATCGCAACGAAGTTCATTGCCGGCTCATTTGAGCAACGCCTTGCTGATGTCACTGAAAAGCGGCGTCGCGGCGTCGCCCAGCCACTCGAAGATCACCATCTCGCGCGTGACGATGCGCACGCCCTCGTCGCGCAAGCGCGAGAGCGCGCGATCGCGATCCTCAGCGCGACGCGACCCGACGCAATCGGCGACGACGAACACGTCCTTGCCTTCGTGATGGAGGTCGAGCGCGGTCTGCAGCACGCAGACGTGCGTCTCGACACCCGCGATGACGATCTGCGGACGATCGCTCCCGGGCAGCGCCGGAAGCACCCCGGCGGCCACGGCGGAAAAGCGTGTCTTCACGCCGATCGCCTCGTCCGGAAGAAGCGCGCGAAGCTCGGGAACGAGTGCTCCGAGGCCCTTCGGATATTGCTCGAGCGCGGCCACCGGCACGCCGATGCGCTGCGCT
This sequence comes from Betaproteobacteria bacterium, assembly GCA_040005035.1. GTDB lineage: Bacteria > Pseudomonadota > Gammaproteobacteria > Burkholderiales > Casimicrobiaceae > PALSA-1003. The sequence goes on along the minus strand of JBDTZQ010000209.1, from coordinate 1,378 downwards.
GCGCTCGCCAGTCCGACGCAGCCCGCGAGAACGACGGCCGCGTCGGGAATCGCAGCCAGCATGCGCTGCTGCATGTCGACCAGGAGCAGCTGCGATCGGGCACGGTCGATCAACATCGACGCGCCTTCGTCCGGGTCCGCATCAGCTCTTGAGCTCGGGACGATTGCGATACTGGTCGAGCGCCTCGGGATTGGCCAGCGCCTCGATGTTGCGCACCGGCTCGCCGGCGACGACGTTGCGCACCGCCAGCTCGACGATCTTGCCGCTCTTCGTGCGCGGCACGTCGGTCACCTGCACGACCTTCGCGGGGACGTGGCGCGGCGTGGTGTTGACGCGGATGTGCTTGCGGATGCGCTCGACGAGCACATCGTCGAGCGTGAGTCCGTCGCGCAGGCGCACGAACAGCACCACGCGCACGTCGGCGGCCTCGCCGGGAGGCCAGTCCTGGCCGATGACGATGCTCTCGACGACCTCGGGCAGCTGCTCGACCTGCCGGTAGATTTCGGCGGTCCCGATGCGCACCCCGCCGGGATTGAGCGTCGCGTCGGAGCGACCATAGATGATCATGCCGTCGTGCTCGGTGATCTCGACGAAGTCGCCATGGCACCACACGCCGGGGAAGCGCTCGAAGTACGCGGCGCGGTACTTGGCGCCATCCGCGTCGTTCCAGAATCCGATCGGCATGGAAGGAAACGGCAGCGTGCACACGAGCTCGCCTTTCTGCTCGCGGACCGGCCGGCCGTCGGAATCGAAGACGTCGACGGCGAGCCCGAGGCCGCGGCATTGCAGCTCGCCGCGCCATACCGGCAGCGTCGGACACCCCAGCGCGAAGCACGAAATGATGTCGGTGCCGCCCGAAATCGACGACAGGCAGAGGTCGTCCTTGATGCACTGATAGACGTAGTCGAATCCCTCGGGGGCCAGCGGACTACCGGTGGAGAACACGGTGCGCAACGCGGAGAGCGCGTAATCCTTGCGCGGCACCAGGCCGGCTTTTTTCAACGCATCGATGTACTTGGCCGACGTCCCGAAGTGCGTCATGCGCTCCTCGTCGGCGAGATCCCACAGTATCCTGCCCGTGTCGATGAAGGGCGATCCGTCGTAGAGCAGCAGCGTCGCGCCGGCGGCCAGCCCCGACACCAGCCAGTTCCACATCATCCAGCCGCACGTCGTGAAGTAGAACAGGCGATCGCCGGATTGGATGTCGCCGTGCAGCCGGTGCTCCTTGGCGTGCTGCAGCATCGTGCCGCCGGCGCCGTGGACGATGCACTTGGGCACGCCGGTCGTGCCCGAGGAATACATGATGTACAACGGATGATCGAAGGGCAGGCGCGCGTAGTCGATGGCGCCTGCGCGATGCGGCGCGAGGAAATCGTTC
>JBDTZQ010000084.1:0-12955 GCA_040005035.1 Betaproteobacteria bacterium | reverse complement strand
TATATGGAGGACCTGGGCGCCGGACGCAAGACGAAGGACTCGATCGTTTCCGGGTCGCGTCTATGGTGCAGCGACAACGGCGCGTCGGAGCACGAGATCAAGGTTTCCGACAATCCGAAGCACGTCGCGGAGCTCCTCAAGTATTTCGACGAGTACCTCGCAAGGGCCAGGAAGAACCTGCGCCTGTAGGCGCGCTGCGGTTTCCCGCCGCGAACGCTGGACGCGAATAGTGGGCCTGCAATCGCGGTGATAGTGTGCTCCCGCGCGCCGCGCGCTCGAATTGCCACTACGACCAGCTCGAGTCACGACGCCTTTCGCTTAGAAGAAGGTTTGCGCGACGGCGGGGTCTTGGTCTCTCCGGAGTCGGGCGCAATTCGGCCAGCGCGCTTCGATGGCTGCACGCGCATCGGCTCCCCCGGCTGCTTGGCGTATTGCGGCGGCCACGGCGCATCGCCTTGTCCCTCGCGCTCCTGGCGCCGCGACAGCTCGAGCACGCTCTCGAGCGAACACGCGCGCGCGTCGATGTCGCGATGACGGTCGCCGATGCTTTCGTAGCGCTTCGGCATCGTCACCAGCGTGAACTCGGCGGGATCGGCGTCGGGCACTTCGCTCCAGTCAAGCGGTGCGGAGACGCGTGCATCGGCCGTGGGACGGATCGAGTAGGCGCCGGCGACCGTGCGATCCTTGGCGTTCTGGTTGTAGTCGATGAACACGCCATGGCGCTCTTCCTTCCACCATTTGCTGGTGGCGAGCGCGGGCACGCGACGCTCGACCTCGCGGGCGAGCGCCAGCGCGGCGCGACGCACTTCATCATGCGTCCATCGCTGTTCGATGCGCACCAGCACGTGCAGCCCGCGCTTGCCCGAGGTCTTGGGCCAGCCGACGAGGTCGAATTCGCGAAGCGTCGCGTCGACCACCTCGGCGACGTCGCGCACCTGCGACCATGGCACGTCGGGGACGGGATCGAGGTCGATGCGCAACTCGTCGGGATGATCGAGATCGTCGGCGCGCACCGGATGCGGGTGCAATTCCAGGCACGCGAGGTTGGCCATCCATACCAGGTCCGACGCGTGTCGCGGCACGACTTCGTCGGCGCTGCGGCCGGAGGGAAAGCGGATCGTGACGACCTCGACCCAGGGCGGATGATCCTTGGGCGCACGCTTCTGGAAAAAGAATTCCTCGCCGATGCCGTTGGGATAGCGGACCAGAATGTTGGGACGATTGCCCGAGCCGCGCAGCGCGCCCTCGGCGACGGCGAGGTAGTAATTCACGACATCGAGCTTGGTGTAGCCACTCTGCGGAAAGAGAATCTTGCCCGGATTGGTGACGACCACGTCGCGGTCATCGACGCGCACGATCTCGGAAGGTGCCGGTGTGGTGGCCATCGTGTACCGATTATCACTCACCGATGCAACGGCCTGTGCCGACAGCGTAAAATACACCACCATGAAGATCGCAACGTTCAACGTCAACGGCATCGGTGCGCGGCACGACGCTCTCCTGCAATGGCTCGACGAGTCGCGTCCGGACGTCGCCTGCCTGCAGGAGCTCAAGGCGCCGCAGGAAAAATTTCCCGAATCCGCGATCCGCGACGCGGGTTACGGTGTCATCTGGCATGGCCAGAAGAGCTGGAACGGGGTCGCCATCCTCGCGCGCGGCGCCGATCCCGTCGAGCGCCGGCGCGCGCTGCCCGGCGATCCCGAGGACTTGCACAGCCGTTACATCGAAGCGACTGTAGACGGTATCGTCATCGGATGCCTCTACCTGCCCAATGGCAACCCGGCGCCGGGACCGAAGTTCGACTACAAGCTGCGCTGGCTGGATCGCTTCGCGCTGCACGCCGCCGAGCTCCTGGCGAGCAACGAGCCCGTGGTGCTCGCTGGGGACTACAACGTGATCCCGACGGAGATCGACGTGTACAAGCCCGAGCGCTGGGTCGACGACGCGCTGTTTCGCACGGAGGTGCGCGACGTGTTCCATCGCGTCGTGGGGCAGGGCTGGATCGATGCGCTGCGCACGCTGCATCCCGGCGTTCGCATCAATACCTTCTGGGACTACTTCCGCGACGCCTACAAGCGCGACGCAGGGCTGCGCATCGACCATCTGCTGGTGAGCCCGTCGCTGGCCGGCCGTCTCACCGGGGCGGGCGTCGATCGCGAGGTTCGTGGCCGCGACAAGCCGAGCGACCACGCTCCGGTGTGGATCACTCTCGCGTAGGCGGGAGCTCGGCCAGCCCGCCCGTCATCGAGGCAACAGCGCGCGAGCGAGGCGCTGCACCACGACACGTTGCCACCCGTGCGAGGTCAGGCGGCAGCAGCTTCCTTGACGATACCGGCGTGCGACAAGTGAATGCGCGCGAACTGGCCGTAGGTATCCGTGAGCTCGAGCTGTATTTTTCCCTGTGTCGTCGAGCGGCCGCTGCCGATTTCCGCGAGGCTGTACTCGAAGCCGTTGGGCAGATCGATGCGCACGCGATGCTCGAGACCGGTCACCGGATTCTTGATGGGTTCTCCACGCGATTCGATGAGGCCCGGCACCATGATCCTGCCTCGACGCGCATCGACGTCGACCTCGAAGTCGATCGGGGCGAAGATGGTTTCTTCCTTGTTCGGGCTCATGGCGCTGTACACCCACCACATCGTCGCCATGTCCTGCGTGTCCTTGCCCTGCATGATGCGGATGAGCGCGTCACGCTGGTCGGGCTTGGCGCGCTCGTCGACGACGAGCTGCATCCTGCCGTTGCCTTCGTGGACGGGACCCGGCCACTTGTAGATACCGCCGGCGCGCAGGCCGTCCAGGCGCACCGAGCCGAAGTGTCCGCTGTCGATCTGGAACCCCGCGACGGCACAGCAGAATCCATGCGTCGGCAGCGCGTTGAACTGGCAGGGGCACCCGTAGGAACAGTTACAGTTGGCGAACTCGCTGCCTTTGATCTCCCACGGGGTAATGGCCATCTCGAATTCCCTTTCGCTGTCACCGCCATGGCGCCGCCAATCGCCGCCGACGCAGTAGAATTGATGTTGCTCGTAGCCAATCGGCGTGTCAATCCATGCGATGAAGTCTTCGATGTCGGTGTGCTGTTTGGTTGGCCGGCTCCAGCGCGTACGCAGGCGCTTGGGGATTTTCGAATGAGCGATGACGGCGATCCGCGTTGGTGGGCGTCGCGCGCCGGCGTTGCGCTTCTGCTCGTGGTCGCGCTGGCGTGGGTCTACCTCGCTTGGATGGCGTGGGGAATGGAGCACATGGATGCAGGCATGGTCCTCATGCCGCGCATGACCGGCTGGCAGCCGACCGATCTCCTGCTGGTGTGGACGATGTGGGGATTCATGATGGCGGCCATGATGCTGCCATCCGCGACGCCGATGCTGCTCAGCTTTGCCGCGATCACCGATCGTGCGGCCTCTGCGCAGCCGGCGATGGAGACGATCGCGTTCGCCGGCGGCTACGTTCTCGTCTGGGGTACGTTCAGTGCTGCCGTAACGCTGCTGCAATGGGCCGCGCTCGAGGCGCGTCTGATCACTCCCGGGATGGAAGCGAGCGGTCCCTGGGTCGCCGGCGCGCTGCTCGTACTGGCGGGGGTGTATCAATTCACGCGCTGGAAGCTCGCTTGTCTTGCGCTTTGCCGCGCGCCGATGAGATTTCTGGTGAAGTACTGGCGCTCCGGCACCCGCGGCGCGCTGATAATGGGTGTGAGACACGGGCTGTATTGCCTCGGCTGCTGCTGGGCGCTGATGCTGCTGCTCTTCGTCCTCGGCGTGATGAACCTGTTTTGGATCATCGCGCTGGCGCTGCTGGTGCTGGCGGAGAAGATCGTGCCCAACGCGCGGTGGGTGGTGCGGCTGAGCGGTGCGGGATTCATCGGTTGGGGCGCGTGGCTCGTGGCGCGCGCCGTCCTGTGACATGTCGCGGTGGTCTTGGTAAGCTGGACGCGTGATGTCCGCGACGTCCCCGAGCATGCGGCAAGTCCGTATTCGCATCGTCGCGTCGCCGGGCGCGATGCGCCGGGCGGTGCTGCTGGCGGCGACGCTGCTCTTTTCTCTTCCGGGTCACGCCGGCATGGACGAAGGCATCGCCGCGCTGAAGAGGAACGACTTCGCCACCGCCGCCAGGGAGCTTCGCCCGCTCGCCGAGCGCGACAACGCGGAGGCGCAATACCGTGTCGGGCTCATGTATGAATTCGGGAAGGGCTTCGCGACCGACAAGCCGCAGGCGGTGAGCTGGCTGCGCAAGGCGGCCACTCAGGGGCATGTCGAGGCGCAGGTCGAACTCGCGGTGATCTACGCTACCGGCGACGGCGTGAAGCAGGACGACGTGCAGGCGGTCGACTGGTTCCGCAGGGCCGCCGAGAAGGGGGAGCCGATCGCCGAATACAACCTCGGCCTTCTCTACGCAAAGGGGCAGGGCATCAAGCGCGACAACGCGCAAGCCATCGCGTGGTTTCGAAAGTCCGCCGACCACGGATACTCCGGTGCGCAATTCAAGATGGGCGTCGCCTACGAAAACGGCGAGGGCACCAAGAAGGACCTTGTGCTCGCCTACGCCAACTACGCAATCGCCGCGCGCGACGGCAACAAGGAATACGCGGCGCACCGCGACGATGTGGGGCGCGCGCTCAGCGCGTCGCAGCTTCGCGATGCGCAGGCACTGGCGAGCGCGTGGGTGCCGGGTCAGCCGACGCCGGCGTCGAGGACACCGGGAGGCGCGATACAGGCAGCCGCTCGCGCTTCGGACAAATGCTCCGCGACCGGCACCATGGAAGGACAGAGATTCGCCGCGACGCACTGCGCGGTTTCGCTGTATGGCGACAACCACAGCGTGGCAATCTGGTTCAACGAGGATATCATCAGCCCCGAGGAGGCCGCGGGCTTCCAGCTTTCTTCCTACGCCGCCGACGACAAGGGCGGCAGACCGCGCACGCTGGTGCGGATCATGTTCTGTCCGGGCGGCGGAGGCACAACGGCGTCCGCGCCGGCTGTCAAGTCGATCGACTTCAGCACCAATCACGCCAAGTCGCCGCTCGCCGGCGTGCAATGGGTCGTGGAAGCATCCAAAGATTTCAAGGTCGAAAAGATGGCGGGCGAGATCAAGCCCGGCGGCACGCTCGCCGGCAGGATCGTCGGCCAGCGCGCGCGGACGTCGTGGACCCTCGACTTCGACGTCAATCTGCCCGCCAAGGACGCGGCCGCGGGACTGGGCTGCAAGTGACGTTCACGCGGGCGCTCATCGCGGCCCGTAGTACTTGCTGCGGGGACTTGCTACAGTGCGGCTCCGCCTTCCTGGAGAATTCTCGCATGACCTCGTCTTCACCGCGCGCCGCGCTTCTGCTCGTCGCCACCTGGCTGCTCGCCGCCTGCGCCGCCGCGCCGAGTCCCATCTCCACGACGACTTGGCGCGATCCCAACTTCCAGGGGCCGCCGTTCAAGAGAGTGTTCGTCGTGGGCCTGAGCTCGCAAAGCCTCAGGGACCAGCGCGGATTCGAGAACCTGATGGTGTCGACGCTGCAGAGCGCGGGCATCGTCGCCGTGCCGGGGTGGCAGTTCGTGCCGACCGACCGCACGCCCGACCAGGCGACCATGCGCGCCGCGATCGCGCAGTCCGGCGCGGATGCCGCGCTGCTGGTGAGAATATCCGGATTCACCACCCAGACCTCCGTCGGCTATGGCGCCGCGGTGGTCGGCGCTACGACGGTGTCGCCGAACTCCGAGATGTACGTCGGCTGGTACGCGCCGGGCATCATCACCGACAGCTACCAGGCCGCGACCATCTACACGACCTTGTTCGACGCCAGGACCGCCAAGCCGGTATGGACCTTCAATCCGCCGACCTACAATCCCGCGACGCTGCAGCAGGACGCGCCGCGCTACGCCAACGACGTCGCGGGCATGCTGCAGGCCACCGGGATGTTCGCCGGTCGCTGATGTGGCGCGCGGTGCATCCCCGCCGCCGCGAAACCATAAACCGGCGCTGCACCCGACGCGCGTTGGCGTGAACCAGCCTTCGGTCAGCATCATCGGTGCGCCCACCGACGTGGGCGCGAGCGTGCGCGGCAGCAACATGGGCCCCGACGCGCTGCGCGTCGCCGGTGTCGGCGAGGCGCTGGCGCGTTTCGTCACCGACGTCGTCGACAAGGGCAACCTGGGCGGACCGCTTACGCCGGTGTCGCCGGCGCAGGGAGGCTATCGCCATCTGCCGGAAGTGATCGCGTGGAATCGTCTGGTCTACGCCGCGGTGTCGGCCGAGCTCGCCGCGGGGAGATTGCCGATCCTGCTCGGCGGCGACCACGCGCTTGGTATCGGATCGATCAGCGCGGTGGCGCGGCATTGCCGGCAGTCGCGGCGCAAGCTGCGCGTGCTCTGGCTCGACGCGCATGCCGATTTCAACACCGCGGCGCTCACGCCGACGGGCAACCTGCACGGCATGCCTGTCGCGTGCCTGTGCGGATTCGGTCCCGAGGAGCTCACGCGCCTAAGCGGGGATGCGCCCGCGGTGCAGCGCGGCGACATCCGCCTGGTGGGCATTCGCAGCGTCGACGAAGCCGAGAAGCATTTCCTGCGCGAAGCCGGGATCGAGGTCTACGACATGCGCTGCATCGACGAGATCGGCATGCGCCAGACGCTCGACAAGGCGCTCGCCGGCGTGGACACCGATACTCACCTGCACGTCAGCCTCGACATGGATTTCCTCGACCCGGAGATCGCGCGCGGCGTCGGCACTCCGGTGCGCGGCGGACCGACCTATCGCGAATCGCAGCTGTGCATGGAAATGATCGCCGACACCGGACGCCTGGGTTCCCTGGATGTCGTTGAACTCAACCCCGCCTTCGACCATCGAAATGCCACCGCCGAGCTCGCCGTCGACCTGATCGAGAGCCTGTTCGGCAAGAGTACGCTGATCAGGGCGCGCGGCGATTGATCGATCCCCGGATTGCGTAGGGTCCGTGGCAGAACCAACAGCTCCGCTAGAACATCAGCACCTGCCGCACTGCCTTGCCTTCGCGCAGGCGATCGAAGCCTTCGTTGATTTCGTCGAGCTTCAGCCGTCCCGTCAGCAGCTTGTCGACCGGCATGCGTCCCTGCCGATACAGCGCGATGTAGCGGGGCACGTCGCGCATCGGCACGCAGGTGCCGACGTAGCTGCCCTTGATGGTGCGCTCCTCGGCAACCAGATTGACGTGCGGAACCGCGAAGCTGTGCGTTGGCGGTGGCAATCCCGCGGTGATCGTGGTGCCGCCACGGCGCGTGATCTTGTACGCGAGCTCCATCGCCTTCACCGATCCGGCGAGCTCGAAGGCGAAATCGACGCCGCCCTGCGTCGCCGCCCTGACCTGCTCCGCGCAATCGGCCGCGCCCGCGTTGAAGGCGTCCGTCGCGCCCATGCTCTTGGCGAGCTCGAGCTTGTCGTCGGCGAGATCGATCGCCACGATGCAAGCCGCACCGGCACTCGACGCGCCGATCACCGCGGCGAGGCCCACGCCGCCCAGCCCGATCACCGCCACGCTTTGCCCGGCGGCGACCTTCGCCGTGTTCACGACCGCGCCGACGCCGGTCAGGATGGCACAGCCGAAAAGCGCGGCTTCGTCGAGCGGCAGCTCGCGGTCGATCTTGACCAGCGAGCGGCGCGACACCGTGGCGTATTCGGCGAACGCCGAGCAGCCCAGAAGGTGGTTGAGTGGCGAACCGTTGCGCGACAGGCGGCGTGCGCCCGAGAGCAGCGTGCCGGCGGCATTGGCGGCGGCCGCGGGCTCGCACAGGGCAGGGCGCCCTTCCACGCACGGCATGCAGTGACCGCAGCTCGGCACGAACACCATTACCACGTGGTCGCCCTTCTTAAGGTCGGTGACGCCGGCGCCCAGCTCTTCGACCGTGCCTGCCGCCTCGTGCCCGAGCAGCATCGGCATCGGTCGCGGCCGGTCGCCGTTGATGACCGAGAGGTCGGAGTGACATAAACCTGCGGCGCCGATCTTGACCAGCACTTCGTCGGGACCGGGCGGCGCGAGATCGACCTCGTCGATCGAGAGCGGACGGGACTGCGCGTAGGGCGGCGCGGCGCCCATCGCACTCAGCACGGCACCTCGGATCTTCATGGCATGCGCTCCCGGCATCGATGCGGCTGGGCGGCCGATGCGGCGACCCTTCGGGCGTCGATTATGCTCGGAGCGGGCGCGCTTTGCAGCAACGCATTGAACGCTTCTGCGTCAGACGCCGCGCCACTTGCACATGCGACAATCAATCGAATGAGCGCCGAGCCGCATCGAGCCGAACCCTACGCCGGCGTCCGGTCCGATCGCCGGAAGCACATCGGTCTGGGCGCGGTATTCCTCTGGTTCCTTATCGGAGGGCTCGCTCATTTCGTGGCGACGGACGCGGAAGTCAAAGTGGTTCCCTCGTACATTCCTTCACCGCGTGAAGTCGTCTGGGCGACCGGCGCGCTCGAGCTGCTCGGTGCCGCAGGTTTGCTCCGGCGTGCGACCCGGCGCGCGGCGGGGTGGGGACTGTTCGTCCTCACCCTCGCCGTGACGCCGGTTCACGTCTACATGCTGCAGCAGCCCGGTCTGTTCGACATACCGTACTGGGCGCTGGTGCTGCGCTTGCCGCTGCAGGCAGCGCTCCTGGCGCTGATCGCATGGAGCGCTGAACTGATCCCGACGCGGCGCCCGTCAGCGAGAGAGCACGGCTAGCTGCGAGCAATGTCGGCTTGGGTCACGCGACCTTCGCTGCTTCCTTGAGCTCTTCCTTGCGCGCTGCCATTTGCGCGCCGAGCGCCTTCAGGTCGAGCTTCGCCTTCCTCACCTCGGGAAACATCTCTTCCTGCTCTTCCTTCACGTGGTGGTCGATTTCCTCGCCCAGCACCTTGACCTTGGCGTCGTAGTGCGAATCGCCCGGCTCCATCGACTGAATCTGCGCGATGAGGTCCTTGGCGCCCGCGTGCTCGACGTCGGCTTCGTCCATGAGATCGTCGTCATCGATAGCGGCGCGCACTGCAGGGTAAAAAATCTCTTCCTCGATCTTGGTGTGCACGATCAGCTCGTCGCAGATCGTGTTGGCGAGTTTCTTCTTGGAGGCGACGGCCTTGTCGCCGAGACCTTCATATTCGTCGAACATCTTCTTCACGTTCTTGTGATCCTGCGTGAGCAGGGCGATCGCGTCGGGTGCTGCTTCGTGCTTGTTGTCCACTTTGGGTCTCCGAATGGTTCAATGGGCGGGGTTCGCGCCCAGCGTGCCGCGGTAGGGCGTGCATGTGCAAGTCTATGGCGCGCGCCGCGGCGCACCATCGGCGTAACGACGAAAGCGATGTAGGAGAAAGCGGAAACTGGCCGCGTCGCGCTGGTGTAGACTTTCGCGAAGTCACCCAGGATTGCGTGTGAGTGCATCGATCGAAACGTGGCCCGAGCTACCCTACGCACGCTGGCGGGATACGTGCATGACGCTGCGCCTATGGACGCAGATCGTCGGCAAGATCCGCCTGGTCCAATCGCCGTGGCTGAATCACTCGTGGCACGTGCCGCTCTACGTGAACGCGCGCGGCTTGACTACCTCGCTCATTGCGCATGGGGATCGCGCATTCGACCTGTCGTTCGACTTCATCGACAGCGTGCTCGTGCTGCGCACCAGCGAAGGCGCGGAGCGGCGCATCACGCTCGCACCTCAAACGGTCGCGGACTTCCATCACCGCGTCATGGCGGCGCTGGACGACCTCGCCGTGCCTGTTCGCATTGATGAGATGCCCAACGAGATCGAGGGTGCGATCCGCTTCAGCGAGGATCGCACGCATTGCGCGTACGACACCGCCTACGCGCAGCGCTTCTGGCGCGCGCTGCTGCAGGTCGACCGCGTGCTGCACGTGTTTCGCACCGGCTTTATCGGCAAATGCAGCCCAGTGCATTTCTTCTGGGGAAGCTTCGACATCGCGGTGACGCGCTTTTCCGGGCGCACTGCTCCGCCGCACCCGGGTGGCGTCCCGCACCTTCCCGACTCGGTCGCGCGCGAGGCGTATTCGCACGAAGTCAGCAGCTGCGGGTTCTGGCCCGGCGGCGGCGGCCTCGACGAGGCCGCGTTCTATTCGTACGCGTACCCGGCGCCCGACGGATTCGCCAAGGCTCGCGTGCGCCCTGCGGAAGCGTACTTCCACGAGACGCTCGGCGAGTTCGTGCTGCCCTACGATGCGGTGCGCAAGGCGACCGACTCCGACGCGACGCTGCTCGCTTTCCTGACCAGCACCTACGAGGCCGCCGCCGATGCGGCGCGCTGGGACCGGGCGGCGCTGGAATGCCCACGCGGTCGTCCCGGCGTCCCGCGACGGGTTTCCTAGCAGGCAGCGATGGTCAGAGTCTTCGACGGCAATCCCTGGTTCGTCCCGCGTGGGGTGGCGGTGCTTTTCGCCGGCGCGCTGCTCGCCGTCATCCTCGATGCGTTCCTGTTCAGCTACGTCATCGACAGCGTCGAAGACAATGCGCGCACGATCCAGGCGGCGCGCTTGCAGATCGACCAGCTGGTCGCTGCCAAGGATCTGCTTCAGGACGCCGAGACCGGGCAGCGCGGCTATCTGCTGACGGGGCGCGAGGAATACCTGGAGCCGTATGTCGCGGCGACGCGCAATGTCGATTCGGTCGTCGCAAAGGTTATCTCGGCGCGCGATGCCTCGGCGGCCGAAGGTGGACAGCTGGGCGAATTCCGGCGCCTGGTCAAGGTCAAGCTGGACGAGCTCGATCGAACCATCGAGCTCTACCGCCAGGGCAGCCGGACCGAGGCACTGTCCCTCGTTCAATCCGATGCCGGAAAAGCCACGATGGATCACTTGCGGACATTGATCGAGTCCCGCCAGAACCAGGTGCAGGATTCGCAGAACCAGGCCCGCGCCAAGCGGGCGCAGATATTCCGCTGGGGCCTCATCGTCAACGTGGTCATGGCTGTGATCGCGGCGTCGCTGCTTCTTGGGTTCGCGCTGACCATCGCGCGCCACCTGATGCGAAGGCAGGAGTTCGAGCGCCATCTGCAGCTCACCAACGTCGAGCTCGAGCGCGCGGTCGCCGATCGCACCGAGGAGCTGGCCAAGCTGTCGCACCATCTGCTCACGGTTCGCGAGGAAGAAAAGAGCTCGCTTGCGCGCGAGCTCCACGATGGGCTCGGCAGCTCGCTGACGGCGGCGCGCATGGACCTGGCCGCGGCGCGTTCGCGCCGCTCGACGGCCGCAGAGGTGCGGGCCGCCCTCGATGCCGCGCTGCTGGCCCTCGATACGGCGATCGAACAGCAGCGCAGCGCACTTCAGGGACTACACCCGCGCCTGCTCGACACGATGGGCTTCCGCGCGGCGCTTGAGCATTACGTCGCCGATTTCAGCAGACGCACAGGTGTTGCCAGCGAGATCCATTTCGCTGCCGACTCGGAGCGCCTTGACGAAGCGCGCGGCATCGCGCTTTTTCGCATCGCCCAGGAAGCGCTGACCAACATCACCAAGCATGCCGGCGCGAAGACCGTGAAGATCGCGCTGGCGCGCAACACGGACACGCTTACGCTCACGGTCGACGATGATGGCGAAGGAATGGACGTGGGGGCTACAGCACCCAAGTCATCGTTGGGGCTCATCAGCATGCGCGAGCGTGCGCGACAGTTTCGAGGAGATTGCAGCGTCGGTCCCGCTCCGAGCGGCAGGGGTACCCGCGTCGTGGCCAATTTGCGGCTCGATGGTCCAGCCGTGGCCGATGGTCCTGCTACCGGTTCGGCGTAACCGCTGCGTTCGCGGAAGGATTGCGCGACGTCTAGGCGGATCTGCGCCTTCGGGCTGAGTTGGTGTCTGCGCGTTGGACGCCGTCGTCGAGTTCGACCCGGCGGTGTTGCCGTTGATCAACAGCAAATCAAGCGCAGCGTTGTCGACGACAAGGCTATCACGCACGCCGTGACGCGCCACCGCATCGACCATCGGTCGCGCCTTCGGAAACGACCGTCGGCGCGGCCCGGCGACACGGTGGCCAAGTGTATAATTTGCTTGTTTCCACATCGCTTCCAACGACCCGCGCGCGCATGATTGAAAAGCTCCTTCCGGCGTGTCCGGGCGCGGATTCAACGCTTCGATCCGGCAGCGCCCGAGACGCCTGAACGCCGCGCTGCGGCGCGACGGAAAACCCGACGTACGCGGCACCCACGCACTCGATGCTCGACACCCCGACCACGACGATGACGTTCCCGCCGGCGACCGACGCCGACGGCAATCTTGTGCTCGGCAAGGAAGAGGCGAAGACGCTCCTGCGCGATTGCTTCGAGGAGTGGAAGCGCAGCCTGCACGAGCTGGTGGCGATGTCGATCGAGACCACCAACGACTTGTTCGAGATGAACGAGTACGTGAGCGACGCCGACGCGCAGGAGTTTCGCGGCAAGCGCGCCGAATGGGTGCCACGCTTCGAGCAGGCGCTCACCGAGCTGTTCGAAAAGCGGCTCGCCGGCAAGAAGCGCAGCGGAAGGCGACCGGATTTCGATGCGTCGCTCACCACGCTGCGCGTGCTCAACTCGTTCGACCAGGACAAGCAGCGCGCGCTGATGCTCGCCACCGGCTTGGTGCGGCAAATGACGCGGCGCGAGGTGGGCGCCGTCGACATGCGGGTCGGCGTGCTGTTGAGCGAGGCGCGATTCCGCGACGCCGACGATCCACTGTCGCCGGACTATCTGCTCGACGCGATCGGCGTCACTTGCCGCGGGCTCTATCCCAATCCGCGCATCTGGCGACCACTGATGGAGCGCGTGCTCGGCGACGTGACGCCGGGGCTGCGCAAGACCTACATCCGAGTCAACCGGTTCCTCGCCGAGCGCCACGTCCTGCCCGAGATCAAGGCCGAGCTGCGCGCGCGCAGCGACCTGCGGCCCGCCGACGATTCCGAATTGCTCCCGGCATTCCTGCAGCTGTTCAAGGAAGCAGGCCCCAGCGTTGCCGACTCGCTGCTCGCGCTCAACATCCAGGTCCCTGA
>JBDTZQ010000009.1:0-39468 GCA_040005035.1 Betaproteobacteria bacterium | reverse complement strand
CGCCATCAGGAACAGCACGCCCGAGCCGCCGATCGTCTGCCCGATCGACGCGCCGGCGAACATGAAGCCGTTGGCGGTGCCGCGCTCGTGCTCGGGGAGCACGTTCACCGCCATGGCGTCGATGGCGACGTCCATCGTCGCGGCGAAGGCGTTGTGCAAAAAAATGATCGCGCTGAACAAGCCGATCTGCGTGGCGAAGTTGATCGGCATGGCGAACAGGATCGTCGCCATCATGCCGATCTGCATCATCAGGATCCAGAGCCGGCGGCGTCCGAACCGGTCCGACGAGAACGTGTCGACGAAGGGGCCGACCATCCACTTGAACGCCCACGGCAGGTAGAGCGACGCCACGAACGCGCCGATCAGCTCCGGTCCCACGCCTTGCCGGCGCATCTGCGTGGCGATCGCCGTGGCGGTGAAGCCGAGAGGAATTCCCTCGGTCATGTACAGCAGGAAAAACGCGGTCAGGCGCCCGTTGCGGGTGGCGAGAAGGTCGGGAAAGGGAAGTCGCATGGGGCGGGACGCTAACATATCGAGAAACGCAACGTGATTATTCCGCATTCCCGGATCGGGCGCGATTCTCTACAATCCGCCCTTCGCCGCTCTCCTCTGGCCCCTATCGCGTCCCGCATGTCCCACTCGGCCTACCTGCGCTTTCCGACGATTCACGGCGACACGCTTGCCTTTGTCAGCGACGACGATTTGTGGCGCGTTCCCACCACCGGCGGCGTCGCGCGCCGGCTGACGGCGGGCCTGTCCGAGCCGTCGACGCCGTGCTTCTCGCCCGACGGAAAATGGCTCGCCTACACCGGCCGCGATGAGCAGCACCCCGAGGTATGGCTCATGTCGGCGGAAGGCGGCCCGGCGCGCCGCCTCACCTGGCTGGGGCCGGACGTGATCGTGCGCGGCTGGACGCCCGAGGGCCACATTCTTTTCGTGAGCACCTACGGGCAGCCTTTCTTCCGCAACTACCGAGCGTACACGCTCGACCCCGCTGGCGGGACGCCGCAGCTGCTGCCGCTGGGACAGGTGAATCACCTCGATTTCGGCCCGGGCGCGCGACGCGTCATCGGCCGCAACACCGCCGACCCGGCGCGCTGGAAGCGCTACAAGGGCGGCACCGCCGGCCATTTATGGATCGACGCCGAGGGCAAGGGCACATACCGGCGCATGAGCGAGCTCAAGGGCAACATCACCAGCCCGATGTGGATCGGCGATCGCGTCTGGTATCTCTCCGACGCCGACGGCGTGGGCAACCTCTACTCGTGCCTTCCCGACGGCAGCGGCCTCACGCGGCACACCGATCACGAAGACTTCTATGCGCGCAACGCGAGCACCGACGGCCGCCGCATCGCGTACCAGTGCGGCGCGAAGCTGTGGATCTTCGACCCGGCCAGCGGCAAGACGAGCCAGGTTGACGCGCAGCTTCCGTCGCATCGCACGCAAGCGGCGCGCAAGTTTGTGCCGGCGGGCGACCATCTGGGTTCGTTCAACGTCCATCCCGCCGGGCACAGCGTCGCGCTGGACGCGCGCGGCAAGCTGTTTTCGTTCGCGCTGTGGGAAGGCGCGGTGCGCCAGCACGGCGACGACCATGCCGGAAGGCTGCGCATGGGGCAGTGGCTCGACGACGGCAAGACGCTGGTGGCGATCGGCGATCGCAGCGGTGAGGAGCGCGTCGAGGTGTTCGAGGGCGAATCCTCGCGCACCCTGCCCTGGGACGTTGGCCATGTGGTCGCCCTGCGCGCCTCGCCGAAGGGCCGACGCGTCGCGCTCGCCAACCATCGCAACGAGGTGATGATCGGCGACCTCGATAGCGGCACGCTTGCCGTCGTTGATCGCAGCGAGACCGGGCGCAGCGACGACCTCGCCTGGTCGCCCGACGGCGCTTGGGTCGCCTACAGCTTCTGGACGTCGCTGCGCCATTGCGCGATCAAGCTGCACGACGTCGCAGGCGTGCGCAGCGTGCTCGCCACGCGGCCGGAATTCCGCGACTACGCGCCGGCGTTCGATCCCGGCGGGCGCTATCTCTATTTCCTGTCGCTGCGCACTTTCGATCCGGTGTACGACAGCGTGCAGTTCGAGCTGTCGTTCCCGCGCGCCGCGCGTCCGTACCTGGTCGCGCTGCAGGCTGGCGGAGCGCCGCCTTTCGATCCCTCGCCAAAAGGCCTTTCCGCGGACGACGCGGCCGATCTCGCCGAGAAGAAAAAGCAGGAACCGAAGCATCGCGTCGACCTCGACGGCATCGAGCGCCGCGTCGCGGCGTTCCCGGTCTCGGAAAACCGCTTTGGTCAGATCGCCGGCGTCGCCGGCGACAAGGTGATCTGGACGGTGCTGCCCATCGTCGGCGCGCACGGCCGCGGCGGCCACAAGGAAGGTCCGGGCCGGCTCGAAGTCTTCGATTTGGCGACGCTGCGCGCCGACACGCTGCTCGATCGCGCCGACCGCTTCGCGCTCGCCGCCGACCACACCACGCTCCTGGTGCGCGACGGCAAGCGGCTGCGCGCGATCGCCGCCAACCGATCGCTGGACGCCGCCGCACGCGACGCCGCCGCGGCCGCACCCGAGGCGCCGTCGCGCAAGAGCGGCTGGATCGATCTCGAGCGCATCCGCTTGTCGATGGAGCCGCGCCGCGAGTGGAGGCAGATGCTGCGCGAGGTCTGGCGCCTTCAGCGCGACCAGTTCTGGGTCTCCGACATGTCCGGCATCGACTGGAACGCGGTGTACGCGCACTACGAGCCGCTGCTCGAGCGCGTGTCCACGCGCGCCGAGCTCTCCGACCTGATCTGGGAAATGCAGGGCGAGCTCGGCACCTCGCACGCCTACGAGATGGGTGGCGATCACCGGCGACCGCCGCAGGTCGCGCTCGGTTATCTGGCGGCGGAGCTTCGCTTCGCCGGCGATGCCCAGGAGGGCGATGGCGGCTACGAGATCACACGCATCGTCTCCGGCGACGCGTGGGACGCGCTCGCCGACTCGCCGCTCAACGCGGTGGGGGTCGAGGCGAAGCCTGGCGAGCGCATCGTTGCGGTCAATGGCCAGAAGACTTCGCGCGAGCGCTCGCCCGAGTCGCTGCTGGTGCATCAGGCCGGGACCAAGGTCGAGCTGGTGCTGGCCGGAACCAAGAGCGCCGGCGGCGCTGCAGGGGCTGCAACCACCCGCAATGTGCTCGTCACGACTCTCAGCGATGAGGTCCCGGCGCGCTATCGTGAGTGGGTCGAGCGCAACCGCGCCTGGGTGCATGCGCAGTCGAAGGGGCGCGTCGGATACCTGCACCTGCCCGACATGATGTCGGCGGGCTTCGCCGAGTTCCACCGCTACTTCGCCGGCGAATGCGATCGCGACGGCCTCGTCGTCGACGTCCGCTACAACCGCGGCGGGCACGTATCGCAGCTGCTGCTGGAAAAAGTCGCGCGCAAGCGCATCGGCTACAACATGTCGCGCTGGAGCCTGCCCACGCCGTATCCCGACGAGGCGGTCAACGGGCCGGTGGTCGCCCTCGCCAACGAGCACGCCGGCTCCGACGGCGATATCTTCTCGCATTGCTTCAAGCTGATGGGCATCGGGACGTTGATCGGAACGCGCACCTGGGGAGGCGTCGTCGGCATCTGGCCGCGTCACGCGCTGGTCGACGGTACTCAGACCACGCAGCCCGAATACTCGTTCTGGTTCAGCGATATCGGCTGGGGCGTGGAAAACTACGGAACCGACCCGCAGATCGAGGTCGACAACGCGCCGCAGGATGCCGCCGCCGGGCGCGACCGGCAGCTCGAGACGGCGCTGGCGACGGTGACGGAGTTGATCGAACGCGGCAGCGCCGCCAAGCCGACGTTCGACAAGCGCCCAAACCTCAGGCGCGGGCCCCTTCCGCCGAGGCTGTAGCTACGGCGCGCTCTTGCGCGTCACAAACGTCGCTTCGGTGAACAGCGAAGTGACGAGGACCTTCTCGATGTCGCGCCGGTCCGGGATCTCGTAGAGGATCGGCGTCATCATCTCCTCGAAGATGCCGCGCAGGCTGCGCGCGCCGCTCTTGTATTCGAACGCGAGGTCGGCGATCTGCTCGTAGGTGCGCGGCTCGATCACCAGCTCGACCCCCTCGTTGCGAAAGATCTCCTGGAACTGGCTCCAGATCGAGTTCTGCGGCTCGGTCATGATCTGCACCAGCATCTTGCGAGTGAGGTCCTTGAAATGGGAGACGATCGGCAGTCGCGCGGTGAACTCGGGAATCAGGCCGAACGTCACGAGATCGGTGGGCTTCACGCGCGAGTTGAGCCGGTCGAGCACTTTCTGCGTGTCGTCTCGCACCATCGAAATGAACTTGTAGGCGCGCGCCTGCGTGACGATCTCCTGCAGGCCGACGAACGCGCCGCCGCAGATGAACAGGATATTGGTGGTGTCGATATGGCGATCGGTTCCGATCTTGACCTGCGAGCCCTCCATTATCTTGAGCAGCGCATGTTGAACGCTCTCGCCCGAGTTGTTCTGCTTCTGTCCATCCCCCGCGCGCAGCTTGTCGATCTCGTCGATGAACACGATGCCGTGCGCCGCCTTGTCGATGTCGCCCCCGGCCCTCTCGACCAGGCGCAGCAGGATCGCCTCGATCTCCTCGCTCACGTAGCGGTTGTGCGCGAGCGAGGTCGCTTCGGCGGTGACGAAGGGCACGTCGAGGAGCAGCGCCAGCGTCGAGCACATCAGTGTCTTGCCGGTACCTGTCGAGCCGATGAGCAGGATGTTGCTCTTGACGATGGGCGTGCCGTCGCGGCGCGACTTCTCGATCTTCTGGAAGTGCGAATAGACCGCGACGGCGACGGTCTTCTTCGCCTCGTCCTGCCCGATGACAAACCGGTCGAGAGCCCTGACGATGAAGCTGGGCGTGAGCATGCGTTGGGGCACGGGCGGCTTTCGGGTCGACGATGCTCCACTATACCGCTTCGCCCGCGCTCGCCCCTCCCTGAGACCCGCCCCGGGATCCGCCCCGCAGCGGCTGCAAGGCGATTGATTTATCATTCATGGTTTTGCACCACCGATCTCCGAAAGGCTTCGCATGAACGCATCCCGCCTGTCGAAACCGTGGTTCGCCCCCGCAATCGCCACCCTCCTCGCCTGCGTGGGTTTTTGTGCGGCCGTAAACGCCGCCGCGCCGCTCGCTAAGACGCAGGCACCGGGTTACTACCGGATGATGCTGGGTGATTTCGAGGTCACCGCGCTCTCCGACGGCACCGTGGCGCTTCCGGTGACGACGCTGCTCACCCGGACGACGCCGGCGAAGGTCCGCAGAGCGCTGGCGCGCGCCGCGCTCAAGGACCCTGTCGAAACATCGGTCAACGCGTATCTGATCAACACTGGCAGCACGCTCGTGCTCGTCGACGCCGGCGCCGGCGCGCTGTTCGGCCCCACCGTCGGCAACCTGCTGAACAGCCTGAAGGCGTCCGGCTACCAGCCCGAGCAGGTCGACGAGGTGTACATCACGCACATGCACGCTGATCACGTCGGCGGGCTCATGTCCGGCGACAAGATGGCGTTCCCCAACGCGATCGTGAGAGCCGACAAGGCGGACGCCGACTACTGGCTCAGCCAGGCGAAGATGGATGCGGCGCCGAAGGAAGCGAAGGATGACTTCAAGGGCGCGCAGGTCTCGCTCAATGCGTACATCGCCGCCGGCAAGTTCAGGCCCATCGAGGGACCAACCGAACTCGTCCCCGGCGTGCGCTCGATGCCCAGTCACGGCCACACGCCCGGACACACGACGTACATGGTCGAAAGCGGAGGCCAGAAGCTCGTGCTCTGGGGCGATCTGATGCACGTGGCCGCGGTGCAGTTTCCCGACCCCGCGGTGACGATCCAGTTCGATACCGACAGCAAGGCCGCGGCGGCGGCGCGCAAGAAGGCTTTCGCGGACGCGGCAAAGCAGGGTTACTGGGTGGGCGTGGCGCATGTCGCGTTTCCCGGCATCGGACACGTACGCCGCGACTGGAACGGCTTCGCGTGGATCCCCGTCAACTACATGTCGCTGCGTTGAGCCGACGCTGACGTCAGGCGAGCCGTGCCTTGATCGCGGCGGCTCGCGCGTCACCGGCGCGCTTTTCGCCTCGCTGCGCCCCTACCCGAACAAGCGATGAGCCGCTGGCAAGACCAATCGCGCGACGCCCACGAGCGGGTCACCATCCGCACGATATGGCTGACGCTCGCGTTCTCGCTGCTGCTCCACACCGGCGCGCTGCTGCTGCTCATTCCGCACCTGGTGGCCACCGGCAGCGGACCGGAGGAACCGAGCATTTCGGCGCCGGTGCAGGTGCAGCTCGTTCCGCAGGGGAGCCCCACGCCACCCGTGGCCGCCGCCGCGCCGGACCGGCCGCGCGAGACGCAGGCCGCGATCGCGCCTCCGGTGCGTCCGCCGAAGGTGGCCCAGCGCACGCCGCCGCAGCAAGCGATGACGACCCCGGCGCCGGCACCGGCGATTGTCGAGGCGCCGCCTGCGCCGGTCACGCCTCCGTCCCCGCCCTCACCGCCGGTCGCGGCGGCCACGCCGCCGACGCCGGCCACGGGTGACCTGGCGTCGTTCATCGAGTCGCGCCGCCGCGCGCGCGGCGAGACCGCCTCCGAAAACACCAGCGACGACTACAAGCGCAATCTCGCGGCCAATCTTCCGCGTGGCGCCACCGGCTCCGCAAGCCGCGAGCCGAAGAATGGTGGCGGCATCTTCGAGATCAAGCGCATGGCCTACGACGACGCCGTGTTCGAGTTCTACGGCTGGAATCGCGATGTCGGCCGGCGCACGCCGCAGGTCTTCGAGGTGCGCAAAGGCACCAACGCCGACATGCGTATAGCCGTCGTGCGCCGAATGATCGGAATCATCCGCGACTACGAGAAAGAGGAGTTCGTCTGGGAATCGAAGCGGCTCGGCCGCAACGTCACGCTTTCCGCGAAGCAGGCCGACAACGCCGCGCTCGAGGAATTCCTGACCCACGAGTTCTTCGACGGCCGCGCCTACTGACGGCACCACGCGCGCTCCAACGCAGAATCCGCATGCAGATCCACCTCCCTGATCCCGCGTATACGGGCTCGCCGCGCGTGCGCGTCGGGTTCCGCGTCGCCGTAGAAATCGCCGTCGCCCTCGTCGCGCTGCTGTGGCTGGTGCTCGCGTTCAATTGGGCGCTGGACCTCGACCTGCAGCGTTACGGGGTGCGCCCGCGTGAGCTGCGCGGCCTGACCGGCATCGTGGCCGCGCCACTGCTCCACGCTAATTTCGCGCACCTGTTCGCGAATTCGCTGCCGTTGCTGGTGCTGGGGTCGATGCTGATGCACCTCTATCCGACGGCGGCGCTGCCGGTGTTCGGCGCGGTGTATGTCGGACCCGGCATCGCGGTGTGGCTGTTCGGCCGCGACTCCGTGCACATCGGCGCCAGCGGCATCGCCTACGGGCTCGTCGCGTACATCCTGGTTGCTGGGCTGCTGCGCCGCGACCGGCGCGCCATCGCCGCGTCGCTGCTCGTCTGCTTCATGTACGGCGCGCTGGTGTGGGGCGTGCTGCCGATCGAGCCGGGCGCGTCGTGGGAAACGCATCTGGCCGGCGCGCTCATCGGCGTCGCGTGCGCGCTTGCCTACCGCCATCGCGACGTGCCGCCGCGCGCTCGCTATTCATGGGAGGTTGAAGCGCCTGCCAACGAGCCATCGGGCGGCGAACTCCCGACGCAGCTCGACGCTATATCCGCGAATGGCGCCACACGGCCCCTTTCCGCGCCTGAGACAGCCGACGGTCGCGACTGGATTCGATGACGTGCCGCCTCGACTTATTTCGATCGAGTTCTGGCACGGCATTGCGACGTACAGACCTCGCTTGCGGGCCATGAGCGAGGCGTGCAACCGATGATTGCTGCCGGCGCGGCTTCGCGTTCCGCGCGGTAGCGCGAGCGACATGCGCTCGCTCCTCAAATCCGTCGTCGTCGCAGCGATCTGCTTCGTCTTGATTGGTGCGCCGATCATGTCGATCTATCTCGGCGTGCAGAGCTCGCTGGTCAACCATTGGAGCGCCGATCAGGTGCCGCTGCCGATGACTATCGTTTTCAGCGTTCTCGGGACGATTTACTACGGCATGTTCATCGTGCCGTTTTTCGGCGTGCCGATGGGCGTGGCGGCGCTCGCGTTCGTTGCGTGCATGCCGGCAACGATGTCAGGGAAATACCCCGTCGGAATCGGCGCGATAACCGGCGCGACGGTCGGCCTGCTCACCGCGATGGTGTGGCGGGCGGCCGAACTGCAGGTGACCCCGGACGCGTGGCTATGGGGACCAGCGATCGCGTGCGTCATAGGAGCCGGCGCGGCCGGTATGGCGACGGCGTGGTTCTCCCGCCGCGGTCTTGCAGTGCACGCCGTCGACGCCGCGTGCGAAACCGACAAGGCAACTGCGGCGCGGCGCACGCGCTCAGTGCCAGCGAGACTCGTCATCGTCGCGCTCGCCGCAACAGCCGCCTACGCGGTGCTCTGGCGCAGCGTCGCCACAGTCGACGACCTTCGCTTTCGCCGCGATGCCGAATCGGCGGCACTGGCGATGCGCGCATCCCCGATGGAAGTGCAGTCGGCGCGCATCGGCGACCTGCTTGACGCCGCCCCGAAGCTCGCCAGTATTTCCGAGCGGGGGGCCAGCACGCCAATCGCGCAGCGAGCGATCCGGAATCGCCCGCACCTCGCCGCCGAGCTCGCGGTGTTGAAGGCGCGTGGCGGTGCGATCGTGAAAACCCGCTACAACGACTTCGCCGCCACGTCGACGAGCGCAAACGACCTGAGTCGGGGTTTACAGATGGTGTTCAACGACACTCACCTCGCCGGTACTTCGACCGAGACACTGGGCTACGAGTGGCGCAACGGCCAACCCGTCCTGACGATGTACAACTACGTATACCAGGGACCGCGCGACGATCCCGTATACGAGGCCATGCTGATCACGCGCTGATCAGCGGCCGTCTAATCGCCGCGCGAGGTGTCGCGCCCGCGTCGCCGAGACTCAAGCTGGTCCGACGAGGAACTTTTCTTCGTTCTCGTCGAGATAGGAGGCGACCGTTCGGTCCTCGCCGGCAACGTGCGCGACAAACCAACCCCTGATGTAGTTCATCGGTACGAGGGGAAGCCGGAGTCTTGCTGACGCACCGAGCGCGACGCGCAATGTCCCGAGCTCGCGCAGCAGACGCTGGTGCCTTGCGCAGTGTTGCTTCAGGCGCGGATACTGCGCCTCGAGCATCAGCGTTTCCTCGCGAGCGAAATGGGCCTCCGTCTCAGACCGCAGGGCACTGAGCGCCGACTGCACACCCGCCGGCGCCTTGGACGCGATAGCAGCAATGAGGGCATTGACGCGGCCTAGCAGGCGCTGATGGTCTTCGTCCAGATCGGGGCGTTCGAGTGAGACCTTTGGCAGCCAGGTCTGTTGGTCTCCTTCTTTGCGCATCGGAGCCTTCGCCGCAGGTCGCAGAACCGCGAGGTGCGCAACCACCTCGCAGAAACCGTGCCACCGACATTCATCTACCCGCATCTAATCTTGTGGTTTTGGCGCGAGGGACGTTTTTGCCCCCTTCGCTCGCTCTAAAACCTCGTTGCACACCCACACGATACCTTCGAAAAGCGTGCTGCAAACCACCGTCAAATTGGATGAACCCTGACGATGACGCGCCACTCGTTGGTGCGCAAATCGCGCTATGTCGGTGCGTCGCGCAGTCGCATGCTCGGCTATCGGGCACGCTAAACCGCTGCGGACGGTCGTGATCGGATGCGGGGCTGAATGTCGCTTAGGGCACAAGCGATGCTCGCGTGCGCTGTCAGGCCGTGCGTCGATCGGCGCGTATCATCTCGGCCCCGCGTTCGGCGATCATCACCGTCGGCGAATTGGTGTTCCCGGACGTGATCGCGGGCATGATCGACGCGTCGACGACACGCAGGTGTTCGATCCCCAGCACCCGCAGACGCGAATCGACCACTGCATCCGGATCGGACGGCGCGCCCATCTTGCAGGTTCCGACCGGATGGAAAATGGTCGTGCCGACGTCTCCCGCGGCTCTGACCAGCTCCTCGTCCGACTGAAACTCGCGGCCCGGCTTGAACTCTTCCGGTGCGTACTTGGCGAGGGCGGGCTGCGCCGCGACGCGGCGCGCCAGACGCAATGCCTGCGCCGCCACTCTCTGGTCATCCTGCGTCGACAGATAATTCGGCATGATCGCCGGGTGTGCGTGGGGATCGGCGCTCTTGATACGCACGAATCCGCGGCTGGTCGGCCGCAGGTTACATACGGACGCCGTGAATGCCGGGAACGCATGAAGGGGATCACCAAACTTGTCGAGCGACAACGGCTGCACGTGGAACTCGACATTGGGCGTCGCCTGCGAGGGATCGGAACGCGTGAAGCCTCCTAGTTGGCTGGGCGCCATCGACAGCGGTCCAGAGCGGAACATGGCGTATTCGAGGCCCATCATTGCCTTGCCGAGGAGGCTGTTCACACGCTGGTTCAACGTAAGCACGTTCTCCACCTTGAAAGCGGTACGAAGTTGCAAATGGTCCTGCAGATTCTCACCGACGCCGCGCAGCTCGTGCGCGACCGCGATGCCCCGCTCCTGCAGCAGCGGGCCGGAACCGATACCTGATAGCTGCAGCACTTGGGGTGAACCGATGCTGCCCAGGGCAAGGATCGTCTCGATGCGCGCCGCAGCGAAGACCTCCTCGGTTCCCTGGAAAAACTCGATTCCCGCGGCGCGCCTGCCCTCGAACCGCACCCGCCTGACCAGGGCTTGCGTCAGCACCGTGAGGTTCGGTCGATTCATCACAGGCCTCAGGAAAGCTTTCGTCGCGTTCCAGCGCACGCCGCGTTTCTGGTTGACCTCGAACAGCCCGCAGCCTTCGTTGTCTCCGCGGTTGAAATCGTCGGTCTTCGGGATGCCGGCCTGCACCATCGCTTCGGCGAACGCGTCGAGGATCTCCCACGACAGGCGCTGCCGCTCCACGCGCCACTCGCCGCCCGCGCCGTGCATTGCGTCCGCGCCCCGGTGTGAGTCTTCGGAGCGTCTGAAAAGGGGCAGCACGTTCTCCCATGACCAGCCCGGATCGCTTGTGAACCGCGCCCACTCGTCGTAGTCGCGCCGTTGTCCGCGCAGATACAGCATCGCATTGATCGAAGAGCAACCGCCGAGCACCTTGCCACGTGCATAAAGGAGGGAACGGCCGTTCAACCCGGGTTCGGCCTCGGTCTGGTAGCACCAGTCGGTGCGCGGGTTACCGATGCAATAAAGGTAGCCAACAGGAATGTGGATCCAGATCCAGTCGTCCTTGCCCCCCGCCTCGAGCAGCAACACCTTGATCTCGGGATCGGCCGACAGACGATTCGCGAGCACGCAGCCCGCCGTGCCGGCGCCGGCGATAACGTAATCGAATCCGAGAAGCTCACGCATGGGTTACTGGTTCTTGATCTCGGTTAACGTCAGACCGCAATCGGCTCGCGCGTTGCGTGTGGGCGAAGCTGATCGTCAAAGGCAAGAAGCCGAAGTACTTGCTCCGACGGCACCAAGCACACCATACACGCCGCCGAGGGTTGCCGAACTAAAGCGAGTGGACGCGGCGCTCTACGAGCTGCACGTACAGCTGAACGAGCTGACGCGTCCACTATTGAAGGCCAGAGCGTGAGCACATATTGATCGCTTGTGCTTCCGCATCTCTAGCCAGAACCCGCCACTTCCTGGCGGCCGTGTCCGACCCGTTGCGGACTTTCGGCCCTGAGAAAAGCGGGCATTGCAGTGAAGCGCCTCCGGACCTCTATCCCAATCGCGGGGCCCACCCGCCCGGTCGTCGGCTGAGAACGAAGTGATGCCAGAGGAGCGCGGCGATGAGGATGCCGCCGAGAAGCAGGATGCTCGGTCGACCGGCGTCCGCGTCGAACAAGGTTGCGATGGCAAGCACTGCAGCGAGGCACAAGCCCAGGATTGGCGCCAGCGGATAGAGCGGCGACCGCCAGTATCCTGGCTGCCCGGTCAATCGTTTGGATCGACCCACCAGGACTGCAAGGGAAACGAGGCCGAGCAGGTAAGGAAACGATCCCGAAAGGAACACGAGCAACACATGCGAGCTCAGCAGGCAGCAAGCGGCGGAGATCAGGCCGATAAACAGCGTTGCGGCCTGGGGTGCACCTGAAGTCCCGTGCACGCTTGCCAGCATGCGGTTAAGGCGCGGTAGAAAAATGGCATCCCGGCCTAGACTGAAAAAAAAGCGCGCGGAGAACATGATCGCCACGATCAAGGCATTGAAAATGGCCAGTGCCACCGCCGCGCTCATTGCGTGGCCCGCAACCGGACCGGCGATAGACACCATGAAGGCACTGAAAGGCGCCGGGCTTTTCAGGAGCGAGACCAGATCGCTCGCGCCAAGGACGACGGCAACGACGGGAAGCGCAATGGCAAGGGCACCGATCAGCGCGGCAAGCAGGATCACGTTGCCCATATGACGATGAGGGTGGTGCAGTTCCTCGCCGAATGCGATCGCCTGGTTGCCGCCGCAGGTTCCGAAGGCCGCGCTGACAGCGGCTAATGCCATCGACCCGATCGCGACCGGTCCCAGCGCGCCGGCGGCATCGAGCGTGACGGGATGAGCGATGACGTCACCCACGCTGCGCACCGGATGCCAGAACCCGGCGCCGATGAGAACGCACACGGTAAGCATCTCGATCGCAAGAAAGAGACCGGTCACGATTGCACTCGTTCGCGCCGCAAGCAGGGCAATCGCAACGGCGGCCGCGAGCGAGCCGAAAGTGACGACGGTCGTCGGCACGGAGGGCGCCAGATCCTCGATGTAGGTAGCGATGATCTTTGCCGTAAACGCGTTCCCTGGCCCCAAAATAGCAGCCCAGATCGCTAAGCTCGCAACGCCCGCCCAGGGGCCGAGGATCGAGCCTACCCCCACGTAGTCGCCGCCGGCATACGGGTACGCGGACGCCAACTCGGCGTACACCACTGCCAGCACAAGGGCCGCGCCGATCCCCAGCAGAAAAAGCCCCGCCGCGCCCGTGCCAACTTGTTTCAAGACGTCGCCGCCCACACCGTAAATCGAGAGCACCGGAGAAAGGCACGACAAGGTCAGGAGCAGGACACCGAAGGGGGAGAGTTTGCGGTGTAACCGACCGCTTGCCTCGGGAACGCGTACAGTCAAGCTATCCTCGGCAAGGTCACCCTGCTCGGTATCCTCGTATTGCTAACCGACTGAAGGGCGGTAACTTGTTCAGAGGAATGTTGTTCATTCACCGAGCTTATAGGAAATAGCCAAGGCTGTCGGGTCTTGCATGGGACCAAGGCGCCTTTTGGTTGACTTGGCTTTTAGATCTTTGGAGAGGCGCATTGCCGTTCTTTACGGCGACCACAGTCCTTGAGGCCCTTGGTATTCTGAAATCGCCGGGGTTGGAGTAGATTGACCAGAGTGCATTAGCGGCGACTGCAACTCTTGACCACTGCGAGGTTCCGTTTCGGCCGGTTTGAGGTAAGTCCAGCGACACGTCAATTGCTGGCCGACGGGCAACCCACAGCCCTGGGCGCACGAGGCTTCGACATTCTGAACGCGTTGATCGAACGCCGCGACCGACTTGTTACAAAGGATGAGCTGCTCGACCTGGTCTGGCCGGGTCTCGTCGTCGAGGAGAATAATCTTCAGGTCCATGTGTCGGCCCTGCGCAAGATCCTAGGCCCGAATGCGATCGCCACGGTGCCAGGAAGAGGCTACCGATTTGCGCTGCAGGTCAGTGTCGAGTCTCCACACCCTTTGCCTTATTCGCTCGAAACGCCGCCTGTCGCAGAAGTCGCGGACAAACCTTCGATTGCCGTGCTGCCTTTCGTCAACATGAGCGACGACACGGCCAACGATTACTTTGCCGAAGGTTTGGCGGAAGAGCTGCTCAACGTCCTGTCGAAGATTCGCGGCCTGCGCGTGGTGTCACGAACCTCGGCGTTCAGCTTCAAGGGCGCAAAAGTGGATATTCCGACAGTGGCGCAGAAACTCAAAGTGGCGGCGATCCTCGAAGGCAGCGTCCGCAAGGCCGGCAATCGGGTGCGGATCAGAGCGCAGCTCATTCACGTCGCTACCGACTCGCACCTGTGGTCTGCGACGTATGACCGGAA
This sequence comes from Betaproteobacteria bacterium, assembly GCA_040005035.1. Lineage (GTDB taxonomy): Bacteria > Pseudomonadota > Gammaproteobacteria > Burkholderiales > Casimicrobiaceae > PALSA-1003. Next base: position 25,339 of record JBDTZQ010000009.1, on the reverse strand, counting down.
GCTCGAGGACATTTTCGCCGTGCAGGACGACATCGCACAATCGGTTGTGCGTGAGCTCCGGGCAACGCTGATGGGGGAGATGCCTGACACGTCCGCGAGCGTGGCAGTCAGGGCAGAGATTGAAGCGGCGGCCCGTGGACGCGGACAAAACGCGGAGGCTTACCGGTGGTACCTGCAGGCGAGTTTCCACAACGACCGTCTAACGGCGGAAGATTTCACGATCGCTATCGAAGCGTACCGCGCAGCGTTGAAGCTCGACCCAAACTACGCGCTCGCGTGGGCTGGACTGTCGATCGCGTACGCCCAGGGCACCGCACAGGGTTGGCTCGGGACCGACCTCGATGAAGGCTTCCGCCTCGCCCGGCAAGCGGCCGAAAAAGCCATGCAGCTGGCGCCCGACCTTGCCGAGTCGCACGAGGCCCTCGGCGTGATTCGTTATGCAAACGAGTGGGATTGGAAGGGCGCCGAGGCGTCATTCGCCCGGGCGCTGGAGCTGGCGCCTCACAGCATCCGCATTATGCGCAACACGGTATTTATCCTGTACGCACGGGGTCGGTACGATGAAGCGATCGCGCTTATGCGCCAAGCCGTGGAACTCGACCCGCTTTCCGGCGCCGTCCATTGCTTTCTCGCCGTAAGCTACCGGACAGGTGGAAGGCTCGATGAGGCGGAGACGGCGATTCGTAAATCACTCGAGTTGAGTCCGCACGGCGGGTTTGGGCATTACTTCCACAGCGACATCTGCCTCGCCCAGAGTCGCCTCGACGAGGCGCTGAAGGCGGCAAAACGTGAGATTCACGGCATGTTCCGGTTGCTGGCGCTCGCGAACGTCTATCACGCGCAAGGGCGGCACACAAAATCGGTCGCCGCGCTGAAGGAGCTCATCGAAACCTACACAGACTCGGCCGCGCTTCAGATCGCGGAGGCTTTCGCGTACCGTGGTGAGCGGGATCAAGCCTTTGCCTGGCTCGAGCGTGCCTGTGCGCAGCGCGATGCGGGCATGAGCATGGTCCGGGCCTTGCCGAGCCTGCGCGGGCTGCACGGCGATCCGCGGTGGGGACCGTTTCTCGAAAAAGTGGGGCTGGCGGACTAATCGTCCTAGGCCGTTAGTTCCAACGCGAGAGGACCGTGAACAACCACGCGCGATCAAGTGGTCGCCACAGTCGCGCTGGGCAATGGCGCCATAATGCGGGGCCGATTCGTTTTGAAGTGAAGGTGTGGTCAATAGACGCGCCCTAGCTCGGGCGCGCCTTCGGTCTGGCAGCAGGCTCAAAGAGCGCTCATAGGGATCGCAGATCAGGCTTGCTTCCGCATGCAAGCTACTGATTTCTGCTTCGGACCAACGCGTAATATTTCTGAAATTCCTGCCCTATTTGCTTGCCACCTTGGGTGTGCGTGAGGCGGCAAGCCATTCGCGCATGCAGGCCTCGCGTTCGGACACGTAAACGTGTTGCGTGCAGGCGCGCTCGGCCGCAGCCAGCTTTTCCATGGGCGCTCCGTCACGCTGGAATAGGATGGCGACGGCGGTGAGCAAGCCGATGGCAATGACTGTCGCCAGCGCTGCGGCAACGGTGATCGAGAGCGATGAGGGGCTGGCAAAGGTCGACTTGGCGTTCATGGTGGTCTCCGAGGTGAGGTTGGTGTCGGATAAGACGCGTTGTTGCTGGGCGTAATGTCCGTCTGAACCGTAGCTTCAGTCCTTTAGCCAGCCTTAAACGTTCTGAAATGGGGAGTCTTGGTCGATGGCGCAGAAACGGCAGCGCCACCGCCGGACAGAGTTCGCGTAGCGTGACGTGGACTCCAATGTCGGGTTCTGGAAATTTCTGCGCGCCGCTCGAACGACAGGACCTGGCCGAAAGCAGACGATCGCGAGGATCGACAAGACGTAGGACGGCCAGCATCAGTGATGAGCCCATGTACCTCGCCGCAGGCATGGTGCTACCCGGTCTTGCTTCTTATAACGACACTTCCGCGCCCCCACTCGCCGCGATCAGCCGCGCGATGGTCGGCAGCAGGTTCAAACCCGTGTCGCGCTTGAGCTTGTGCGCATTGGCGCGCAGCGCGTCGTAGCCGACGCGGATCGCACTCGCGCTCGCCAGCGTGACCGTGTTGCCGCCTTCGCATGGAGGCAGCGCCAGCACGCGCCCGTCGAACGCGGAGCACAGCCGTGCGATGCCGGCGCTGGCGTCGCCGCGGCGCGTGAGCAGGTTGGTAACCAGCACGCCACCTTCGGCGAGCCTGGCGCGGCAATTCACGTAGAAAGGAACCGAGTCCAGCATGCCGGCTCGCGCCTTGGCGTCGAAACCGTCGACCAGGATAAGGTCGTAGCGTTTGCTGGCGCGCGCCATGAACTCGTGGCCGTCGGCGACTTCGACGTCGAGCCGCGCCGACGCGTCCTGCAGCTTGAAGTACTGCCAAGCGGCGGTGACCACGTCGGGCGATATCTCCACGACCTTGAGCCGCGCGTCGGGCCGGTGGCGATGCAGGAATTTTGTGAGCGACCCGGCGCCCAACCCGACCTGCAGCGACGTGCGCGGCCACGCGCGGCTCGGGCGAAGCGCCAGCGGCAGCATCATGTCGCGCGTGTAGTCGAGCTCGAGCGCCCACGGCCGCGCGATGCGCATGGCGCCCTGGATCCAGTGCGAGCCGAAGTGCAGGTAGCGCACCCCCTTTTCCTCGCTGATTTCGATCGACGGCATGCACAGACGCGCGAAGGGCGGATACGATGCAATACCACCGCCGCTAGCCCCGCACAAGCTTTCGCCCACACCAGCGCTGGAGTAGGCTTCGCCCGGCTGAACCGGCACGACGATCAACGCGGCGAATCCAGCCGGGCTCGTCGCAGCATCCAATCCGCGCAGGCGACGCGTGGCAGCAGCGACGCCGTCGCGCAACTTTCTCTCAACCAATCTCCCGGACCGCCATGCACCTGGTCATATCCGAACTTTCCAAGCGCTACGGCAACGGCGTGCAGGCGCTCGACCGCGTGTCGCTCGACGTGGCACCCGGCATGTTCGGACTGCTGGGTCCCAACGGCGCGGGCAAGTCGACGCTGATGCGGACACTCGCGACGCTCCAGAGCGCCGACTCCGGCAGCGCCCGACTTGGCGACATCGACATCCTGCGCGAGCCCGACCGCGTGCGCGCGGTGCTTGGCTACCTGCCGCAGGACTTCGGCGTCTATCCCAAGGTGTCGGCGTACGAGCTCCTCGACCATCTCTCGCGGCTCAAGGGTCTCGTCGATGCGCGAGAGCGCAAGCAGACCGTCGACGCGCTGCTGCAGCGGGTCAACCTCTTCGACGTTCGCAAGCAAAAGCTGGGCGGATTCTCCGGCGGCATGCGACAGCGCTTCGGCATCGCGCAGGCGCTGATCGGCGCCCCCAAGCTCGTCATCGTCGACGAGCCCACCGCGGGACTCGACCCCGAGGAGCGGGTGCGCTTCCACAACCTGCTCGCCGACATCGCCGCCGACGTGGTGGTCATCCTGTCGACGCACATCGTCAGCGACGTCTCCGACCTGTGCAGCAGCCTCGCCGTGATCAATCGCGGCCGCGTGCTCCTCACCGGCGAGCCGACCGCGCTGGTGGCGGGTATCCAGCGCAGCATCTGGCGCAAGGTGACGACCAAGGCCGAAGCGGCGGCGCTCAAGGACAACTTGGCGCTGGTGTCGACGCGGCTGCAGGCCGGCCGCACGGTGGTGCGCTGCTACAGCGACGCGGCGCCCGGCGCGGGATTCGAGCCCGCCGAAGCCGATCTCGAAGACGTCTATTTCTGCACTATCGCGGGTTACCTCGCCGTACCCGCTTAACTCACGCCCTGAAAATGCAAATGCTCACCATCGCCTGGTTCGATTTCGTGCGCCGGCTGCGCATGGTGTCGACATGGGTCTATTTCGCGCTGTACACCTTGATCGCCGGCCTGTGGATGGCGGCGGCCGGTGGCGCCTTCAAATCCGCGTCGGTGAGCTTCGGCGGCGACAAGGTGCTCGTCAACGGCCCCTATGCGCTCGCGATCGGGATGGCTGTCCTGGTGTTCACGGGCATGACGGTGATCGGCTCGGTAACCGGACGCTCGGTGCAACAGGATTTCGAGTACGGCACGTATCACTTTTTCTTCACCGCGCCGATCAGGAAGCGTGACTACTTTTTCGGCCGGCTTTTCGGCGCGTACCTGACGCTGATCATCGTGTTCATCGGCATCGCGATCGGCGTCCTGATCGGGACGCACTGGCCCGGCGTCGACCCGGCGCGCGTGGTCGCCTCACCGCCGCTGCAAAGCTTCCTGAACCCGTACCTGTTCGTGCTCCTGCCCAACGTGCTGTGGCTGGGCGGATGCTTTTTCGTCCTCGCCGCGCTCACTCGGCAGATGGCGCCGGTGTACGTCGCGGGTGTGGTCGCGCTGGTGGGCTATCTTTTCGCGGCCAATCTGCTGGGCGACATGGAGAACAAGACGCTCGCGGCAATGATCGACCCGTCGGGCGCGACCGCGGTCGACGTGCTGGCGCGCTATTGGAGCGTCGCCCAGAAAAACGGCGAACAGATCCCGTTCGCGGGCGTACTCGCCTGGAATCGCGCGCTGTGGATGGGCGTCGGGCTGGTGGTGACAGCGCTCGGATACCGCGCGTTTCGCATGCAGGCACTGACCTCGACGCGCCGGCGCGAGCGTCGCGAGGGCGACGGTGCCGACCTTCCGGAGATCGCTCCCGCGCACGCTCCACTGCCGCGGCCGACGCTCGATCGCAGCGCGGGAGCGTTCGCTCGCATGCTGCCCGGGCTGGTTCGGCTGTATCTCGGCGAGATCCTGCGCAGCCCGCGCTTTCTCACCATCGTGCTTGGCGGCGTGCTGATGGTGCTCGGCAACGCGTCGACGCTGGGCAACCAGTACGGCACCAACACCTATCCGCTCACCTACAAGGTGCTCGACATCGCGTCAGGGCTGTTCAGCCTGTTCATCCTCGTGGTGACCGCGATCTACACCGGCGAGCTCGTCTGGCGCGAGCGCGACTCGCGCATGGATGAGTTAACCGACAGCGCTCCCGCGCCAACCTGGATGGGATTCGTCGCCAAGTTGCTGACCGTGTTCGTGCTGCAGGCGCTGTTGATGGTCGTGATCCTCGTCTGCAGCATCGGCGTCCAGCTCGCCAAGGGATTCACCGGCATCGAGCTCGGTCATTACCTGTTCGAGCTTTTCGTGCTCCAGCTGCCGGGCTACTTCCTCATTGCCGTCCTGGCGTTGGCTATGCACACCCTGGTCAACAACAAGTACGTCGCGCATTTCCTGGTCCTGATGGCGTTCCTGACCATTTTCCAGCTGCCCAACTTCGGCTTCGAAGACCGGCTGTATCTCTACGCGACTTCGCCCGAGGTCGTCTATTCCGACATGAACGGCTACGGTCATTTCCTGCCGGCGGTGTTCTGGTTCCGACTTTACTGGACCGCGTTCGCCGTCATCCTGCTGGTAATCGCGCACGCATTCTGGGTCCGTGGACGCGACGCCGGATGGCGCAATCGGCTGGCCGCGGCGCGTGAACGCACTGGTCCGGCGCCGCGAGCGATCGCGGGCGCGTCGGTTGTCGCCTTCGTCGCGATCGGCGGTTGGATCTACTACAACACGCACGTGCTGAACCCTTTCCTTTCGCGCTACGCCGGTCAGTCGAGGCAGGCGGACTACGAAAAGCGCTTCAAATCGCTTGGCGGTGTGCCGCAGCCGCGCATCACCGATGTCGACGTGCGGGTGGACCTTTACCCGGAGCGGCAGGCGGTGCGCATCGCCGGCACGCTGACCCTGGCGAACAAGTCGGCGCAGCCCATCCGCGACGTGTACCTCGTGTATCCCAGAGCGGCCATCGCGCACGCCCTGGAATTCACGACGGCGGCAACCGAGGTCGAGTCCATGCCGGAGATGTACTGGCATCACTACGTGCTTTCGCAGCCGCTCGCACCGGGCGCCAACAGCGCGTTGCGCTTCGACCTCGAATACGGCGCGCTGGGATTCCGCAACAACGGCGCAGACCCCATCGTGCTCGCCAACGGTACCTTCCTCAACGCAGGGCTCAACGCCGACACGACTCTGATTCCCAGCTTCGGCTACGAGGAGAGCGCAGAGCTTTCCAGCGACTCCGACCGCAGGAAGTTCGGGCTCGCGCCGAAAGCCCGGATGCACGAACTCGATGACCCGGTTTATCGCAACATGAGCGGCCTGTCGCGCGATTCCGACTGGATCACCTATCGCGCGACGTTCTGCACCGCGCCCGACCAGCTTCCGCTCACGTCGGGATACGTCGAGCGGGAATGGTCGGAGAACGGACGGCGCTGCATCGCCTACCGCATGGATTCGACCATGGCCGACCTCTACGCCTTCGTCTCCGCGCGCTACGAGATCCGGCGCGATGTCTGGCAAGGGCCGGCGGGCGACGTCGCGATCGAGATCGACTACCAGCGCGGCCACGAGTTCAACATCGACAGGATGGTCGCGGGAGTCAAGGATTCGCTCGACTATTTCACGCGCAGCTTCGGACCCTATCAGCACAAGATCGTGCGCATCCTGGAGTTCCCGCGGTTCGCCCGGCGGGGAGGATTGGCCGAATCGTTCCCGAACACGATTCCCTTCAACGAGGCCATCGGCTTCACCGCCAAGGTGGACGACAAGGACCCGAAGGATGTCGACTACCCCTATTTCGTCACCGCGCATGAGGTCGCGCACCAGTGGTGGGCGCACCAGGAAGTGCCGGCGAACGTGCAAGGCGGCGAGTTCATCAGCGAAAGCCTGGCCGAATATTCGGCGCTGATGGTTCTCAAAAAACGATATGGCGACGCGCATATGCGCCGCTTCCTCAAGTACGAGCTCGACCGCTATCTTCTCGGCCGCAGCACCGAGCAGAAACAGGAGCAGCCGCTGCTGCGCGCCGACGGCGCAGCGTACGTCCATTACCAGAAAGGCGCGCTGGCCCTGTACGCGCTGCAGGACGCGATCGGCGAAGCGGCGATGAACGACGCGCTATCGGCTTTCGTGCGCCGATGGCGTTTCCAGGGTCCTCCGTATGCCATTTCGCGCGACCTCATCGCGGAGCTGCGCCGGGTGACGCCGGCCGACCAGCAGGAGCTCGTTACCGATCTGTTCGAGACGATCACGCTCTACGACCTGCGCGCGGTCAGCGCGACCGCCGCCAGGCGCGCGGGCGCCACGCCCGTGTACGACGTCGACGTGGTGGTGACTGCGCGCAAGCTCCGCGCTGACGGCGCCGGCAACGAATCCGATGCGCCGCTCGACGCGAAAATCGATATCGGCGTCCTCGACGCCACGGGGAACGTGCTCGCCATCGAAAAGCGCGCGGTGCGAAGCGGCGAGAACCGCTACTCGATCCAGGTCTCCGGCGAGCCGGCACGCGCCGGGATCGACCCGCTCAACAAGCTGATCGACCGCGACGACAGCGACAACACCGTCGCGGTGTCCATTCGCTGAGCGACGTATTAGCGCGATGGGACGAGGTGCGCAGATGTCTGCACCTTGCTCTTGGCGCGCAGTCGAGGCAGGATGCGCCCATGAAAACACTGCGTAATGACATGACAACGCGCACCGGCCTCCGCATCGTCGCGCTCGCCGCGATCTGCGCGGCGCTGGCGGGCTGCGGCGGAGGCGGGGGCGGCTCCAGCGACAATGGCCCTCCTCCGGTCAATGGGCCTGCATGGGGATCCTTCGGTCGCGACGCGCAGCATTCCGCACTGAGCGGCATCGCGACGCAGACGCTGGCGAGGCTGCTCTGGAACACCCCGGTCGATCTGGCGCCGCAGTACGCCTCCGATGGCTCGCTGCTCATCCACTACGGCTCGCCCGTAATTTCCGCGCACAACACGGTGATTGTTCCGGTGCGGACGTCGGGTGGCGGCGTCCGCGTCGAGGCACGTGCCGGGGCGAATGGCGCGTTACTTTGGTCCGCCGACAGCGACTACGTCCTGGGAGCACCCAGCGCCAGCTTCTGGACACCCAGTTACGGCGTCGCACTGACTCCGGGCAATCGCCTGTACTTTGCCGGCGCGGACGGCAAGATGTTCTATCGTGACGATGTCGACAACCCAAGTGGAAGCGTGAAGACCATTGTGGCGATCAACGTGCCCCCCGGGTCTCCGAGCGCGGCATTGGTCAATGCCGCGTTGACGGTCGACGCGGCAGGCACACTGTATTTCGGCCTTACGCTGGACCGTCGCTTCGGCCCCAGCAGCATGGTACGAATTGCGACTGATGGAGCCGTCACGCTCGCCTCGATGGAAACGATGGTCCCACCCCTTCTCGTCGGCGTGGCGCGGACTTTTCCTGCGACAAATTCCGCACCGGCACTGTCGCCCGATGGCACTACGCTGTACGCGGTCATCAACGGCAGCAACGGTGACGCACTCACGCTCACGACCTATTTGGTTGCACTGGATTCAACGACCCTCGCGCTGAAGTCGCGCGTCGCACTGCTCGACCCTGTAACGCGGTTGCCGGCTCGCGTCAGCGTCAACAGCTCCGCTTCACCCACCGTCGGTCCCGACGGCGACGTCTACTTCGGCGTGCTGGAGTCGAATGCACCCGCGCACAATTTCCGCGGCTGGCTGCTGCACTTCGAAGCGACGCTGGCGACCGCCAGGCCGCCGGCGTCGTTCGGCTGGGACGATACGGCGTCGGTCGTTCCCGCGACGATGGTGCCCTCCTACACGGGTGCGTCCCCGTACCTGCTGGCGATCAAGTACAACAACTACGGCGGCGCCGGCACCGGCGACGGCAAGAACCGCATGGCGATCGTCGATCCCGGCGCGGTTCAGACCGACACGATCTCGGGGCAGCCGGTGATGAAGGAAGTGCTGACCATTCTCGGCCCGACGCCCGACAGCGGCTATCCGGGAGGGGTGCGCGAGTGGTGCATCAACACCGCCGCGGTCGACCCGTTCACGCGCTCGGTGCTGGTCAACAGCGAGGACGGAATGCTCTATCGCTGGAACCTGGTCACCAACACATTCACGGAAAAAATCCGCCTCGGCAACGAGATCGGCGAGGCGTACACGCCGACGGTGGTCGGTCCCAACGGCGTGATCTATGCGATCAACAACGCGACGTTGTACGCGGTCGGACAGTAGACGCTACGGACCTGTTGGCCGGCATGGCGCGCCTCGCGCCGTCACCGCTCGCGTTGAGGCGCCGGCCGGACTTCGCGGCAGATCGAAGGGACGTGGCGGCTACGAGCTGCACGACAGCATCGAGCACCCTGCCCGATTGCGCGCCCAATCGGGCCGGCGCTGCGCGTAGGCCTCGCGACCCGGCTGGTCGTCGTAGGGCTTGCGCAGCACGTCGAGCAGTTCGACGATGCCGCCCTCGTCGCCCTGCGCGGCGCGATCGATCGCCTGCTGCGCGAGGTAGTTGCGCAGCACGTAGCGCGGGTTCGCCGTGCGCATGCGCTGGCCGCGCAGCTCGGGTGCCATCGCGTCGGCGCGTGCGCGCGCGGCGTATCGGGTCAGCCAGTCGCGGAATCGCGTTTCGTGCGCGCCGGCCTTGGCTTGGTCGTAGAACGCACCGTCGAACGGCGCGAGCAGCGACGCTTCCGCGCCCGGGTCGGCGTGCACGTCGAAATCGGCCAGCGCGCGGAAAAAAATCGTCATGTCGACTTCCGCCGACTTGAGCAGCGCTTGCAGCGACGCCATCAATTCGACGTCGGGGTCTTCGCACGCGGCAAACCCCAGCTTGGACGCGATGCTGTTGCGTTCCGCCACGATGAACGTGTCGGCGTAGCGTTGCAGTCCCGCCTGCAGCGGCGCTTCGGACTCGAACAGCGGGAGCAGTGCGCCGGCCAGGCGCGTCAGGTTCCAGTACGCTACCTGCGGCTGCGCGCCGAAGCGGTAGCGCCGCCCTTGCGCGTCGGTGGTATTGGGCGTCCAGTCCAAATCGAAATCGTCGATCCATCCGTAGGGTCCGTAGTCGATCGTGAGCCCGAGGATCGACATGTTGTCGGTGTTCATCACTCCGTGCACGAAGCCCACGCGCATCCACTGCGCGACCATCGTCGCGGTGCGCTCGCAGACCTGCGCGAAGAACTCGGCGCGCACCGTTGACGCGAGCGCGCCGTCAGCGCCCGGCGAAGAGGCGACCAGCTCCGGAAAGTCGCGACGGATGGCGAAGTCGACCAGGCGCGCCAGCAGCGGCAGGTCGTCGCGCGACGCGGGCAGCTCGAAGTTGCCGAAGCGGATGAACGAAGGCGCGACGCGGCATACGATCGCGCCGGGCTCGTCCTGCGGGTTTCCGTCGTAAAACATGTCGCGCACCACGCTCTCGCCGGTGGCGACCAGGCACAGCGCGCGCGTCGTCGGCACGCCGAGGTGATGCATCGCCTCGCTGCACAGGAATTCGCGCACCGACGAGCGCAGCACCGCGCGCCCGTCCGCGGTGCGCGCGTACGGCGTGGGGCCCGCGCCCTTGAGCTGCAGCTCCCAGCGCTCGCCGGCCGCGTTGATCGTCTCGCCGAGCGTGATGGCGCGGCCGTCGCCGAGCTGGCCCGCCCAGCTGCCGAACTGGTGTCCGCCGTAGTTCGCCGCGTAGGGCTCCATGCCATCGATGCGCGCGTTGCCGGCGAACACCTGCGCGAATCCGGGCGAGCGTACCTCCGCTTCGCTGATGCCGAGCAACGCAGCGACTTCGGACGAGTGCGCAAGCAGGCGCGGCGCGGCCACCGGCTCCGGATCGACACGTGAGTAGAGCGCGCCGTAGACCTGTCGCCTTCGCGACCCGGTCTCGGCGTCGCCGGGCAGCTCACGCACGAACGAATTGTCGAAGCGCAGCGTGGTGAGCTCGCCGCTGCCCGGCGATGAAATCACTGTGGCGTTGGATTCGTTTGGCGGCATGGAGTCAAGGGCGAGCCATGGCGGAATTGTACGCCGCGACGCATGCCCGTTCGACCCGCTCCGGGCGTCGACGATCGATGCTATCCTCGTCGCATGCCTGCGCGCCCTCCGCTCTTCCGGCTCGCCGCGATGGCGGTGCCGATCGCCCTCGCGTTCGGCGCGCACCTGACGGCGGCGCGCGCCGCCGAAAAGGCGTCTCCCGAGAAGCCCGCCGACTGCGGCAAATTCCCGATTCGCTCGCTCGAGCGGCTCATGTGCAAATCGGCGACGCTGACCGCGCTCGATCGCGAGATGAATCGGGTGCTTGGGCTGGCCGCGCGCGGAGCAGGAACCGCCGCCGCGTCGGCACTCGCCAAGGATCAAGCGGCGTGGCGGTCGCAGCGAGCGGGCTGCGCCACGAACAAGACGCAGGATGCGTGCCTGCGCGAGCTCTATGTGTCGCGCATCGCGGCGATCCGCGCCGACAGCCGCGCCGCGCGCTCCGCCGACGGCGACGGCACCAGCCTCGGTCCCTTCGTGTTCCGCTGCGAAGGCGTTCCCGATCTGCTCGCCATCAACTACGTCAACGTGGCGCCTGATTTCGCCTGGGTGATCACGGGCGGCAAGGGCTACCTGATGCAGCAGCAACGGTCCGGCCGCGGCGCCCGCTACGAGGGCAATGGCACGCTCTTCTGGGAGGCTCAGGGAGAGGCGCGATGGCGGCCGACCACGGCCTCGCCGGAGACCCTGTGCACGCGGGCCACATCGCACTGAGCCGGCCTGCTGGTACGCTCGTTCCCTGGCGTCAGGGTGCGCTAGCGTACATTACGCTGAAGTGTAGCGAACAAATTGTCGTCTTGGTAACCTTGCACCGCGCAGCGGTCGTCGACCCTCCGCAGGCCGCATGTGCCGGCGCCATTCGCAGCAAGTACGCGGCGAAATGCAGGTTCAACCAAGGAGAACGGCTATGCATCGATCCACTATCGCAATCGCGGCGGCAATCCTCTCTTCGCAGGGGCTTTCTGCGGCGCCTGTGTGTACCAGTGCCACGACCTCAAACAGCACCTATGTCGCGACGTGCCAGGGGCCACTGTCGCCGGCTCCCGGCGCCCCCATGCAGCCTGCGAGCTTGCTCGGCACCTGCACGAGCAGCTCGACCAACGTGTTCAGTTGCATCGGCTTTATCAATGTCGGCGGTTCCGTCTTGCAGCAGACGTTGAACGGGCAGGCCACCCAGTTCGACAACTGTTACGGCATCATCACTTACAAGCAGACGCTCAACGGCGGGCCGGCGCCCGATCTGCACATCACCTACGTCGTGGCCGAGAACGGCAACACCATCTATGGCCTTCCGTACGACCAGGGACAGGTGCTCACCTGCACGCTGCATCGTACCGGCACACCCTGAGCAGAGTCGAAGCGCTGACGCCCGACGAACCCCTCGATCGCCCTGCCTGCGGGCCGTGGCCGAGGGGTGCGTCGCCAGCCGCGCGACCCTCGCCCTCGCGGCGATTCGAGCGTCGCGCCGCGCGCTGGTAGACTCCCCGGCTGATCGTTTCGAATCCGGGGCATGATGGAAGACGAGCGCATCACCGTACGCATCACCGAATCCGGCAAGACGCTCGAGCTTACCGTGCTCTCCAAGCGCGTCGAGCGCATCGAGGTCGTGCTCGGCGAAGGCGTGCACAGCGTGCGCTGCGCGCTCACGCCGACGCGCAATGCGCTCGCCTATGCCGGCAGCGTGATGGGTCGCGAGATCATCTACGAGCGCTCGAAAGCCGACGTGCAGGCCGACATCGACCGCCTCAACCCCTACATACGCGGCGGCTCTCGCCCCGGGCATCGTTGATCCTCGTCCACCACCTCAACAATTCGCGCTCGCAGCGCGTGCTATGGCTGCTGGAGGAGCTGGGCGTCGAGTACGACATCAAGCGCTACACACGCGACCCGGAGACGATGCTTGCGCCGCCGTCGCTGCGCGAGGTGCACCCGCTGGGCAAGTCGCCGGTGATCTCCGACGACGGCGTCACCGTCGCCGAATCCGGCGCGATCATCGAATACCTGGTCGAGCGCTACGGCAAGGGACGCTTCGCGCCGCCGCCCGGCACGCCCGAGCGGCTGCGCTATACCTACTGGCTGCACTACGCGGAAGGCTCGGCGATGCCGCCGCTCCTGCTCAAGCTGGTATTCGACCGCGTCGCCTCGAGCCCGATGCCTTTTTTCGTGAAGCCGGTCGCGCGCGGCATTTCGCAGCGCGTGCTGTCCACTTTCGTGCTGCCGCAGATCGAGCGCCATCTGACCTTCATGGAGTCCGAGCTCGAGAAGAGCCGCTGGTTCGCCGGCAACGAATTCTCCGCGGCGGATATCCAGATGAGCTTTCCGCTCGAGGCGGCGGTCAGCCGCGGCGGGCTCGATAGCCGCCGCCCGAAGCTGATGACGTTTCTGGAGCGCATTCACGCGCGCCCCGCGTACCAGCGCGCGGTCGAGCGCGGCGGCAAATTCGCGCTGGGTTGACTTCGCCCGCGATCGCCCGGCCACGAACGACAGCAGATCCCTCGCTGCGCTCGCGATGACCGTGCCCATGTCATTCCGAGGAGCGTGAGCGAAGAGAAATCTGCTGTTGCTCGCGGCAGCTCGAGGGGCAACGCCGCACAAGGCAGCAATTCAGCGGTCTCGCACCGCGGCACCGAAATCCCAGTCCCGCCCGGGCGCCGCCGCCAAGAGCGCGCGCGTGTATTCGTGCCGAGGGTGCGCGTACACCTCCGCGATCGGCCCCGTCTCGACGATTCGCCCGCGCTGCATGACCGCGACGCGGTCGCACACCTGCGCGGCGACACGCAGGTCGTGCGTGATAAACAGCATCGCCAGGTTGAGTCGTCCGCGGATCTCGTCGAGCAGTGCCAGCACCTGCGCCTGAACCGAAACGTCCAGCGCCGAGACCGCTTCGTCGGCGATCAGGAGGTCGGGCTCGATGGCCAGTGCGCGCGCGATGCAGATGCGCTGGCGCTGGCCACCGGAGAACTGGTGCGGGTAGCGCTCCAGTGCCGCCGCGTCGATCTTGACCAGGTCGAGCAGGTTGCGCGCCGTGGCCAGAGCCTCCTCGCGCGTGGTTCCATAGTTCATCGGCCCCTCGATGAGCGCCTCAGCGATGGTCCGGCGCGGATTGAGCGAGCGGTAGGGGTCCTGGAAAACGATCTGCACGCGCCGGCGCAGCGGCCGCAATTCGCGCGGGCCCATCTTCGCGATGTCGACGCCGTCGAGCGTGATCGCGCCGGCGGAGGGCTCGACCAGGCGCGCGATGCAGCGCGCCACCGTCGACTTTCCCGATCCGGATTCGCCGACGATGCCCAGCGTCTCGCCGCGGCAAATCTCCAGCTCGATATCGCTCGCGGCATGGACAACGCCGGCCGTCTTGCCCGATCGCCACCAGCCTGCCCGCACGTACCGCTTACCGAGCCTTCGCGTGGCGAGCACGACCGGAGCACTGGCGGCGAGCACACGGTGACGAGGCAGGAGACTGGGCACCGAGGCGATCAGCATGCGCGTGTATTCGTGTTGGGGATCGGTGAGCAGCGCGCGTGTCTCCCCGAATTCCACGACCTCCCCGCGCCGCAGCACCGCGACCTTGTCGGCGATCTCGGCGACCACTCCGAAGTCGTGCGTGATGAACAGCACGCCGGTGCCGTGCTCGCGGCGCAGCTCGCGGATCAGCGCCAGGATCTGTGCCTGCGTCGTGACGTCGAGCGCGGTGGTGGGCTCGTCGGCGATGAGCAGGCGCGGGTCGAGCACCAACGCCATCGCGATCATGATGCGCTGCCGCTGCCCGCCGGAGAGCTGGTGCGGATACGACGCGATCATGCGCCTGGGCTCGTCCAGGCCCACGTCACGCGCGATCGCCAGCGTGCGATCTCGTCGCTCGGCGGCGCTCATTCGCGTATGGAACGCCAGCACTTCGTCGATCTGCTCGCCGCAGGTGAGCACCGGATTGAGCGCGGTCATCGGCTCCTGGAACACCATCGACATGCGTGTGCAGCGCAGCTCGCGCAGCCGCTGCTCGCTTGCGCCGAGCACGTCCTCGCCATCGACCAGGATGCTCCCCGACGTGGCGCGCAACGCCGTGGGCAAGAGTCCCATCGCCGCCTGCGCGATCACCGACTTGCCCGATCCGGACTCGCCGACCAGGCAGACCATTTCCCCGGCAGCTACGCTGATGCTTACATCGCGCACCGCATGCTCGCGCTCGCCGGTCGCCGGCAACGCGATGGTGAGGCCGCGGATGTCGAGGACCGGCGCGCTCATCGAGAGGCCGTGCTCATAAGCGCTTTTGCAGGCGAGGATCGAGCGTGTCGCGCAGCCCGTCGCCCAGCATGTTTACCGCGAGCACGGTCAGCGCGAGGAAAATCCCCGGGTAGAGGATGGTGTGCGGATACACGCGAAACAGCGTCCTTCCCTCGGCCATGATGTTGCCCCATGTCGGGACCTCCGACGGGATGCCCACGCCCAGGAACGACAGGATCGCCTCGATCAGTATCGCCGAGGCGCAAATATAGGTCGACTGCACGATCAGCGGCGGCAGCGTGTTGGGCAGGATGTGGCGCACGATCAGCATCAGCGTCGGCGTTCCCAACGAAATCGCGGCCTCGACGTACGGCTCCTCGCGCACCGAGAGCACCACCGAGCGCACCAGCCGAACCACGCGCGGCACTTCCGGAATCACGATCGCGACGATCACCGCCAGCACGCCGGCGGACGACAGCGACACGACCGCGATCGCGAGCAGGATGGCCGGGATCGCCATCAACCCGTCCATGATGCGCATGATCACGCCGTCGAGCCCCCGCACGTAGCCGGCCGCGAGTCCGATCACGAGGCCGAGGCCGACCGAGATCGACGCCACCGATAGCCCGATCAGCAGCGAGGCGCGCGCGCCGTAAACGACGCGGCTCGCCACGTCGCGGCCGAGCGAATCGGTTCCCATCCAGTGGCGGACTTCGGTCGTGCGGCCGTCATCGGCGCGCAATGTCTCGATCGCCCCTGGCGTCTTGTTGCGCATCACGGGATTGATCGCCGCCGGATCGAACCCGGCGAGCACCGGCGCGGCCAGCCCGACGAGGGCGATGAGCGCCAGCACGGCGATGCCGGCGAGGACGGTCGGACTGCGCACGGCGCGTCGTAGCGCGCCATCCACGCGCAGCGGCGGCGCCGCGAGTTGATGCACAGGCAGCGAGTCGCCGGCGGCAGTCAATAGCGTATCCGCGGGTCGAGGAACGTGTACGCGACGTCGACGGCGAGATTGAGCAGCACGTACACCATCGAGAACAGCAGGATCACCGCCTGCACCGTCGGGTAGTCACGGGCCAGCACCGCGTCGACGGTGAGGCGGCCGAGCCCCGGGATGCTGAACACGCTCTCGGTGACGACGACGCCGCCGATCAGCAGCGCGACGCCGATCCCGATCACGGTGACGATCGGGACGGCGGCGTTGGAGAGCGCGTGCTTCATGAGGACGACGCGGTCGGGCAGGCCTTTGGCGCGCGCCGTGCGTATGTAGTCCTCGCCGAGCACTTCGAGCACGCTGGTGCGGGAGATTCGAGCGATCAGCGCAATGTAGATCACTGAGAGCGTCAGGCTGGGAAGGATCAGTCGTTGCAGGAAGCCACCGAAGCCCTCGGCCATCGGCAGGTAGCCCTGCACCGGCAGCCACGACAGCTCGATCGCGAATACGTAGATGAGCATGTAGCCGACGACGAACACCGGCACCGAGAAGCCCAGCACCGAGAATCCCATCACCAGCCGGTCGATCCAGCGTCCCTGCTTCCACGCGGCGATCACGCCCAGCGGAACGGCCACCAGTACCGAAAAGATGATCGTGGTGGTGGCGAGCGCCAGCGTCGGCCCGATGCGGTCCGCGACCAGCTCCGCGACCGGCTTCTTGAAAAAGAACGACTCGCCGAAGTCCCCGCGCACTACGTTGCCGATCCAGACGAAGAACTGCGCGAAAATCGATCGATCGAGCCCGAGACGCGCGCGGATATCGACGATGTCCTGCGAGGTCGCCGCCGCGCCGGCGATGATCGCGGCGGGATCGCCCGGCGTGAGCCGCAGCATCGAGAAGACCAGGATCGCGACGATCGCCATGACAGGGATCGTCGCCAGCAGGCGGCGGGAGAGGTAGGCGAGCATCAGCTAAGCCGTGAACCTGCGCGCATCACCCCGGCGCAGTCCGGGCTGCCGTCACTTCCCCGTCTTGGTGACGTTCCAGAACACGGTCACCGGTGCCACCACGAAGCCATCGATGTTCTTGCGCACGGCTGCGGGCTGATACCACTGGCCGAGGAACACGTGCGTCGGGTCCTGCGTCCAGCGCGCGACGACTTCTTCCGCGATCGCCTTCTGCTTGACCGGGTCGGTCTCGCGCGCGAACTGGTCGCGCAGCTTCTCGATATCGGCATCGCACGGCCAGCCGAACAGCGCCTTGTCGCAACTGGAATTAAGGAACGCGGTCGACACCGGATTCAGAACGTCGGCCGACACCCACGAGGTGAGGAACGCGCTCCAGCCGCCCTGCGTCGGCGGGTCTTTTTTTGCGCGGCGCGCAACGACGGTCTGCCAGTCCATGTCCTGCATGTCGACCTTGAACCCGCCGCGCTCCATTAGCGACTTGGCGACGGGAGCGAGATTGGTGAGCACCTGAAGGTCGGTGGAGTGCAGCAGCACGATCGGCGTGCCGTCGTAGCCCGCTTCCTGCAGGAGCTGCTTGGATTTCGCAAAGTTGGACTGGAGCAAACCCTCCATGCCCTTGGTCGAGCCGAGCGGCGTGCCGCAGATGAACATCTCGAGGCAAACTTTGTAATAGGCCGGGTCGCCGATGGTCGCCTTGAGAAAATCCTCCTGGTTCAGCGCATACAGCAGCGCCTGCTTCACCTTCGGATTGTCGAAGGGCTTGACCGTCGAGTTGTAGCGAAAGGCGTACTGGTTGCCGAGCGGATTGATGTCGACGAGCTTCACGCCCGAATCCTTCTTCACCACCGGAAGCAGGTCGTGCGCGGGCTGCTCGATGTAGTCGATCTCGCCGGCGAGCAACGCGTTGATCGCGGTCTGCTGGTCGGCCACGGCGCGCCATTCGACGCGATCCACCTTCACGACCTTGCCGCCGGCCATGCCCGACGGCGGCTCGGCGCGCGGCTTGTACTTGTCGAACTTGACGTAGACCGCCTTGTCGCCTGGCTTCCACTCGTCCTTCTTGAACACGAACGGCCCGCTGCCGGTGAAATCGCTGATCTGGTCGTTCGGACTGGTCTCGGCGACGCGCTTGGGCATCATGAACGGTGCCGCCGACGACGGCTTGCCGAGCCCGCCCAGCACGAGCCCGGTCGGCGAGCTCAGGTTGATGCGGAAAGTCTTGGCGTCGATGATCGCGAAGTCCTTCACGAAGCTCATCATCTTCTGGCCCATCGCGTCCTTGGCGCCCCAGCGCTTGATCGACGCGACGCAGTCTTCGGCGGTCACCGGCGTGCCGTCGTGCCACAGCAGGCCATCGCGCAGCGTCAGCGTGTAAGTGAGACCGTCGGTGGTGACCGCGTAGCGGTCGACCATCTGCGGCTGCACCTTGCCGGCGGCGTCGGTGGCGAAAAGCGTGTCGTAGATCATGTAGCCGTGGTTGCGCGTGATGTACGCGGTGGTCCAGATCGGGTCGACGATCTTCAAGTCGGAGTGCATGACCACGCGCAGGGTTGTCTGCGCAACGGCGGCGGGCAGCGCCAACGCGCTCAGAGCAGCAGCGGCGGCGAGCAGCGTGAATTTAACGTCAAATATACGGAGCATGGGTGATTCCTCAACGGGCTGGCGTGCGAGGAAGCACGATAGCGAAGCGAGGGCGACAACGCAAATAGTTTGCCGGCTAGTAGTAATCCTCTTAGCGCCGATGATGCAGCCAATCGAAGGCGCAGGGGCAAGGCGCTCACGGCCGAGCCGACGGCTCGCGTCCCACCCGCTGGCGCGCGAGCATCCACCCCGGATACTCGCTGGGCAGCGCGCTAACGCCCTCCAGTGTGGCGAGCTCGTCCGCGGTGAGCTCGAGACGGGTCGCCTCGACGTTGTCGCGCAGCTGCTGCTCGTTCCTGGCGCCGACGATGATCGTCGTGACGTGCTTCTGCGCCAGCAGCCAGGCAAGCGCAACTCGCGCCACGCTGACGCCGTGCGCGGCGCCGATGGTCCGCATCGCGTCGATGCAATCGAAGGCGCGTTCGCGGTTGACGGGCGGGAAATCGAACGTCGTGCGCCGCGAGCCGGACGGCCCGTCCTGCTGGCGCGAGTACTTGCCGCTCAGGAAGCCGCCGGCCAGCGGGCTCCACACCATGAGCCCCATCTGCTGGTCGGCAAGCACCGGCACGAGCTCGCGCTCGAGGTCGCGGCCGGCAATCGTGTAGTACGCCTGCAGCGCTTCGAGGCGGCTCCAGCCGTGCGCGGCGGCCAGTCCGTTGGCCTTGGCGATGTGCCAGGCGGCGAGATTCGAGCAGCCGATATTGCGCACCTTGCCGGCGCGCACGAGGTCGTCGAGCGCGCGCAGCGTTTCTTCCAGCGGCGTCAGCGCGTCGTAACCGTGGATCTGGTAGAGGTCGACCCAGTCGGTACCGAGCCGAATGAGCGTGGCGTCGAGCGATGCCACGATGTGCGCGCGGGAGAGCCCGACGTCGTTGGGCCCCGGTCCGGTGCGCAGGCGCACCTTGCTCGCCAGCACAACATCCTTGCGTCGCACGCCGAGCGCGCGCCCCAGCATGCGCTCGGATTCGCCCTCGGCGTAGACGTCCGCCGTGTCGAAGAAATTGATGCCGGCGTCGAGCGCGACGCCGACCAGCCGATCCGCGTCCTGCTGCGGCGTCTTGCCAATATGTTCCCAGATGCCGCTGCTGCCGCCGAAGGTCATGGAACCGAAGCACAATTCAGAAACGAAAAGGCCGGTGCGGCCGAAGATCGAGTAACGCATGGGGGTCCTGACAGTGGGGCTATGACGAACGGGCGCAGATGATAGCGCATCGCGTCCGCGCCAGCGTAGGGCGAGCGTTACAGGAAGCCGATGGAAAGCCAGGGCACCGCGGCAATAATTACCAGCGCCACGAACAGCGCCGCCAAATAGCGCCACACGCGCGGCATGGCGACGTCGGGCGACACCTTGCCGATCGCGCAGGCCGCGTAGAAGCCGACACCGAACGGCGGCGCAAAGAGCCCCAGTCCCATCGCGAAGATCACCACCATCGCATAGTGGACTTCGTTGATGCCGAGCGCGCGCGCCACCGGAAACAGCAGCGGCCCGAACAGCACGATCGCTGGAATGCCCTCGAGCACGCTGCCGAGTACGATGAACGCGACTACCGAGATGGCGAGAAATCCAGCCTTGCCGCCCGGGACCGCCGACATCACCGTCACCAGCTCGCGCGAGAATCCCGACTGCGTCAACGCCCACGCCATGCCCGTCGCGCAGCCGATGATGAGCAGGATCGCCCCCGACAGCGCCGCCGTGTCGATGAGCATCGGCAGCAATCGCTTCACGTCGAACTGCCGGTACACGACCAGCCCTGCGATGATCGTATACACGACGCCGACAGTCGACACTTCGGTCGCTGTGGCGACACCTTCGACAACCACCGTGCGAATCACCACCGGGAGCGTCAGTGCGGGCAAGGCGATCAGCAATGCCCGTCTGATCTGCGCGCCCGTCGCGCGAGCGATGCCCATGGTGCTTTCACGTCGCGTCTCGAAGAACACGAGCACGCCCAGCGCGATCATGCCCACCACCGCGGGCAACAGTCCTCCGGTGAACAGCGCCGCGATCGAGACGCCGGTGACCGAGCCGATGGTGATGAGCACGAGGCTCGGCGGGATCGTTTCCGACATCGCTCCCGACGCTGACAGCAGCGCGATCAGGTCGCCTTCGTGCGCGCCGCGCCGCTTCATCTCGGGAAAGAGCGCCGGCGCCACCGCCGCCATGTCGGCGGCCTTCGACCCCGAGATGCCGGAGACGAGGTACATCGCGCCCAGCAACACGTACTGCAGGCCGCCGCGGACGTGCCCGAGCAACGACGCGAGAAAATCGACCATCGCCCGGGCCAGGCCGGTCATCTCGATCAGCGCGCCGAGGAACACGAACAGCGGCACCGACAGCAGGATCAGGGTCGACATGCCTTCGTCCATGCGGCTGACGACGATGGTGAGCGGCGTGCGCGTGGTCAGCGCCAGGTACGCCAAAGTGGCGATGCCGAAGGCGAAGGCGATCGGCACGCCCATGACCACGCAAAGCGCGACGAGCACGACAAAGAAGATGATCAGGTTGACGTTGCCGAGCGTTACCAGCACCGGTCGCAGTAGCCACATGCCGGCGATCACCACCGCGAGCAAAGTCACGGCAACGGCGACCTGACGGGCGCTGGCGCGTTCGGCGAGCCGGACCAGCGCGATCAGCATCATCAGCACCGCGCCGACGCCGATCGCGGCGACGCGTACCGAGTCGTGCAGCTCGAGGGCCGGCGTCGTGATCAACCACTGGTTGCTGATGTATTCCCACGACGGCGACAGGATCAGCAGCACGAACACGATGACGATCAATGCGCTCACCGTGTCCACCCACGCCCGCCATTGCGGGCGCAGCAGGTTGACGAACGTCGTCAGCCGCATGTGCTCGCCGCGCCGCAGCGCGATCACCGCCCCGAGCATGGCGAGCCAGAGGAAGAGCACCGACGCGAGCTCGTCGGACCACGTCAGCGGCTTGTTGAAGACGTAGCGCGAGACGACGCCCGCGAACAAGATGACGATCTCGGCGACGACGAGCAGCGCCGCCGGGACTTCGGTCAGCCATCCGAGGGCGCGGTCGACGCCCTGAAAGCGCGACCGCGCGGCGACGACAGGCGTGGCAGCCTGCATCGGCCTGCCAGGCGCGATCAGGCGAGCTTGCCGGAGTACTGCTCGAGCTTGGCCCACGCCTCGGGGCCGAACTTGCCTTTCCATTCATCGTAGAAACCCGCCTTGGTCAACGCGGCGCGGAACGGCACCTTGTCGGGCGCGTTGAAGATGAGCCCCTTCGCCTTCAGGTCGGCTTCCACCGTGTCGTTCAGCTTGGCCATGTCCTCGCGCTGCTTGACCACCGCTTCGAGGACGTTCTTCGAGATGATCACCTGCAGGTCCTTCGGCAACCCCGACCACATCTTCCCGTTGGCGAGCACCCATTGGCCATCCCACATGTGGCCGGTCAGCGAGCAGTACTTCTGCACTTCGTAGAGCTTCGCGATCTGTATGATCGACAGCGGGTTTTCCTGCCCCTCGACCACCTTGGTCTGCAGCGCCGAATAGACTTCGCTGAAGTTGATCGACGCCGGCGACGCGCCGAGCGCCTTGAACAGCGAGGTCCACAGCGGGCTCACCGGCACGCGGATCTTGAAACCGTTGAGGTCGGCCGGCGTGACGATGGGCTTGGTGCTGCTGGTGATCTGCCGGTAGCCGTTGTCGAGGCACTTCTCGAACGTGAACAGCCCGGCCTTGGCGTTGGCCTCGCGGATGAACGCACCGAGATCGCCGTCCATCGCAGCCCACACGGTGTTGTAGTCCTTGAACGCGAAGGCGACACCGTTGATGCCGGCCAGGGGCACGAGTGTCTGCAGGATCAGCCCTGACAGAGGGAAAAAGTCGATGGCCCCGGAACGCACTTGCGACAGCATGTCGGTGTCGCCGCCGAGCTGATTGTTCGGGAACACCTGGATGTCGACTCGGCCTTTGGTCTCCGCCTTGATCTTTTCGGCGGCCTCCTTGACGCGGATCGTGCTCGGATGCGTGACTGGAATGTTGTTGGCCCATTTGAGCTGGAACTCGGCGGCCTGGCCGAAGGCCGGCTTGATGCCGGCTGCGACGAGCGCGGCGGCGCCGCCCACGGTCTGTACGAACTTGCGGCGATCGATGGTCATGATGCTTTCTCCTCGTGGTTGTTATGCAATGCTGAAATCGGTGGTGCGTCGGGCGGTCAATACATGCACAGCCCGCCATCGGCGACCAGCGTGGCGCCGTCGACATACGACGCCCCGGCTGAAACCAGAAACGCGATGGCGCGGGCGATCTCGGCCGCCTCTCCGACGCGATTCATGACGCTCATCGACTCGACGCGCTGGCGGTGCGCTGCGTTGGCGAAGACGTGCGCGATCATCGGCGTCATCGTCGCGCCTGGCGCGATGGTGTTCACCGCGATACCCTTGTCGGCGAGCGCGCGCGCTGCATTCTTGGTCAGCGCCAGCACCGCGCCCTTGCTGGCGGCGTAGGCCGCAGTCCCCGACAGGCCGCCGCCGCGCAGGCCGGCGACGCTCGCCACCGTGCAGATGCGCGCGCCCGGCGCCATGTGCTTCGCCGCCTCGCGAATGCACAGGAAGGTGCCGACGACGTTGTGCTCGTAGACCCGGCGGAAGGTCGCGGCGTCGAGCTCCATGAACGGTGTCATTTCCGCGACGCCGGCGCTGGTGACCAGCGCGTCCAGACCGCCAAGCGCCTTGACCGCGTCGGCGAAGACGCCGGCGATCGCGCGCTCGTCGGTGATGTCCGCCTCGATCGCGACGTGCTGCTCGCCTGCAGCCGCCATGATCTTGCGTACCCCGGGCCCGTCGCGATCGACGCCGGCCACGCGATATCCCTGCGCCACGAGCTCGGTCACGGTGGCGGCGCCGATGCCGCTGGCGGCGCCGGTGACGATCGCAGTTCTGGGCCGGGTCATTTCAAGGGTCACGTGGAGTTGGAAGCCGTTGGACGTGCGAGTGTAGCCAATGCCCGAGTCGCGTGCTAATTACCCAGCGGTGCGCCTGACTGCGGCCTCAACAGAACGGATGCGGCGGCGACTACGCCCGCGACCGTGATGCGCGACTCGTCTTCCAGAGGCTTCGAATACCCGGAGGGAATCCGCGGCGCGCCCAGGCGGCGGATGCGGCAGCCGGTCGCCTCGGCCGCTGCCGCGGCGATCTCCGCGCCGAAGCCTCCCACTTGCACAGCTTCGTGGACGACGAGCAGATGCCCCGTTCGCGCGGCCGAGCCCAGCACCATCGCGCGATCCCAGGGCCACAGCGTGCGCAGGTCGATCATGTCGGCCTGGATGCCCGCCATAGCGAGCTCGGCCGCCGCCGCGACGCAGGTAGTCACCGCTTTCGACCAGCTCACGATTGTCACATCAGCGCCGTCGCGCAAGCGCCGTGCCACACCGAGCGGCACCTTCGTGCCAGGCACGACGTTGCCCTCGACTGCCCACAGTTCCTTATGTTCCATGAAGACGACCGGATCGCCCGACGCGAGCGCGCTGGCGAGCAGGCCGTAGTTGTCCTCCGGCGCCGACGGCGCGACGACGACCAGTCCCGGAATATGCGTGAACCATGCCTCGAGCGATTGCGAGTGCTGCGCGGCGGAGGCCGTCCACAGGCCGATCGGCATGCGCACCACCAACGAGACGCGACCCTGGCCGCCGAACATGAAGCGGTTCTTCGCCGCCTGGTTGACGAGCTCGTCCATGGCGCAGAGCGCGAAGTCGACGACGCGCATCTCGACCACCGGCCGCAGTCCGGCGAGCGCCATCCCGACCGCGGCGCCCATGATCGTCGCCTCCGAGATCGGTGTGTCGATGACGCGGTCGGTTCCGAACTTCTGCTGCAGGCCGCGATACTGCGCGAAGATGCCGCCGCGGCCCAGATCCTCGCCGAGCGCGACAACGCTGGGATCGGCTTCCATCGCTTCACTGAGCGCGGTTGCGGCCGCCTGCGAGTAATTCATCAACGCCATTGGCCAGCGCCCGTGTCCTGCACGTCGGTGTAGGCCGCCGCCGGGTCAGGCCACGGCGCGGCCTCGGCCTGCGCCACAGCCGCGTCGATTTCAGCCTTCGCGCCGGCGTCGATGACATCGAGAGCATCGGCGGCGACACCGCGAGCGACAAGCGCGTTGCGCGCGATGATCAGCGGGTCGGTGGCCAGCGCCGCCGCAACCTCCGCCTTGTCGCGGTATGCGCCCGGGTCGACCGAGACGTGGCCCTTGAAGCGGTAAGTTACCGCGTGCAGGAAACGCGGACCCGCACCGCCGCGCACGTCGGCCACCAGTCGCGCGCTCGCCGCGTCGACGGCCTCGACATCGTTGCCGTCGACCTTCACAGCCGGCACGCCGATGCTCTCAGCGCGCACGCTGGCGCCCGGTCCGCCGGTCATCGGACCGGTGGGCGTGGTCGCCGAGATGCGGTTGTCCTCGCAGACGAACAGCACGGGCAGGTGGTAGACGACGGCCCAATTGAGCGCCTCGACGAATGGCCCGCGGTTGACCGCGCCGTCGCCGAAAAAGCAGGCGACAATTTCCGGCTGCCGGCGAATCTTGAGCGCGTGCGCCGCGCCCACCGCGATCGGCATGCCGGCCGCGACGACGCCGTTGGCCCCGAGCATGCCGACGCTGAAATCGGCGATGTGCATCGAGCCGCCCTTGCCCTTGTTGGTGCC
>JBDTZQ010000083.1:0-13195 GCA_040005035.1 Betaproteobacteria bacterium | reverse complement strand
AAGCGGCGCTGCGCGCCGCCTCGCCCCAGGGGGCGGGCGCCTTGGGGCGGCCCGGCGGCGCTCCTTGCGCTCACGGCGCGAGCTGCTGCGTCCGGGCGGCGCAAATGCAATCGTTGAGCGTGACACCGCCGGCGTCGTGCGTGGACCAGGCGACATCGACGCGGCCGTAGTGCACCGAGAGGTCCGGGTGATGGTCCTGCACGTTCGCCATCCAGGCGACCGCGTTGACGAAAGCAATGGTGTGATAGTAGTCGGCGAAACGATACGTGCGGGTCAGGCGCTTGCGCGAATGCTTCCACCCCGGAAGCAGCGAGAGCAGGCGCTTCAGTTCGGCCGCCGGCAGCAGGGCGGCGCCGGCGCGGCAATCGAGCGCGGCCAGCGCGGCGGGGTCGGGCATCTTGTTGCGCGTCATGATCTAGGGAAAGTGTCTAGGGAAAGTGATAGTACTGCTCGTTGAGGTACGCGGCGATGTGCTCTTCCTCGTCCGGGAAGTACCCGGCGCCGAGCTGTGTGTTGCAGTAGCTGATCTGCGCGGCGAGCTGCGCCGGCGTCTTCACCTTGCGCTCCGGACGCACGTAGATGCGCGTCGTGTCGCCGTCGAAAGCGCGGGCGTGGCAGGCGACACAATCGCGCTGCACCAGCGGCGCGCCAAGCTTCGCATCGCCGCTGCGCCACAAGTCGCGAGCGCCTTCGGCGAGCGCGGAGGTTGCGTACCCCGCGCATGCTACTCCCAGCAAGAGCGCCAGCCTGGCAACGCACGCGCGGTGTCCGGAGTACGTCATCGGGGCGCCGCTTCGAGGCGCGCGATGCGCGCCGCGGCAGGCGGATGCGAATCGTAGAACGCGGAATGCAGCGGATCGGGCGTGAGCGTGTTGGCGTTGTCCTCGTAGAGCTTCACCAGCGCCGCCACCAGCGCAGGCGCCGACGCGTTGCGCGCCGCGTACTCATCGGCCTCGAACTCGTGCTTGCGCGAGTACAACGCCGCCAGCGGCGCCGCCAGGAACGTGAACACCGGCAGCGCGAGCATGAACAGCACGAGAGCGACCCCATAGCGCGGGGCAGGACCGGGAACGCCGAGCCCCGCATAGAACCAAGGCTGGTCGACCAGCCATCCGAGCATCGCGAGCAGCGCCAGGCTCGCGAGCGCGAACCAGGCGGTGCGCTTGAGCACGTGACGCAGCTTGAAGTGGCCGAGCTCGTGCGCGAGAACCGCCTCGACTTCCTCCGCATGCAGGCGCGACAGCAGCGTATCGAAGAAGACGATGCGTCGCGCCGCGCCGAAGCCGGTGAAATAAGCGTTGCCGTGGCTCGATCGACGCGACCCGTCCATCACGAAAAGGCCCTTGGCGGCAAAACGGCAGCGCTCGAGCAGGCGCTCGACGCGCTCGCGCAGGCTCTCGTCGGACAGCGGCTGGAAAGTGTTGAACAGCGGCGCTATCAGCGTGGGATACAGCGCCAGCACGAGCAACTGGAAGGCCACCCACGCCGCCCACGCGTAGAGCCACCACCATGCGCCGGCGCGCGCCATCAGCCAGAGCACCAGCGTCAGCAGCGGCACGCCGAGCGCGGCACCGACCAGCACGCCCTTGGCGAGGTCGAGGAGCCACAGGCGCAGGGTCATGCGGTTGAAGCCGAAGCGCTGCTCGATGACGAAAGTGCGGTACCAAGCCAGCGGCAGCGCCGCGATGCCTCCCAGCAGTGCCACCGTGATCACCAGCGCGACGTCGCGTCCCAATGCAGGCACGGACCACGCGTCCACCCATGCCGCCAGCAGCGCGACGCCGCCACCGAGCGTGAGAGCGAGCAACACCGCGTGGTCCAACAGCGTGTCGACGATCGACAGCCGCGTTCGCGCCGCGGTGTAGTCGGCGGCCTTGCGGTGCGCGTCGAGCGGGATGCGCCCGGCGAAGTGTGTTGGCACCGCCTCGCGATGGGCCCGTACGTGGCGCATCTGGCGAAGCGACAGCCAGACCTGCAGTCCCGCCGAGACCGCGACGGCGATGAGAAACACGATGGAAAACATCGACGAGGTGGGCATGCGCTGCGAGGAGGACGGTGCGTGTGCGAGAATGGGGAATCATTTTACGCCATCTCGAGCGCGGCTCATGCCCCAGGATGCCAACTCACTGATCTGGATCGACATGGAAATGACCGGCCTGAAGCCGGAGAGCGACCGCATCATCGAGGTGGCACTGGTGGTGACCGACAGCCAGCTAGTGACCATCGCCGAGGCACCGGTGCTCGTGGTGCGGCAGGATGACGCCACGCTCGGTGGCATGGACTCGTGGAACCAGTCGACGCACGCGCGTTCGGGGTTAATCCAGAAGGTGAAGGACTCCATACTCGACGAGGCCGAGGTCGAGACACGCATGCTGGCATTCCTGCGCGAGCACGTGCCGCCGAAAACGTCGCCGATGTGCGGCAATACCATTTGCCAGGATCGGCGCTTTCTGGCGAGATGGATGCCCGCGCTCGAGGACTACTTCCACTACCGCAACCTCGACGTGTCGACGCTCAAGGAGCTTTGCAAGCGCTGGCAGCCCGAGATCGCCAAGGCCTGGGTGAAGCAGGGCAAGCACGAGGCGCTCGCCGACATTTACGAATCGATCGACGAGCTCAAGTATTATCGAGAGCACTTCGTGAGGGCTTGATCGCTGGCAGGACGATCGCGCCGGGTCCGATGAATTTCTGCAGCCACTGCGGTTCTCCCCGCCTCGAGTTCCGCGTGCCCGAGGGCGACACCCTGCCGCGCTTCGTATGCCCGCAATGCGGCACGATCCACTATCAGAATCCCAAGGTCGTCGTCGGCTGCCTGCCGGTGTGGGAGGAGCGCGTGCTGCTGTGCAAGCGCGCCATCGAGCCCCGGCTCGGGCTGTGGACGCTGCCGGCGGGATTCCTCGAGAACGGCGAGACGCTCATCGCCGGAGCGCAGCGCGAAACGGTCGAGGAAGCCGCGGCAAGCGTCGAGGTCGGCGAGCTGTACACGGTCATCAGCCTGCCGCAGATCAACCAGGTTTACGTCGTGTTCCGCGCACGACTGCTTGCCCTCGATTTCGGTCCGGGTCCGGAAAGCCTCGAAGTCGCTCTGTTCCCGGAGGACGATATCCCCTGGGAGCGGATCGCCTTTCGCACCATCGGAAGGACGCTCCGGAACTATTTCCTCGACCGGAAGCTCGGCGCGTTTCCGGTGCACGTCAGCACCATCGAGCGACGCACGCCGACTCCGCCATCGTTGGCCTCCGCAGGCTGAGGTGGACCGCCGCAGGGCTGGGGCCGGGTGCGCGGCAGCGAGCTCAGCAAGCCTTCAGGCTTACGACGTCGCCTTGATCGAGGGGCACGCCAACTAGTTCGCGCAGCGAGGCGCAGCGCTGGGCCGCGCAAATCGTATAGTCCTGCGTGAACGTCGAATAGGTCAGACGCAGATCGGTCAACGGCGTAGTGCGCGGCCTCCAGCGCCACCAGCCATCGCGGAGCTCCGCGCCGTCGGGTGGCTCCATGCCTGCGCCGAGTGCCTGCACGCGCGCCTCCACCAGCGACAACGATGATCCCGCGACGACATAGCGCTCCTCCCACCGCGTCTTCTCGATCGAGTGCATCCATGTCACGGTGAATTCGCTCGACGGCAGCGTCGCGCGGACGAGGCCCGCCGCAACCAGGCAAACAGCTGCCGCCGCCATGCCGATGCTTAGCCGGTCAGGCGGCGGGCGCCGTGGCAGCACGGCGCGATCGCACGAGATGCCACGCGATGAACAGTGCGGACAGCGCGAATCCGACGGGGTCCGTCCAGGGCTCGGCGTAGACCAGAAAGCCGGCAGCTACGAACGCGAACACACGCTCCATCCTGTTGAGCGGAGTGCGGAGGTATCCGATGATCGCGGCGCCCCAGAGGACGATCGCTACGATCGCCTTCAGTACCATGTACCCGGTATCGAGGAGTGTGCCGCCCTGGAGCATCAGCGCAGGGTCGTACACCGCCATGTACGGGATCACGAAGCCCGCAATCGCGATGTGCGTCGCCTTCCAGCCGATCTTCATGGGCGACGCTTTGGCGATCGACGCCGCCGCGAAGGCGGCGAGCGCGACCGGCGGGGTCAGGTCGGCCATGATTCCGAAATAGAAGACGAACATGTGCGACACGATCAGCGGCACGCCGAGCTTGAGTAGCGCCGGCGCGGCGATCGCGCTGGTGATGATGTAGTTGGGGATGGTCGGGATGCCCATGCCAAGGACAAGGCATACCGCCATGGTGAGAAAAAGCGAAAGGAAAAGGCTTTTCGCTCCCACGTCGAGCACGAATCCCGCGAAGTTCGACGCTGCCCCCGTGAGGGTCAGGACACCGATGATCACGCCGACAATGGCACAGGCGATGCCGACACCGATCGCCTGCTTGGCGCCGCCGATGAGGCTGTCGCGCATGATTCCAAGCGTGTCGCGGCCGCCGCGGATGACGAGATTCCACGCAACCAGGATAGAAATCATGGCGACGATCGGCCAGATGCCGAACTTGAAGAACGACGCGGTGGCAGCGCCCAACACGAACCAGAACACAATGCGGAAAAGCATCGAACCGAAGCCGGCCGCGATGCCGACACCGAGTATCAGCGCCGCCGTCAGTGCGAGGCCGACGATTCCCGAATACATCGGAGTGAAGCCGTCGAACAGCATGAAGACCAACACCGCGAGCGGAAGCATCAGGTACCACTTGCTGCGTATCGCCCGCCACGGGTTCGGACAGTCGGCCTTGGGCATGCCGTGCAGCCCGCGCAGTCCCGCTTCCAGGTGGACCATGATGAAGGCGGTGATGTAGTACAGGAACGCGGGAATCACCGCGGCCTTCACGATCGTGACATAGGGCACGTTCAGCGTTTCCGCCATGATGAATGCTACGGCGCCCATCACCGGTGGCATGATCTGGCCGCCCATGCTCGAGGTTGCCTCCACCGCGCCCGCGAAGACCGACGAATAGCCGAAGCGCTTCATCAGCGGGATGGTAAATTGACCGACGGTCAAAACGTTCGCCACGCCCGATCCCGAGATGGTTCCCATGAGACCGGACGAGATCACGGCGACCTTGGCGGGGCCGCCCTTGGCGTGCCCGACGAAGCCGAGCGCCACGTCATTGAACAGGCCGATCATCCCGGCGTGTTCCAGAAACGAGCCGAACAGGATGAACAGGAAGATGTACGTCGCCGAGACCAGCGTCGGTATGCCATAGATGCCCTCGGTGCCGAGATAGAGCTGCCCCACGATCTGGTCGAAGCCGAAGCCGCGATGCGCGATCGCCGAAGGCAGGTACTGGCCGAACATGCCGTACGCCAGAAAGATCGCGCATACGATCGGCAGTGCCATGCCTAGAACTCGTCGCGCGGCGTCGAAGAGGAGAACGATGACGATTGTGCCTACGACCAGATCGGCGGTGGTCGGATCGCCTGAACGCTGGATGAGATCGGCTTCGAATATCCAGTGATAGAACGCCAGGCCGAAGCCCATAAGCGCGAGCAATGCGTCATACCACACGATTCGCCGGCGGTCCGCCGTAACGCTGATCGGATGGATGAGAAAAGCGAGCAGCAGCAGGAATCCGACATGCAGCGAGCGCGTCACCAGGCTCGACAGAGGGCTGAACGCCGCGATGAACAGCTGGTACGTCGAAAAGGCCAGCGCGCAACCGGCGACAACTCTCCAGGCGAGCCCGGTGAGATCGCGCTTGACACCCGTTTCGTCGAAGGCCGCGTCGGCGTGCGCGGCGTCGGACTCCGGAAGCGCGCCAGGTGCATTCACGGGTTGCCGATCTTCGCAGGTCTCATGTCATTCCGAGCAGCACGAGCAACCTGCTTCTGCGGAGTCGCGGCGCATTCATCGTGGCTGCACTTCTCGGGATGACGCGGCCGTTTCCGAGCACTTTAATGCTGCACATCTTGCTCTCGCACGTCCGCGTCACTTGATCAGGCCGATTTCCTTGTAGTATTTCTCTGCGCCGGGATGCAGCGGGACAGGCATTCCTTCCAGCGCGCGCTTGGGGTCGATCGCCTTCGCGGCCGAGTGCGCGGCAACGAGCTGATCCAGGTTGCTCCAGAGCGCCTTGGTCATGCCGTACACGACGTCGGTGCTGACCCCATCAGATGTGACCAGATAGTTCTGCACCGCGACGGAAGGCACGTCGGTTGTCTGCCCACGGTAGGTGTTCGCGGGGATCGTCGCTGCGATGTAGGCCGGATCGTTGGTTCTCTTGACGACGTCGGCCGAGATCGGAACGACGATGATGTCGACAGACGTTGCGAGATCGCGCAGCGCCGAGACACCCAGGCCCGCGGACTGAAGCGTCACATCCAGCTGCCGGTTCTTCATGAGCTCGACGCTTTCTCCGAAGGGCAGATACTCGACCTTCGAGAAATCCTTGTAGGAGAGGCCCGCGGCGGCGAAGATCGCGCGCGCGTTGAGCTCGGTTCCGGATTTCGGCGCCCCGACGGACACGGCCCTGCCCTTGAGGTCTGCGAGCGTCTTGATGCCAGAGTCGGCGCGGGCGACGATCTGGATGTAGTTCGGATAGATCGCGGCGATGCCACGCAGCTTCTTGAGCGGCGTCTTGAATCCGGCTTCCTCGTTCCCCTTCCACGCATCCGACAGAGAATCGCCCAGCGTGAAGGCGATCTCTCCACGACCGGCCTGCAACAGGTTCAGGTTTTCGACCGAAGCCTTGGTCGCCTGCACCGATGTCTTCACGGTCGGCATCGCCTTGCCGATGCTGTTACCCAGCGCGACGCCGAGCGGGTAGTACACGCCGCTGGTGCCGCCCGTCAGGACATTGATGAATTGATCCGCAGCGAGTGCAGGCGCCGCGAGCATCGCGGCCAGTAGCGATACAAGGCGCAGGCGCCGAATGAGGTCATGCATGTCGTCCTCCAGGATGGGTCTCGTGGGTTGCGTGCCGCCCGCGGGGGCGGTCTTTTCCACGAGTATAACGTAGGCACGCCGCGGGCTTCTCATGCTGGACGGACCGCTCGAGCGCGTGCCAACATGGTGCACCTTCCTGCCTGCCGGATCATGCGCACCATCGATACGCTGTTTGAACGCTACGGCGAATTCCACCGCAATCCCGCCAACAAGGCGATTCACTGGATCTGCGTGCCGCTGATCGTGTGGAGCCTGCTCGGCATGCTGTGGTCGATCTCACCGCTTTTCGCCTGCGTCGCGGTGGCGGCGTCGATGGCGTTCTACGCCTGGCTGTCGCTGCCGCTGGCGCTGGGGATGCTGGGCGTGATCGCGCTGATGGTCTACCCGCTCATGCTGCTCGGGACGCGCACACTGGTCGTGTCCGTCGCCGTTTTCGTCGCGGCGTGGATCGGCCAGTTCATCGGCCACATCCTCGAGGGCCGCAAACCCGCGTTCGTCGAGGACATCCGACAGCTGCTGGTGGGACCGGCGTGGCTGCTGGGATTCGTCTATCGTCGCCTGGGCATCGCCTACTGACGTCGCTAACCCACCACGCTGACGCCCGCCGCCGCCAGCGCCCGATGCAGTTCGTCGATGTGGCTGCGACCGGTCGTCTCGACCACGCAGACGACGCGCACCGCCGACATGTCGGGTCCCGAGAAGGCGCGGTCGTGAACGATCTCCTTGATGCTGGCGCCGGTCGACGCGATCACGTCGGCGAGCCGCGCCAGACCGCCAGGACGGTCTGTGATCGAGACGGTGAAGCGCGCCAGCCGTCCGTCCGTCACCAGGCCGACCTCGATCACGCGATCGAGCATGGTGAGATCGATGTTGCCTCCGCACAGTACGAGCACGACGCAGCGCCCCTTAAGGTGATCGAGCTTGCCAGCGAGAAACGCCGCCAGAGGGGTCGCGCCCGCGCCCTCGACCACGCTTTTCTCCAGCTCGATGAGTCGCAGGATGGCGAGCGCGATCGATGCTTCGTCGACGGTGACCACTTCGTCGACGACTCGGCGCAGGGCGTCGAAACTTTGCGCGCCGACGCGCGACACGGCGAGACCATCGGCCAGCGTCGGCTTGAGCGCGATATCGACCGGGGCATTTGTCTGCAGCGCCGCGACCAGGCACGCGGCGTTCGCCGCCTCGACGCCGACGATGCGCACGTCCGGCCGCAACGCCTTGGATGCGGTGCCGATGCCGGCGATCAGCCCACCGCCGCCGACAGGGACGACGATCGCCTCGACGCCGGGTGTCTGCTCGAGAATCTCAAGCGCCATCGTTCCCTGTCCGGCGATGACCTGTGCGTTGTCGAAAGGGTGCAGGAACACCAGCCCCTCGCGGGCCGCGATCTGCTCGGCGTGGATGCGTGCCTCGTTGACGTCGTTGCCGTGCAGGATCACCGTGGCGCCCAGTGCGCGGCAGTTGCTAACCTTGATCAGCGCCGCGAAGCGCGGCATCACGACCGTGACGCCGATGCCGAGCAGGCTGCCGTGGTAGGCCACACCGAGCGCATGGTTGCCCGCCGACGCCGCGATCACGCCGCCACGGCGCTGCTCTGGAGTCAGCAGCGCCAGCGCATTGCGCGCGCCGCGCTCCTTGAAGCTGCCGGTCCGCTGCAGGTAATCCAGCTTGCAATAAACGTGCGCGCCGGTGAGCTGCGACAGCGGAATCGATTCGACGCACGGCGATTCGTAGATGCCCCCCGCGATGCGCTGCCGCGCTGCCTGGACGTCAGCCAGCGTCAGGGGTGGCGCGGTCACGGCCATGGGTGGCACGCTCACGGCGCGGGGAGGGACGCTCATGGCGCCGGGCGCGAGGCGTCGTTGTTCAGCCAACGGCCGATGACGCGCTCCATGCCGGCGCCGCGCGAGGTGAAGCCGCAGGCGGCATAGAACGGCTGGCTGTCGTCGGTGAAGAGGTACACGTGCTGGCCTGCGAGAGTCTCGCAGAGCAGCTCGAGGATGCGTCGCCCGATGCCACGGCGGCGGTGCGCGGAGTGCGTCCACATGTCGACCAGATACGCGTTGCACACGCCGTCCGACAACGCGCGCCCGGTGCCGACGACGCGACCGCCATCGCGGGCGAATACGCAGCGATAGCTGCCTCGGAACGAGCGCTCCATCTGCTCGGGTGTGCGTCCGTTGTCGAAGTGGTCGGCGCCGAGGTCGATCTTGAGCGCGATCCAGTCGACCTGCGCGCACGTCGTCGAAAAGGCGATCGCCATCGCAATCAGCTCAGAACGGCAGCTCGCGACCGGGAAGCGCCTCGCCGAGCACGCGGCGGAACTCGCCCTGGATGCGCTCCATCGCTGCGGAATCGTCGGCTTCGAATCGCAGCACGATCACCGGCGTGGTATTGGAAGCACGCGCGAGGCCGAAGCCGTCGGCGTACTCGACACGCAGCCCGTCGATGCGGATCACCTCTCGCGCTCCAGGGAAGCGTGCCGTCTCGGCGAGCCGGTCGATCGTCGCGTGCGGCGAGGCGTCGGTACTCGCAACATTGAGCTCGGGCGTGCTGAGGCTGTCCGGGAGCGATTCCAGCACCGCCGAGGCGTCGTCGTGTCGTGAAAGAATCTCGAGCAGTCGCGCCCCAGCGTACATGCCGTCGTCGAAACCGTACCACCGCTCCTTGAAGAACGTGTGCCCGCTCATCTCACCGGCGAGCAGCGCGCCGGTCTCCTTCATCTTCGACTTGATGAGCGAATGGCCCGTCTTCCACATCAGCGGCGTGCCGCCATGGCGCGTGATCCAGGGGTGCAGGTTGCGCGTCGACTTGACGTCGTAGATCACCATCGCCCCGGCGTTGCGCGACAGCACGTCGGCCGCGAACAGCATCAGCTGGCGGTCGGGATAGATGATCGTGCCGCTCTTGGTGACGACGCCGAGGCGGTCACCGTCGCCATCGAAGGCGAGGCCCAGCTCGTTGTCGCTCGCTGCCAGGCACGCGATCAGCGCCTGCAGGTTCTTCGGTTGCGAGGGGTCGGGATGGTGATTCGGAAAATGGCCGTCGACCTCGCAGTAGAGCTCGGTGACGTCACACCCGAGGCGGCGAAAAAGCTCGGGCGCGTACGCGCCGGCGACGCCGTTGCCGCAATCGACGGCGATGCGCATGGGGCGCGCCAATCGGACGTCTTCGGCGACGCGGTCGATATACGCCTTCGCGATGTCGGCGTTGCGTAGCGTGCCCTCGCGCACGCTCGAAGGCAGCGTGCCGGCGTCGATGCGTGCCTTGAGCGCCTGGATATCGTCTCCGGCAAGCGTGGCGCCGGCGATGACCATCTTCAATCCGTTGTAGTCAGGCGGGTTGTGGCTGCCGGTGACCATGACGCTGCATTGGGTGTCGAGGTGGTGCGCCGCGAAGTAGGTCATCGGCGTGGTCACGAGCCCGACGTCGATGACGTTGGCGCCGCTGGCGCGGATGCCGCTAGCCAACGCTTGCGAAAGCTCGGGACCGGATAACCGCCCATCGCGACCGATCACCAGCGTGTCGCGGCCGCGCTCCAGCGCCAACGCTCCCAGCGCCTGCCCGACCGCCTGGACGATTGGCGCGGTCAGCGTCTTGCCGACGATGCCGCGGATGTCGTAGGCCTTGAAGATATCGGCGGGAAGTGGCATGGGGGTTGTCCGGGGAAGGCGACGCGGGAGGCGGATGCGGCGGACGATGCTCACGCGCTAGCGGACGCGCCCGTGCGTGCGGAAGAATGATACCAGCCGCATCGGCAACCAATCCAGATTGCCCGGAAGCGGCCCCGCCACGAACCCTGCATGGCCGCCGTGTTCCGGCTGCTCCAGCAGCACGCCGGATCCGACGTCGTTTGCGCCCGGCAGCGACGCTGCCGGAATGAACGGGTCGTTCCGGGCATTGAGCACGAGTGTGGGCACCTCGATGTGGCGAAGCCACGGCTTGCTGCTCCCGCGCGACCAGTAGTCGTCGGTACCGGCGAATCCGTGCAGCGGCGCGGTCACCGCATCGTCGAACGCGTACATGGTGCGCACGCGACGGATGATCGATGCGTCGAGCATTCCCGGGAAACGCCTTGCCATCGCCAGCGCCTTGGGCACGAGCGTGTGCTGAAACAGGCGGGAGTAGAATTTGCTGAATCCCTGCTCGATGGCCACGCCGGCAGCGGTGAGGTCGAGCGGCGCCGACACTGCCGCCGCGGCGGCGACGTAGCGCGATGCACGCGCGCCCTCGCGGCCCAGCCAGTTGAGCAGCGCGCTGCCGCCCAGCGACACGCCCACCACGAACACCGGCGCGTCGCCTGCCTGCGCGTGAACCTGCGACAGGATCCATCCGACCTCGGCGTGGTCGCCCGAGTGATAAGCCCGCGGCAGGCGGTTGGGCTCGCCGCTGCAGCCGCGGAAGTGCGGGACCACGCCACGCCATTCGCTCTGGCGCAGCCGCCACATCAGCGACGCGACGTAGTGCGATGCGCCGCCGCCTTCCAACCCGTGCAGCAGCACGACCAGCGGCGCGCTCGCGGGGCCGCCGTCATCGAGCCAGTCGAAATCGATGAAGTCGCCGTCCGGCGTGTCGATGCGCTGCCGACGGTAGTGGCTGGCGCGGCGACGCAGCAGTGCCGGATAGATCGTCTGTGCGTGCGCGCTGCGAAGCCATCTCGGCGCCCGGTAGTCGCCCTGCCTGAGCGTCATTACTTCGATGCGCGCTTCAGAGCGTCGTCCAGCCGGTCGGCGATCGTGCGCAGCACCTTGATGCGCGCGAAGCGCTTGTCGTTGGCTTCGACCAGCGTCCACGGC
Source organism: Betaproteobacteria bacterium (assembly GCA_040005035.1). Classification (GTDB taxonomy): domain Bacteria; phylum Pseudomonadota; class Gammaproteobacteria; order Burkholderiales; family Casimicrobiaceae; genus PALSA-1003. The sequence goes on along the minus strand of JBDTZQ010000083.1, from coordinate 1,505 downwards.
GCGATCTCGGTGCTCGTCCGGTCGACCATGTCACACACGGCGAGCTCGTAGTCGTTCCAGCGCTTGCGGTTGCGCCAGTCGTCGGGAGTGATCTTGAAGCGCTTGAACGAGGTGTGTTGGCGCGCGCGAAAGCGCCTGAGCTGCTCGGCCTTGCTGATCTGCAGCCAGAACTTGACGACGATGCCGCCGGCGTCGACGAGCTGCTCCTCGAACTCGTTGATCTCGCTGTAGGCGCGCATCCAGTCGGCGGGGCCGCAGTATCCCTCGACACGTTCGACAAGCACCCGGCCGTACCACGAGCGGTCGAAGATGGTGATCCCGCCGTGCCGCGGCGCCTGCCGCCAGAATCGCCACAGGTAGGGGTGCGACTTTTCCTCGTCGCTCGGCGCGGCGACGGGGACCGTCACATATTGGCGGGCGTCGAGCGCGCCGGTCACCCGCCGTATCGCACCGCCCTTGCCGGCCGCGTCGACGCCTTCGAACACCAGCACCAGCGAATGGCGGGCGAAGCGTTTGTGCCGCGACAAGGTGGCGATCTTGCCCTGGTACTTCTCGCGCGCTTCGTCGTAGCGCTTCGCCGGGAATGCGAGCGAGAGGTCGAGATCGCGGATCAGCTTGACGTTGTCGATCACGGCGGGCGCGACCGGCGCCGGCGTGCGCCGCGATCGGGTGCGCGCCGCCAGCGCGTTGCGCATCTTGGTCAGCAGAATCTTGCCGACGGTCAGGTTTCGATAGTGGTCGTCGGCGCCCTCGATCACGTGCCACGGCGCCTCGCCCGTCGACGTCTCGCGCAACAGTCTCTCCCAGACGTCGTGCGACTTGTTGTACAGCCGAAAAGCGCGCCAGTCGTCCTTGGTGACGCGCCACGTCGTATGCGGATCGCGGTCGAGCTCCTCGAGGCGGTGCCGCTGCTCGTCCTTGGAAAGGTGGATCCAGAACTTGAGAACAACGACACCCTCGTCCGACAGCATCTGCTCGACGTGCCGGATCGTGTGCATATAGGCATCGAACTGCTCGGGGCGCACCCGCCCAAGCGCATGCGCATTGAGCAGCTCGTTGTACCAGGCGTTCATGAAAATGCCGATCTTTCCGCGCGGAGGAAGGCTGCGCCAATAGCGCCACAGCGTCGGGTGCGCGCGCTCCTCCTCGGTAGGATCGGCAAAGGCGAAAACGCGGATGTGACGCGGATCCATCCACTCGGTGAGCTTGTTCGCGGTCTCGCCGCGACCGCCGGACTCGACGCCGGATATCACCAGCAGCATCGGACCTGCGCCGCTTTCGAAGAGGTCGTATTGGGTGTTGAGCAGCGCGTCGCGCAGCACGGGCTCCTCGCGCGCATAGCGGGCCTTGGCGATGCGGTGGCCGATTTCCGCGGATTCGAGCATGTCCGATCTCCTCGTCGAGGGGTGCTACCAGAAAGGCTTGTGCCGCGCGAAAGCGCGCCACGCGCGGTCGAGCCGCGCCAGCTCGCGGGCCTCGCAGGCGGCGTTCCACCCGAGCACCAT
>JBDTZQ010000082.1:0-13395 GCA_040005035.1 Betaproteobacteria bacterium | reverse complement strand
TCAGCTTGAGCGGCACGCGCAGGTCGGGCTTGTCCGAGCCGTAGTCGCGCATCGCATCGGCGAAGGTCATGATGGGAAACGGCTTCGGCAACTCGACGCCGAGCGACTCGCGGAAGATCGTCCGCACCAGCTCCTCCATGAGCTCGCGGATCTCGAGCTCGTCCAGGAACGAGGTCTCGACGTCGATCTGCGTGAACTCGAGCTGGCGATCGGCGCGCAAGTCCTCGTCGCGGAAGCACTTGACGATCTGATAGTAGCGGTCGAACCCCGCCATCATCAGCATCTGCTTGAACAGCTGTGGCGACTGCGGCAGCGCGTAGAACTCGCCGTGGTTGATGCGCGAAGGCACCAGGAATTCGCGGGCGCCTTCGGGCGTTGACTTGTAGAGGATCGGCGTCTCGATGTCGACGAAGCCATGCCCGTCAAGGAAGCGCCTTGCCGACATCGACGCCTTGTGGCGCAGCATCAGGTTGCGCTGCATGAACGGCCGCCGCAGGTCGAGCACGCGGTTTTCCAGCCGCACCGTTTCCGAGATCGAGTCGTCGTCCATTAGGAACGGCGGCGTCAGCGATGCGTTGAGAATGGAAAGCTCGTGGGCGAGGATCTCGATCTCGCCACTTACCAGGTTGGTGTTGACGGTGCCCTGTGGGCGCGGCCGCACCAGGCCGCGTACCGCAACGACGAACTCGTTGCGCAGTTTCTCGGCAGAGGCAAACGTCTCCGCGCGGTCGGGATCGCAGACGATCTGCACCAAACCCTCGCGGTCGCGAAGGTCGACGAAGATGACGCCGCCATGGTCGCGCCGGCGATGCACCCAGCCGCACACCGTGACGATCTGGCCGAGCTGCGCGCGGTCGATGCGACCACAGTAGCCGGTGCGCTTCAATGGCGCTCGTCGAGCACGGCCGCCTCGCGTTCGATGCGCGGCGGCGCGGCGTGCGGCCTGGGTGCGACCACACCCATGGAGATGATGTACTTGAGCGCTTCGTCGACGGTCATCTCGAGCTCGTGCACGCGCGCGACGGGCACGATGACGAAATAGCCCCCCGTCGGGTTCGGTGTGGTCGGCACGTAGACGCTGATGTGGTCGTCGTCCAGGTGCGCGGTCACGGCAGTGGCGGGCAACCCGGTCTGGAAGGCGATGGTCCAGCACCCGGGATACGGCCATTCCACCAGCAGTGCCTTGCGAAAGGCATTGCTGCTGTCGGAAAGCAGCGTGTCGCTGACCTGCTTGACGCTCGAGTAGATGGATTTGACGAAGGGAATGCGTCCGAGCAGCGCTTCCCACATCAGGATCAGGCGCGCACCGAAGAAGTTGGCGGCGATGGCGCCGGTGCCGAAAAGCAGTGCGAAGAAAAGAATGACGCCGATGCCGGGTATGTGGAAACCGAACAGCGTCTCCGGACGGATGCGATCGGGCAGCAGCAGCAGCGTCTGGTCGAGCGTGGTGAACAGGAAGTGCAGGACCCACAGCGTGATGCCCAGCGGCACCCACACCAGCAGGCCGGCGATCAGGTAGCGGCGCATGGCTAGCGTACGCGCGCGGCTGCGGCAGACCGCGGCATCACGCCGAGCCGCTGCTTGAGCCGGCGCCCGGCGTCGTGCCCGACGTGCCTGCGGCGGGCGCCGAGGCTGTCTTGGTCTCGGTCTTGATCTTGGTGTCGGACTTTGTCTCGGATTTTGTCTCGGATTTTGTCTCGGACTTGCTCTCGGGCTTGGACGCCGATGAGGACGGGTCCGCAGACTTGTTCTCGCCGCCACCCTCCGAAGAGGACTTTTCCGCCGGCTTGCTGCCGGAGCTCTTGAAGTCGGTCGCGTACCAGCCGCTCCCCTTGAGCTGGAAGCCGGCCGCCGAAAGGAGCTTGGAAAGCGCATCCTTGCCGCAGGCAGGGCAGGTGAGCAGCGGCGCCTCGGAGAGTTTTTGCAGCGCTTCGAGCTTGTGACTGCACTCTTTGCACCGATATTCGTAGATGGGCATACGCGTGCCGCGTTGGGAAAGAGGGCGAGAAGGCCCGGATGTTGGGAGATCGATGCGTAACATGCAATTATACCGGATTGCGTGCGCTTCGCCGTCGCATCCCGGCGGCGGCCGCTCCAGTGGCTGAATCCTTGATATTCTTGCGCGCGGAAGGGGCCTTGCGATGTCCGAATACTGGATCTGGTGGATCGCCGCGGCGATACTCGTCGCGACGGAATTACTGACGGGGACGTTCTATCTCCTGATCATCGGCCTGGCGGTGGCGTGCGGAGGCATCGCCGCGATGCTCGGCGCGGCGTCGCCGGTGCAGTGGCTGATCGCCGGGGTGCTCGGCGTTGCCGGGACCGCCTGGCTGCAGCGCTGGAAGCGCGGCCTCGCCGCGCAGACGCCGCCGCAACAGTCGCTCGACGTCGGCGCACAGGTGCAGGTGCTGAGCTGGGGACCCGATCGCACCGCGCGCGTTTCGTATCGCGGTTCCAGCTGGGACGCCGAGCTCGCCACGCCCGACACGCCGCAATCGGGAACCATGTACATTGCCGCCATGCGCGGGTCGGTGCTCATACTCGCCGACCACCGTCCGTCTTCGCCGTGAAGCGCCCCGGACCTGTAAACAGGAGATCCTGATGGGTTCATTGACCGTCGCTGCTGCGCTGTTCATCGTCCTGGTCATCGTCATCATCAAGACGATTCGCGTCGTTCCGCAACAGCACGCCATCGTCATCGAGCGGCTGGGTCGTTTCTACGCGGTGCTCGCGCCGGGGCTCAACTTCGTGCTGCCGTTCATCGATCGCGTCGCGTACCGTCACGACCTGCGCGAGATCCCGCTCGACGTTCCCTCGCAAATCTGCATCACCAAGGACAACACGCAGCTGCAGGTCGACGGCATCCTGTATTTCCAGGTCACCGATCCCAAGCTCGCCTCGTACGGGTCGAGCAACTTCATCCTTGCCGTCACGCAACTGGCGCAGACAACGTTGCGCAGCGTGATCGGCCGGATGGAGCTCGATCGCACCTTTGAAGAGCGCGATCACATCAACGCCATCGTCGTCGAAGCACTCGACAAGGCCGCCGCCAACTGGGGCGTCAAGGTGCTGCGCTACGAGATCAAGGACCTGACGCCGCCCAAGGAGATCCTGCACGCGATGCAGGCGCAGATCACCGCCGAGCGCGAGAAGCGCGCGGTCATCGCCACGTCGGAAGGCAGAAGGCAGGAGCAGATCAATGTCGCCGAGGGTGCGCGCGCTGCCGCGATCGCGCAGTCCGAGGGCGTGAAGCAGGCCGAGATCAACACCGCGCAGGGACAGGCCGCCGCGATCCTCTCGATCGCCGAATCCAATGCCAAGGCGATCCGGCAGGTCGCGGAAGCGATCAACGAGCCGGGCGGCATCCAGGCGGTCAATCTCAAGGTGGCGGAACAGTACATCGCCGCTTTCGCCGGTCTGGCCCGCACCAACAACACGCTGATCGTCCCGTCGAATCTATCGGATCTCGCCGGGCTCGTCGCCACGGCGACCAATGTCTTCAAGGCGCAGGAGCGCTAAGGATCCATGGAAACCGGAGGCAGCACCTTCATCGTTACCGGCGGCGCGTCGGGTCTCGGCGCGGCGACGGCGCGCATGCTCGTTCAGGGAGGCGCCAACGTCGTGCTTGCCGACGTCAACGATGCGCAAGGCAATGCGCTCGCGCAGGAGCTGGGTGCCGCGACGCGCTTCGTGCGCACCGACGTGACCGACGAGGCGAGCGCGAAGCCATGCGTCGCCGCGGCGCAGAGCGCGTTCGGCGGCGCTGGCGCCCTGAGAGGCTTGATCAACTGCGCCGGGATTGCGATCGGCGAGCGCGTCGTAGGGAAGGAAGCGCCGCACGCGCTCGCGAGCTTCGTGCGCACCATCAACATCAACCTGATCGGCTCGTTCAACATGACTCGGCTCGCGGCCGACGTCATGTCGAAGAATGCGCCCAACGCCGCCGGCGAGCGCGGCGTGATCATCTATACCGCGTCGGTCGCGGCGTTCGACGGGCAGATAGGGCAGGCCGCGTACAGTGCGTCGAAGGCGGGCCTGGTCGGCATGACCTTGCCGATCGCCCGCGAGCTGGCGCGGGTCGGCATTCGTGTAATGACCATCGCGCCTGGACTGTTCGAGACGCCAATGATGGCCGGGATGACGCCCGAGGTGCAGGAATCGCTCGGCAAGATGGTTCCCTTTCCGCCGCGTCTCGGGCGTCCACCGGAATACGCGTCGCTCGTCGCCGAGATCATCCGTAACGAGATGCTCAACGGCGAGACGATCCGCCTCGATGGCGCGATAAGACTCGCGCCCAAGTAAACGGCGTAGCCTCTCCCTCCGGGAGAGGGTTCTAGGGTTTCATCATCGGCGCGCGCGTTGCGAACTGCTCGTCCTGTGGGCGCGATGGCAGCGTCCCGGTCTGCGCCGCATGCGCCACGACTTCACCGAGCAGCCGCAGTCCCATCGGCGCAAGCGCGCGCTCCCACAGCTCGCGCGCGGTCTCGCCTTTTTTCACGAAGCACCAGTCCTGCGCGGCGATCGCGCCGGCGTCCATGCGATCGGCGAGGTGATAAATCGTACCGCCGGTTATGGGGTCGCCCTCATTGACCGTCCACTCGATCGCGGCCATGCCGCGATGCCGTGGCAGCAGCGACGGATGAAAGCCGATCCCGCCCAGCGGCGCGCGCGCCAACGCCTCGTTGCTCACGCGCGCATGGCTGTGCGCGGCGACGATGAGCTCGGTGCCCTCGGCGATCGCGTCGGCGGGCACCAGCAGCGGATTCTCGGGGACGACGACCTCGATGCCGGCGGCGTGCGCTGCCAGCGCGAGACGATCGTCGGCTTGCGGCACCACCACGCGCGCAATCTGGATACCCTGCTTGCGCAGCATCTCGAACGCGGCGGCGCCGAAATAGCGCGAGCCGACCAGTGTGATTTTCAATCGCGCTCCCCGGGCTGTTGTGCGCAAGCGCGATCCGTGCGCGCCTAGTCGCGGCGAATCACTGCGAACGCGGTGACGATCATTGCGACGAAGAACACCAGGCTCCAGCCCGCGATCGACAGGTGCAGGAACTCCCAGCCCTTTTCCGCGCATTCGCCGCTTCCCTCGAACACGCGCTGCAGCACATCGGTGAACGGCAGCGTGTCGAGCATGTAGCCCAGCCCCATGCCGCACGATGGGACCTGGTCCTTGGGCAGCGACTGCAGCCACACCTGGCGACCGGCGATGGCCACACCGGCGCCGCTAATCAGCAATTCCAGCAGCGCGTATCCGATGGCGCCGCCGCGGCCGGGGTTGTGGAACGCGGCGATCAGGAACACGAGTCCCATCGCGATGAAGCATGCACGCTGGAACTGGCACAGTGGACACGGCTCCAGGCCTTCGACGTACTGCAGATAAAGTGCGCACGCGATCAGCCCGGTGCACACCGCGAACGCGAGGAAGTACGTGATACGCCGCGGCGGGAGCAGGACCAGCGCCAGCGAGGTCAGCGCGACGCCCATCAGCACCAGCCGGTAGACCGTCAACGGTGCGTTGACGCCCGCCGCCTGAAGCATGTATTCCTGGCCGAGCAGCGCGAAACACAGCAGCAAAGCGACCCAGGGCCAGGCGAGGGCCGGATAACGCGCGTTGTTCATCATGTCTGGCTCTGGGCGAGCGCCTGATCGATGTCCCAGAGAATATCATCGAGCGATTCGAGCCCGACCGACAGCCGGATCATTTCCGGGAGCACGCCGGCGGCGCGCTGCTCGGCATCGTCGAGCTGGCGATGCGTGGTGGAGGCGGGATGAATCACCAGCGTCTTGGCGTCGCCGACATTGGCGAGATGCGACAGGAAGTGCACCGCCTCGATGAAACGCTCGCCGGCGCGCGCGCCGCCCTCGACGCCGAAGGTGAGAATGCCGCCGGCGCCGCGCGGCAGATAACGTCGGGCGAGTGACTCGTCGGGCGATCCCGCGAGCAGCGGATAGTTGACCCAGGCGACGTGCGGATGCGCCGACAGATGCCGCGCCACCGCCAGCGCCGATTCGCAATGACGCGGCATGCGCAGGTGAAGCGTCTCGATGCCCTGCAGCAGCATGAACGCTGAAAACGGCGAAAGCGTTGCGCCCAGCGTGCGCATCGTTTCCATGCGCGCCTTCATCGTGAAGCCGAAGTCGCCGAAGGTCTCGTGGAAAATGACGCCGTGATAACCCCGCGAAGGTGTGGTCATCTGCGGGAACCTGCCGTTTGCCCAGTCGAATTTTCCAGACTCGACGACCACGCCGCCCATCGTGGTGCCATGGCCGCCCAGATACTTGGTCACCGAATGGATGACGATGTCGGCGCCGTGCTCGATCGGGCGGCACAGGTACGGGGATGCAAGCGTGTTGTCGATGACCAGCGGCACGCCCGCGTCACGCGCGATTTCGGCGACGGCGGCGATGTCGAGCACGTTGAGCTGGGGATTGCCGATGGTCTCGGCGTAGAGCGCCTTGGTGTTCGGCCTCACCGCCTGGCGGAAATTCTCCGGATCACCCGAGTCGACGAAGGTGGTCTCGATGCCGAACTGCGCGAAAGTCACCGCGAATTGCGAGTAGGTTCCACCGTAGAGCGCGCGCGCGGCAACGATGTGGTCGCCCTGTTGCGCAAGCGTCAGCAGCGCGGTCATCTGCGCGGCCATGCCGGTGGCGGCGGCGAGTGCCGCGCGACCGCCCTCGAGCGCGGCGACGCGCTCCTCCAGCGCCGCCACGGTGGGATTGGAGATGCGTGAGTAGACGTTGCCGAAGGTCTGCAGGTTAAAGAGGCTCGCCGCATGGTCGGCGCTGTCGAACACGAACGATGTCGTCTGGTAGATCGGAAGCGCACGCGCCCCGGTCGCCGCATCGGGGATCTGTCCCGCGTGCAGGCACAGCGTGTCGAAACCGAAGGCGCGATCGGCCATCGGAACAGGCCCTATGCGGCGCGGCGCGACGAGATCACGCGCGTGTTCACGCCGGCCCAGTGGAGCCCGCCCAGGATGCGCGCGTGCTCGATCTTCACGCAGCGGTCCATCACCACGTCGAGACCCGCATCGCCGGCGATGCACGCGGCCTCGTCGTTGCGGATACCGAGCTGCATCCACAGCACGCGCGCGCCGATGGCCACAGCGTCGCGTGCCAGCGGTACGATCTCGTCGGGCTTGCGAAAGCAGTCGACGATGTCGACCGGCTCGCCGATGTCGCGCAGCGACGCATGGCACTTGCGTCCGAGCACCTCGGAATAGTTGGGGTTGACCGGGAAGATGCGGTACCCGTGGTCCTGCATGTACTTGGCCGCAAAGTAGCTCGGGCGATACCAGTTGGCGGACAGCCCGACCACCGCAATGGAGCGGCAGTCGCGCAGGATGCGGCGCAGCCCGGCGATGTCGTCGACCTGCGCCATGTGATCAGCGCGGAACGTTCCACGCCGGCGCGGCGTTGTACGGATACTGGTCGTGGATGCGGCGCCCCGACGATATCCTGTCGTTGATCTCCCACGGCAGCGACGCGTAGTCGCCCGGGCCGAAAGTCCGGCAGGTTCCCTCGAATCCGGCGTCGGTGCAGAACAGCCAGTAACCGCCCTCGACGCGGATCGACGATGCGCGGTCGTTGAAGCCTGTGCGGTCGAGATTGGCGACGACGTTTGCCTCGATGATGAAGCTGCCGCCGCCGAAATTCGGATATTCGTACAGGATCGCGCGGGCACGCCCGGGCGGCGGCTGTGGCGAGATGAGGCCGCCACCTCCGAAGCCACCGGCGATCGCGGCCGAGCTGACTTTCCCGCCGAGATAGCCGAGGTCGTTGTAGCGACCCGGTCCAAATTCGCGGCATTGCCCGCCCAGGCCCGCGTGCTCACACAGACGCCAGACGCCCGCATAGACCACCGCAGCGTCGGCGCGGTCGTTAAACCCGATGCGTTCGAAATCCGGCGCGCCCGACGTGAGGACGATCGAACGTCCGCCGAACTCGCGGCGCTCCCACAGCTCGATTCGGGGAGCCGACTCGACGAAGCCGGGCGCCGGCGGACGGGCCTCAAGCGGAGGGGGCAGCGGCGCAGGCGCGCCGCCGACTTCGCGCGCCGAGGAGATGGTGTCGGTGAGGGCCGGTTGCAGGGTGCGGTATTCGCCCGGACCGAAGGTCGCGCAACGCCCGCGGAAATAGGCCTCGGAGCACAATTCCCAGTAGCCGTCGCGGATCACCATCGACGCGGCGCGGTCGTTGAATCCGTTGGGGTCGAAGTTGGACACCACGCCGCGCAGCGTGATACGGCGGCCGGCAAAGTCGGGGTATTCGAAAAGCGTGATCTCGCCCGCCATCGCCCCCGCGGCGCCGAACGCGGCGATCGCGGAGCAAAGCACCCGGGAAAATGCTATCGACATGATGCGAGGGGCCAATGAATGCCGGAGCCTGTTAGTTTATCGGAAATCGTGGCCGTGGCCGGAGGGCGCGGCACGTGTAAGCTCGAGATGACGCCGCGCGACCAACGACAATCGAAAGTCCGATAACGTACGGGAATGGCGGCGAACTTTTCGCTGTTCGCCGATGTCTTCAGAGGTCCGAATCCAGGAGCAAGCATGAACCGACGTCATTTCCTCAGCGCAGTTGCCGCGGGCTCCGCGGCGGCGTACACCGCCCAATGGGCGCAGGCGGCCACTGGCGCTCCCGCGGGCAAGTCGATCGCCGACATCCAGAAGGACTGGCAGACGCTGCTCGCCAAGGATGCCAAGCTCGACATGTCGACCGCGCCGGTCAGCAAGAGCGAGGCCGAATGGAAGAAGGAGCTTCCCGACTCGAGCTTCTACGTGCTGCGTAAGGAAGGCACCGAGCGCCCGTTCACCAGCCCGCTCAACGACGAGAAGCGCGCCGGCGTGTTCGTGTGCGCGGGATGCGCGCTGCCGCTGTTCAGCTCGCAGATGAAATACGACAGCGGGACCGGCTGGCCGAGCTTTTTCACCAACATTCCGGGCAACACGGCGGTGAAGAAGGATTTCCTCATGATCGTCGAGCGCACCGAATATCACTGCGTGCGCTGCGGGGGACACCAGGGGCACGTCTTCGACGACGGCCCGCCGCCGACGCGCCAGCGCTGGTGCAACAATGGCGTCTCGCTGCGCTTCATCCCCGCGTTGGCGAAGGCCTAGCGCGCATTTGGCGCGGCCTAGCCCGAGCGCCCGTCGGCGACCCTTTTCTTCTGGTCGGCGAGTTGCTCGCGCACCGCGCGAAGCCGGCTTTCGGTGACCGACGCCTGATAGAAGTCGCCGTCGCCGGACTTGATGGCGAGCTCGAACTGCACCACGGCGGCCGGCAGATTGCCCAGCCACGCGTAGTACTCGGCCTGGTGCCGGTGTGACAGCATCTGCTTGCCCAGGTCGGCATAGGCCTTGGCTGCCAGCTGCTGCAACGGCCCATCGCCCGGATAGCGCTGCAACTGCTCGCTCAAAAACGCCGCGGCCTTCGCCGCTTGTTTGTCCTTGATCAACGCTTCCGGATAGTCGTAGATGAGCTGCTGCTTGTTGGGATAGCGCACCAGCGCCGCTTGGTAGCGCGCGATCGCGGCCTTGACCTGTCCCGATTGCAGCAGGACCTGGCCGGCGATGGCGTCGATCATCGGATTGGGCGCAGCGGTTTTCTCCAGCGTGGCGAGCTCGCTCTGCGCGCGCTTGAAGTCCTGGGCGCGAAGCAGTGACGCGACCAGCCCGTAGCGCGCCGCGGTCGGATCGTTATAGCGCTTCTCGGCCAGCGCGTCTTCGAAGAACGCGATCGCCTCGCGCGGCGTGCCCTGATAGCTCTTGAGGAGGGCGCGCACCATGTAGAAGTCGAGCGAATCCTTGACCTGTCGAAACGGCTTGCCCTGCGCGCGCGCCTGCCCCTCGGCAATGCGCTCGTACGTGATGGGGTGGTCGCGCAGGTACGATGGCGCGTTGCCCTCGACGAAGCGCGAGGCGCGCTGCAGCCGCTCCATAAAGGTCGCCATCGCGGTCACGTCGAAGCCGGCTGCATCGAGGCGCTGAAATCCGAGCCGGTCGGCCTCCTGTTCGTTCTGGCGGGTAAAATCGATCTGCATCTGGATCGACAGCCCCTGCGCCGATGCCATCGCCGCCTGCGCGATCTGGCCGCCGCTCGAGCCGCCAGCACGCGATGCCAGCACTGCCGCCGCCAGCGCCGCCAGCGTCGTCAGCATCGCGTCCTTCTGGTTAGAAATGCTGCGCGCGATGTGGTGCTGCGTTACGTGCGAGATCTCGTGCGCGAGGACCGATGCGAGCTCGGACTCGGTTTGCGCGAGCAGGATGAGCCCGGTGTTGATGCCGACGTAGCCGCCGGGGAGCGCGAAGGCGTTGATGGTGGGATCGTTCACCGCGAAGAATTCGAAGTCGAAAGGCGCACCAGGGATCGCGGTGACCAGCCGGTTGCCGAGCTCGTTCAGGTATCCGTTGACCTCCGGGTCCTCGAGATATGCGCCCGACAGGCGGATGTCGCGCACCACCGATTCACCGAGCCGGCGCTCCTGGGAAAGCGACATGACCGCGCCCGACGGATCGCCTAGCTCGGGCAGCGTCTGCGCAATCGCGGCGGGCGCCGCGGTGAGCGTGACCGCCAGAAGCGCCGCGATCGCACGCATTGCATGCGAACGGGCGCGGCGGCCGGCAGCTGATTTCATGGTGCTATGATTGATGAAAACGGTGCAAAGTTTCAGGAGCCGCACGATGTCCGCGGGAGAGTCCCATTTTACCCATTTCGATTCGGCCGGGCAGGCGCACATGGTCGACATCGGCGCCAAGGATGTAACGCATCGTGTCGCCCGCGCCGGCGGCAGCATCCGGATGTCACCGCCGACGCTCGCCGCGATTCGGGCCGGGACGGCCAGGAAGGGCGACGTCCTGGGCGTTGCGCGCATCGCGGCGATCCAGGCCGCCAAGCGCACCGCCGAATTGATCCCGTTAGCGCATCCGCTGCCGTTGACGCGGATCGCCGTCGAGTTCTCGTTCGGCAGCGACGCATTGAATATCGAAGTGACTGCGGAGACGCTCGGGCGCACCGGGGTCGAGATGGAGGCGCTGACCGCGGTGGCGATCGGCCTGCTGACGGTCTACGACATGTGCAAGTCGGTCGATCGTGCCATGCGCATCTGCGACCTGCGGCTGCTCGAGAAGTCAGGCGGCAAGTCGGGGGATTTCAAGCAGGCGTAGCGCGCACTTTGGGCGCGGGCTTCCTTGCGATCGCTCGCGCCGCTACCAGTCCCACATCGACCCGTCTTCCAATCGGTTGACCGGAAGCGCGCTGGCCTTGTACGGATATTTCGCGGCGAGCTTTTCGTCGATGTCGACGCCGTGTCCCGGGGCGTTTCCGGGATGCAGGTAGCCGTCCTTGAAATGGTAGGCGTGCGGGAAGACCGCGTCGGTCTGCTCGGTGTGGCGCATGTATTCCTGGATGCCGAAGTTGTGCACCCACAAGTCGAAGTTGAGCGCGGCGCCCATGCACACCGGCGACAGGTCGGTGGCGCCATGCGACCCGGTGCGTACATGATAGAGCTCGGCCAGGTGCGCGATGCGCCGCAGATGCGTGATGCCGCCCGCGTGGACGACGGTGGTGCGGATATAGTCGATCAGCTGCTCGGTGATGAGCGTCTGGCAGTCGTGAATCGTGTTAAAGATCTCGCCGACCGCGATCGGCGTCACGGTGTGCTGCCGGATCAGCCTGAAGCCTTCCTGGTTCTCGGCGGGTGTCGGATCCTCCATCCAGAAAAGACGATAGGGCTCCAGCGACTTGCCGAGCCGCCCCGCCTCGATGGGCGTCAGGCGGTGATGGACATCGTGAAGCAGGTGGTGGTCGAAACCGAAGCGGGCGCGGACCGCGGCGAAGAGCTTCGGTGCGTGGTCGAGATACTTGCTCGTCGACCAGACGTTCTCGCTGGCGATCGCCGCATCGGCGGGCTCGTAGTACATGCGATCCTTCGACACGCCGTACGTCGAAGCGAGCCCGGGGATCCCCGATTGCGCCCGGATCGCCTTGTAGCCCATGTCGATGTAGCGTCCGACCTCGTCGACGGTCTCGGCGATGTCGCGTCCGTTGGCGTGGCCGTAGACCATCACGCCGTCGCGGCTGGCGCCGCCCAGGAGCTCGTAGATCGGAAGCTTCGCGACTTTTCCCTTGATGTCCCAGAGCGCGGTGTCGACGGCGGCGATCGCGCTCATGGTGACGGGGCCGCGCCGCCAGTATGCGCCGCGGTAGAAGTACTGCCAGAGGTCCTCGATGCGGGCGGCGTCGCGGCCGATAAGCGCCGGCACGATGTGCTCGCTCAAGTACGCGGCGACGGCTAGCTCGCGTCCGTTGAGCGTCGCGTCGCCGATGCCGTGAATTCCCTGGTCAGTCTCGATTTTCAGCGTGACGAAATTGCGGCCGGGGCAAGTGACGATGACGCGGCAGGCGGTGATTTTCATGATCGATGGCGCGCGCGTGGACGAGGCATGGGTGCGGCTTCGACGATGGAGGCGGAATGTGGCACAGTGGTCTGACCACTTGACCACAGCTTAGCACGGGCGTTAACATGCGGTCGAGTTCGACGCTTCGAAGAACGCAATGCGCCGGCAAGTTCCGCCGCGCGCACCTCAAAATCACGCATCCCCGGAGGAGCCAGCACGTGCCATTGCAGCAGGTCGAGCCGCGCAGATTGTATCGGCAGATCGCCGATCAGATCTCGGGCCTGATCGACGCCGGTGAGTTTGCGCCGGGCTCGAGGCTGCCCGCAGAGCGCGAGCTCGCGCTGACGCTCGGCGTCAGCCGCGCGTCGGTGCGCGAGGCGATCATATCGCTGGAGATCGCCGGATTGGTCGAGGTGCGCGTGGGCACGGGAATCTTCGTCACGCTCAAGCAAACGCGCTCGGGCGGCGCGACCGGCGACGCCGGCCCCGGTCCGTTCGAGCTGCTCAATGCACGCAAGCTGGTCGAGGGCGAGATAGCAGCACTTGCTGCTTCCAACGCCGGCACCGCGGATGACGAGCTGCTCCGGCGGTGCGTGCTGCGCATGACCGAGCACATCGACGACTTCGCCGTGCGCGAGGAAAGCGACCGTGAATTCCACCTGGCGTTGGCGAAGGCGACAGGCAACAGCTCGCTGGAGGTGGTGGTGGAGGGGTTGTGGAACCAGCGGGCCGAGCTTTGGGGTCGCATGCAGATGCACTTTCATACCGAAGACCTCACGAGGCAGACCATCCGCGACCATGCGGCGATCGCGCGCGCGGTCGCGGCGCGCGATGCGGCGGGCGCGCGCACCGCGATGCATCGGCATCTGTCGCGCGTGATACGTGAATTTCAGCGCGGCCTGAACGGCGCACCTGCCGACAACGCGAGCGCGGCGGTGCGGATCGCGCCAGTTGCGCGGACTCGGCGCAAGCAAGTGAAGCGCGCAGCCCC
>JBDTZQ010000081.1:0-13515 GCA_040005035.1 Betaproteobacteria bacterium | reverse complement strand
CGGCGAGATAGCCGACGCTGACCTTGAGCGTGGACGTTCGTCCACGCGCCCTGCCGCCGCGGACGCTCACCGCATCGCGCCCCGTGACGGCCAGCTCGACGCCGGAAAAATCTGCGGTGACGTCGGGGGTGATATAAGCGAACGGATCGGTGACCTCGTAGAGCAGCTGTTCCTTCACCGTCGCGAGGCTGATGATGCCGCCGGTGCCCGCGACCTTGCCGATCGTGGCGGTGCCGTCCGCGTCGACGTCGGCGAAGGGGAATCCGACGTGCGCGAGTCCGGGGACGTCCTTGCGTCCCGGATCGGCGAAGTAGCCGCCGCTCACCTGCGCGGCGCATTCCAGAAGGTGACCCACCACGGTCGCCCGCGCCACGCGCTCCAGATCGTCGAGCGACCAGCCGAAATGGTGCGCGATGGGCGCCACGAACAGCGACGGATCCGCAACGCGGCCGGCGACGATCACGTCGGCGTCCGACGCGAGCGCGAGCATCAGCGCGTCGGCGCCCAGGTACGCATTCGCCGAGACGAGCTCGCCGAACTCGGCGAGCGGCGCGCCGGTTTCGAGCGCGACCGCGTCGCCGGTGATGCGGTCGAAGACGTCGTCGCCGGTGACCACCGCGACCTTGACCGGAAAGCCGAGCGCTCGGGCGAGCGCGACGATGCGCTCCCCGGCCGCGCGCGGATTCGCCGATCCGAAGTTGCTGACCAGACGAACGCGATTGCGCCGCAGCAGCGGCAGCAGCAGCTCCATGCGCCGCTCGAGCAGCGGATCGTAGCCCGCGGAAGAATCCTGGCGCCTGCGCAGCTGTCCGAGCGCGATGGTGCGCTCGGCGAGGCATTCGAGGCCGAGATAGTCGAGCCCGCCCTGCTCGGCAAGGATCACCGCGGGCTCGAGGCGGTCGCCCGCAAACCCGGCGCCACTGCCGATGCGCATGCGCTGCGCCACGACCGGTTCAGTCTCCCGGCAGCGCGTGGACTTCCGGGAAGAACAGCTCGGTCCAGCTCGCCGGCTTGGTCTTGATGGTGCCTATCTTGAACATGAAGTCCGCCGTCTTGCCGACTTTTTGCGGCGTCAGCGTGTACGCGTAGTCGCTCGCGTTGATCATCGCGAAAATGTCGTCGACGCTGTTCTTGGTGTCCTTGGCCTGCTCGAGGTAAACCTTCGCCGCGGCGCGCTTGTCGGCGTTGATGCCGCGGATCGCTTCGTTTAGTGCGTCGTAGAACGCCTTGTACAGCTTAGGGTTGGCGTCGCGGAATTTCGTGGACGCCGCGATCACCAACGCCGTCGCAGGCCCACCGAGTATCTCGTAGTTGGTAGTGAGGGTGCGCACGCCCGGTAGCTTGATTTCCTGCTCGTGAAACGGCGAGGTCGCGAAATGCGCGTCGACACCGCCGGTATTGTTCATGAACGCAACCATCGCATCGGGGTGCGACAGCCCAACGGTCAATGGATCGAACTTTCCGTAGTTGGCATCACCATAGAGCTTCGCCGCCGCCATCTGCAGCATGATCGCCTGCGTCGACACCTTCACCGACGGCACCGCGATGCGGTCCTTGTCGGTAAGGTCGCTCAGCGATTTCAGGTTCGGATTGCGCACATTGAGGTAAAGCGGGTACGTGGTCATCGCCGACATGCCCTTGACCTGCACGTTGGCCTTGGTCTTGTCCCACAGCGTGATCAACGACGGCGCGCCGACGGCGATGAACTGGATCGCGCCGCTGATCACGCCATCGTTCATTACGCTCGGGCCGGCGACGCTGACCCAGCTCACCTTGACTTCGCCCAGGCCGAGTCCCTTCGCGTGCTTTTCGACCAGCTTGTCGCGCTCCATCACCATCAGCGGCAAAAAGCTCACGCCGTACTGCTGCGCGACACTCATCTCCGACATCTCGGCTGTGGCCGGGGCGGCGACGGCGAGCAGCAGCGCGCTCGCCACGGCTTGCATGAATCTCATCGGGCTTCTCCTGACGGTTATAGGTCTCCCCCCGAAGTCGCTGCGCGACCTCCCCCGAGGGGGGCAGAGCGCCTTGGGGCGGCCCAGCGGCGCTCATTATGTCTCCCCCACGAAGTCGCTGCGCGACCTCCCCCGAGGGGCGAGCACCTGGGGCGGCCCGGCGGTGCTCATGCCGTGTCTCTTGCCGGGATGCTTGCGCTTCCCCGGAAGCGCGACTCTACTCCACGGCCGGGCCTGGAGGCCGTGTCGACGCAAAGCGGCATGCCGCCACAGCGCCCGCGCGGTCCGGGTGACGGGAATAGGCAGCTTCGGCCGCAGGGCGGCGCTCGCGCACTGCGCCCGCCCCTGCAGGGGCTGGCATGGAGCTTGCGGACTTCGGTCCCACGCACGACAGGGTGCGGGCGCGCTCGCGTGCCCGCACCGTCCTTCGAGAACCGCGGACGCAAGACGAGGCGAGTTTGGAACAAGCAGTCCCCTCCGATTCGAAGACGCTGCAGCCCTCAGGCTTGGGGCTGGGGGCGCCTCCGCGCCGGCTGTGGGCCGAGCTCGCCGACAATCTCACCGTCCAGGCGATCGCCGCCGTGCTGTTCGCCAACGCGGCGGCGCTGCCCCTGCTCATCGGCGGCTGGCTGACCGGGATCGGCTTCGCACTTGCCGCGCTGGCGCTTTCCTGCGCGGCGCTCGCGGTGCTCGGCCAGCGCTGGTCGCGCTCGCTGCATGGACTGCGCGCGACGCTGCAGCAGTTCGGGACGCCGCGCGAGGGCGAGGTCACTTCGGTCCACGGCCACGCCGGATTGGAGCGGCTGCGCCACGGTTTCGAAAACGCGCACCGGCGCGCATTGCGTCGAGTGCACCGGCTCAAGGTCGCTCGCGACACCGCCGAGCACGAAGCGGGCACGCAGCGCGATCTGGTGGCGCGCCTGACGCTGGCGCAACGCATCGCCCGCCTCGGAAGCTGGCAATGGGACCGCGAGAGCGACGCCATCGGCTGTTCCGATGAGGTCTACCGCATCCTCGGTCTCGACGCCCGCACCTTCCATCCTCGTCCCAAGTCGGTGGACGCGCTGCTGCATGCTGAGGATCGCCGTGCCTTCAGGCGCTGGATGCTCAAGCTCGCGCGCGGCACGCCCGCCGAGGGCATCGACCTTCGCGTGCTGGTCCAGCAGGGTGACCTGCGCCACGTGCACCTGATGGGCGAAGGCCTGATCAACGACACCGGCCGGTGCGTCGGCGTCGCGGGAACCGTCCAGGATTCGACCGAGCAGACCCGCGCCATCCAGCAGATCAACCGGCTGTCGCACTTCGATGTGCTCACCGAGCTTCCCAACCGGTCGCGCTTCCACGAGAGGCTCGAGGAAACACTGGAGGCGGCACGGCGCGACGGACGTCCGTTCGCAATCATGTTCCTCGACCTCGACCACTTCAAGCGCATCAACGACGCGCTCGGGCACGCCGTCGGCGACGACCTGCTGAGGATCATCGCGCAGCGGTTGCTGCGTGGCCTGCGCGCCGACGACATGGCCGGCCCGACGCACGCCAAGGTCATCGAGCGCGACCTGTGCCGGCAGGGCGGCGACGAATTCATCGTGCTGCTCAATGGCGTCGCCACCGAGCAGGAAGCCTCGCGTGCGGCGAACCGGCTGCTCGCCACGCTGGCGCAGCCCATCGTCCTCGGCACGCAGGAAGTGTTCGTGCAGGCATCGATCGGCATCGTGCTCTATCCGCGCGACGGCGACGACCTCGACACGCTGCTGAAGAACGCCGACGTGGCGATGTCGCACGCCAAGGGCGAAGGCCGCAACCGCTGCTTCTTCTACCGCGAATCGATGCGCGCAGCGACAGCACAGCGCCTTTCGCTCGAGCACGACCTGCGCAAGGCGCTCGAAGGCGGTCAGTTCGAGCTCCACTACCAGCCGCAGATCGAGGTTCGGACGGGCAGGATCGTCGGGATCGAGGCGCTGATCCGCTGGAACCATCCGACGCTTGGGCTGCTCGCACCCGGTCATTTCATCAGCGTCGCCGAGGAAGCCGGCCTCATCATGGACATCTGGGAGTGGGTGATGGTCACTGCGCTCATCCAGCACAACGCGTGGCTCGAGCAGGGCCTGCCGGCGGTGACCATCGCGGTCAATCTGTCGAGCGTGCAATTCGACGATCCCGGACTTGCCGAGCGCGTCAAGGAAAGCGCGCGCCTGGTCGGCGTTGCGCTCGACTACCTCGAGCTGGAAGTGACCGAGTCGATGCTGATGCGCGACTTCGACGCGACGCTCACCACGCTGACGGCGCTGCGCGCCATGGGCGTCAAGATTGCGATCGACGACTTCGGCACCGGCTACTCGTCGCTTGCCTATCTGCGGCGGCTGCCGGTGGACAAGCTCAAGCTCGACCAGTCCTTCACCCGCGACGTCGGCAGCGCCGAGGGCGACGGCGTCATCATCAAGGCGGTCCTGGCGATCGCGCAGAGCCTGCAGCTCGCGGTCGTGGCCGAAGGCGTCGAGACGCAGGCGCAAATCGATTTCCTGCTGGAGCTCGGGTGCACCACTGTGCAGGGCTACATGCTCGGACGTCCGCTGCCCGCCGGCGCGACCGCCGAGCTGCTGCGGCAAAGCGTCACCAACCCGCGCGGAGTCGCTGCCCAGACCGCCGACGAGAACTGGGACAGCATCGTGCAGTCGCGCACGGGCGCCCCCGGCGCACGCCGCCGCACCGACCTGGACCTCGCCAACTAGGGTCTGTGAACGGGCCCTAGCGCCTGTGCGTGGACTGCTGCCCGCCGCTGCGGCACGAACTTCGCATGCCCCTCCTACGCGCATTTCAGAAGCCGTCCGATGGCAGCGCGAAACTCGGACGATCCAACAATGGCGTTTTCCATCGATGAAGATACGCCATGTCACCTGCCGACGTCAGATTCGAACGGTCGCACCGCACGGCGACGACCACGTCCCCTCCCGTCCGAAGCCTCGCCGGGTCGCTCGCGCCGCCGCTACCGCGGGGGCAGGGCCGCGACGCGGCGGCGCACCGGCAGGCTGCGCCGGGACACGTGGTCGGTGATCCATTGCACCGACCGCTTGGCGCGCTGAGCGACGAGCGACAGCGGCATCTGCGCGTAGTCATCGTTGAACACTTCGAAGCTCAAGTCGCCCTCGTAGCCGAGCGCATCGAGCGCGCGGATCATGTCGCCGAGCTGCTCGCTGTGCGCGCCCTCGCCGGGGAATACGCGAGCGTGTCGCGCCGTTTCGCGGCGCTCCTCGGGGGTGGCCGGCGCGCTCCACATGAAGTCGGAGAGCTGCACGAAAAAGAGCTTCTCGGGTATCACCTCGTCGAGCGCCGCAAGCGGCGTCTCGCGCGCCAGCATGTGGAACGAATCGACGGCGACGCCCAGGTTGGAGCGGTCCGCGGCAGCGACCAGTGCCCACGCCTGCCCGAAGTCGTCGACGCTTCGCCCCCACGACAAAGCCTCGTAGGCCACGCGCAATCCCAGCGGTACGGCGAGCATCGCCAGCTTGCGCAGATCGGCAACCTGCGCGTCGAAGCCGCCGGTGGCGTGCGCCGACGTGCTCGAGCAGGCGAGGATCAGCGGCGCGCCAACCTCGCGCGCCATCTCCAGCATCGCCTTGGCGACGTCGATCTTGTAGGCGTGCAGCGGGCCGGAGAGCCCCTCGAAGTCGCGCAGCACCTGCAGGCCGGTGACGCGAAGGCCGCTTCTTTTGACCGCGTCGATCGCCGCCGACTCGCCGCCGGGATGGCCGACCAGGTCGCGCGCCGAGAGCATGACCTGCGTAAAGCCTGCTTCGCGGATCGCGCGCAGCTTGGCCTCGATCGTGCCCGCGAGCGTGATCGTGTCCATGCCGAAGTCCTCGAGCCTCATTACGCTACCCTCCTGACGCCACCTTGAGCGCGGGAGCTGGCGCGGCGCTGACCACGAGCTCGATGCAGAATCCCCCGAGGTAGATCTGCGTCAGCGCGCCCTTGTCGGACGGGCGCACCGGGTCGCGGTCGACGAACACGACGCCGCGCGATTGCAGCGTGCGCACCGCCGCCATCACGTCGGGCGCGCCCAAGCCGACGCGCAACAGCGCTTCATTCCACTCGACGAAGTCGGCGCCCGGAGGTGGTTCGACGAGCTGAAAATAGAACCCGCCATCTGGGCTCACCAGCAGCGTTCCCTTGGGCAGCACGCCGAAGTACTGTCCACGCCGCAACGGCTCGAATCCGAGAAGCGCGCCGTAGAAATCGACCCAGTCGGCGGCGCGATCGGACTGCACGGCCTGCACCAATCCGAACCAGTGCAGGCCGGCGAGCGCCGGCGGTGCCGGGTCGGCGCCAGCGATGGGAACGAAGTCGACGTCGTAGATCGTGAGGTCGTCGTGGCGCTCGACAAAGTAGACGAGGCTGTCGCCGACGCCGTGTATGCCGGGGATGTTCATTTCCATTGCGGCGGCGCGCGTCGGCATATCCCACGCGCCCAACTCCAGCGCGCGCCGATGCGCGAACGCCGCATCGCGCACGCGAAACGCCACCGCGCCGACGGTCGGCGCGCTGCCGCGCGAAGATTCGCGCACGCTCGCCGGGTCGGCGTCGACGATGATGTTCATGGAGCCCTGACGGTAGAGCATCACCTCGCGCGAGCGATGCCGGGCCACGGGCATGAAGCCGAATTGCTGAAGCAGCGAACCCAGCGCGAGCGGCTCTCGCGTGGTGTACTCGATGAATTCGACGCCCTGCATGCCCAACGGATTGGAGGGCGCGGGCAGGTTTTCCTGGTCCATGGCGGGCGAGATCTCCGTGACAGCCCGTCCTCGGGCGAAAAATGATTCTACCGCAGCCTCGCGGTCATCCCGGCCGGCGGGTGCCGGCGAGACTTTCAGCGGCTCGCGCCGCGCAAGCTGATCGGCCAAAGCGCTTCGACCCGGCCCGAGCGCACGGCTACGTAGGTGTCGTGCAGGTTGATCGTCGGGTCGCAATGACCAGGTATCAGCATCACTTTGTCACCCAGCGCGAGCGGCTTCGCCTCCGCCCGCAGCTCGAGCCTCGCGTGCTCGTCGGACACCGAGGTGACCTCGATGCCGGCGCGGCCGTGCACCCACGGCAGGCCCTTTTCGGCGCTGAACGACTTGAGTCCGGCGTCGACGATGGCGCGATCGGGCGACGACACGCTCATTACCGACGAGAGCACGAACAGGCTGTGCGCGAACTCGTCGTAGCGCGCACCAGGCCGCGCATTGCCGTCGATGCTGGCGTACTCGGTGTCCATGAACAGGTACGAGCCGGCCTGCAGCTCGTTCCACAAGCCGCTGGCGGCTTCGAGCCGGAAGGTTCCGGTGCCGGCGCCGCTGATCAGCTCGCAGTCGAGACCGACACCGGCGAGCGCGGCGACGGTCGCCCGCACCGCGTCAGTGGCGAGCGCGATTGCGCGTTCGCGTTCGGCGCGCGTATGCATGTGCTGCGCAGCGCCTTGGTACGCCTGCAGGCCGCGAAAGCGAAGGCCGGGGGCGTCGGCGATCCGGCGCGCCAGCGCCGCCGCCGGCGCGCCAGCGGCGATCCCGCAGCGTCGCATCCCGATTTCGATCTCCACCAGCGCGCCGAATTCTACGCCCGCCGCGCTCGCCGCCTGCGACGCCGCGTCGACCGCGTCGGGATGATCGAAACACACGCCTATGGTAGCGCGCGTCGCCAGCCGCGCCAGGCGCTCGAGCTTGCGGCGGTCGACGATCTCGTTGGTGACCAGGACGTCGCGCACGCCGCCGGCTACCAGCGCCTCGGCTTCGCCCACCTTCTGGCAGCACTGCCCGACCGCGCCCGCGGCGATCTGCTTCAACGCGATGACCGCGCACTTGTGCGTCTTGGCGTGCGGACGAAGCCGCACGAGACTGTCGCGCGCGAACGCCGCCATCGCGACCAGATTCGATTCGAACGCATCGAGGTCGACGATCAGCGCCGGCGTGTCGATGCGATCGATGGTGTCGCCGATGCTGGCGGGTGCGTCGGTCATGGAAGGTGGGGAGTGGTTGCAGGCGACGCTGGCGCGCGAATCGCGGCCGAGTCGCATCGCGGCGCTCTCCGATGGTATCGAAGCGATGCGCCGCTGTCACGCCGCGGGTTGCAGGCCGTGCTGGGTGCGTGCATATTGCGATCTCCGGATCCCATTCGAATGAGCACCCCGCCCTCGACCGCGCTGCACGCGCAGACCCTCGCCGCCCAGGGCGTTTCGGGATTCGCCTCGCCGTATCACGAGATCGTCGCGCCGATCCACGTCGCCACGACCTACGAGCGCGCCGCCGACGGTGCATACCCCGGCGGCCGCGTCTACGCGCGCGCCGACAACCCGACCTTCGATCCGGTCGAGGCTCTTATCGCATCGCTCGAAGGCGCCGCCGCCGCGCTGGTCTTCTCCTCGGGCCAGGCGGCCGCCTCGGCTGTGTTCCAGTCGCTCGCGCCAGGCGATTGCGCGCTGGTGCCGCGCAACATGTACTGGGGCCTGCGCAAGTGGCTGCAGAGCTTCGCGGCGACGTGGGGGCTCGCGGTCGAGTTCTATACCAACGATTCGCTCGACGACCTCGCGGCGAAAGCGCGCGCGCGCCGCCCGCGCCTGGTCTGGATCGAGACACCGGCCAACCCGACGTGGGACATCACCAACATTGCCGGGGCGTGCGCGATCGCGCGCGAGGTCGGCGCCGCCGCCGCGGTCGACTCCACCTGCGCCACGCCGCTGCTGACGCGGCCGCTCGAGCTCGGTGCCGACATCGTCATGCATTCGGCGACCAAATATCTCAATGGTCATTCCGACGTCGTTGCCGGCGCGCTGGCGTGCGCACGCGACGGCGCGCGCATCGAGCCGCGCATCGATTCACTTTGGCAGCGCATACGCTACATACGAAGCGCCGGCGGCGCGGTGCTCGGACCGTTCGAAGCGTGGCTGCTCATGCGCGGGATGCGCACGCTGCATCCGCGGGTGAAAACCGCGTGCGCGAACGCGATGGCGCTGGCGCAGGCGCTCTCGCGCCACCCGCGCCTCTCGCATGTGCTCTATCCCGGGTTGCCCGGCCATCCCGGCCACGCCGTCGCCGCGCGGCAGATGCACGGCGGGTTTGGCGGGATGATGTCGCTGCGCCTAGCCGCTGGCGAGGCGGCAGCGAAGTCCTTCACCAACCGCTTGCGACTGTTTAAGCAGGCGACCTCGCTCGGATCGGTCGAAAGTCTCGCCGAGCATCGCGCCAGCGTCGAAGGCCCCGATACGATGTGCCCCGCGGACCTGGTGCGCCTTTCGGTCGGCATCGAGGACGCCTCCGACCTCCTCGCCGACATCGAGCAGGCACTGCGATGAGACCGGTGATGAGACCCGCGACGGCGCTGCGAGGACTCAGCATGATCGAGATGCTGGTGGTCGTCGGCATCGTGGGGATCCTCGGGCTCATGGCGGTGCCGGCGGTCTACGAAAAGCTCGTCCGCGACCAGGTGATCGCATCGCTCAACATGGCGGAGCCGGCCAAGCCGCCGATCGCAACGTCATGGGCGACCACGCAGACTTTTCCCGTGAGTAACGCCGCCGCGGCGCTTCCGGCACCGGAGAATTTCGTCAGCAACTACGTGAGTTCGGTGGCGATCACCAACGGCGCGATCGACATCACTTTCGGCAACGGCGGCAGCGGCGCGCTGCGCGGCAAGATCCTGAGCATCCGCCCGGCGGTGGTGGTCGGTGCGCCGGTCGTCCCCATCACCTGGCTGTGCGGTCACGCAGCGACGCCGCCGCGGATGACGGTGATCGGCGAGGACCGGACCGACGTCTCCGCGCAGTTCCTCCCGGCCGCGTGCCGCGCCTAGACTCGAGTATCGCCCGCAGGCCCGCCGCGGTCAGTTCCCCAGCTCGCGATTGACCCAGTGCACGCCGAAGCGGCGCTTGGTGAACCGCTCGATCAGGATGCGCTCGCAGAGCTTGAACAGGATCCAGAAAAGCATGCTGAGGTACGCCGATCCGAGGAGCTCGAAGAGCTGCTCGAGCGCGCCGTCCTCGATCACCATCAGGCCGTATTCCAGGAACAGGTTGACGTTGGCCTTGAGCAGGAAGAACAGATTAATCGACGTGATCCCGAACAGCAGGAAGAACACGCCGAGCAGCACGAAGGTCACGACCGGGTTCCGGAACAGGAAATAGACCCAGTCCCTTCGGATCATCTTCATCGGCGGCGCGAGGACGTGGCAGGCATGAGCGTGGCCCGGACCATGACGGTCCGGAGCGCCGATTATGCCGTGGAAGCCCGCACCAATACACCCGGACCCGGGCACCAGCATCTAGACACCCGGACACCCGGACCGATTGGCCGCGGACGATGCGTTACGCTATCCGACCTGGCGCGGCCGGAGCGCGGAGTGAAAGGTCGCGCGCTCAGGACCTGGCAGGCTGCTTGGTCGCCGCATCGGCGGCGCCTACGCGGTCGCGCAATCCGCCGATGCCCGACGCCTCGGCGCAATGCGCGCAGCAATACAGCGCGCTCCCGGACTGCAGGCCGTGACCGATAATGCGGCAGCTGCAGTGCGCGCATTTCGGGGCGAGCATGTGGATCGCGCATTCGAAGCTGTCGAAGGTGTGGGTGCTTCCACCCAGGGTCACCGTGAACGCCTTGTCGTAATCGTTGCCGCACATGTCGCACACGCCCATGGCACCCTCGCGTCGTCGGATCGAAGCATCCATGTTACTCAATGCGCGGCGGGACGCTATCGGCGAAACTGCGTTTCGACGTAGGAGACGCTCCGACGCGCCCGGGTCAATCGAAGCTTCGGCGATAGTAGATGCCAACGCTGCCGACGGTGCCCGCCTCGGCGCGCAGCGTCAGCGTACGGGTCAGCGTGTATTCGATGCGAAGCGCGTTGCTGGCGATGGTGAGCCCCTGCTCGTAGACCAACGACAGCCGGTCCGACAGGCGCTTGCCGAACGCCACCACCTGCCCGGACGCGACGCCGGTGGCCGTTGTCACGCTGGATCCGCGCACCGAGATGTCGTCGAGCCCGAAGGTGTTGGCGATGGTCTGCGTGAGCGGCTTCTGGCCCTTGCCGAGCAGCGACGCCGACGCCGAGGCGAGCAGCGTGATGTCCGCGCGCGATGTGCGATCCAGCGGCTGCCCACTGATAAGCCACGACAGCTTTTCGTTGTCGGGCACGGGTGGGTCCGAGACCAGCCGCACCCGTGGAACGCGCACCGTGCCAGTGAGCTCGAGCCCCGCTTCGACCGCGAGATTCTTGCGCAGCGCCACGACGTCGAGCGCGGGATTGTCGACCGGTCCGTCGAAAATGAGCGCGCCGCGATCGATGGTGAGCTTCTGTCCCAGCGCGAAATAGGTGCCGAATCGGGTGCTGATCGTGCCCTTCGCGTTGAGCGTGCCGCTGGCCGACGTCACGAGGTGGACGCGCCCGGTCAGCCGTGTGTCGAGGCCTTCTCCCGCGAATGCGACGCCCGGTGGCTGCAGATCGACGTCGAGGTCGAGCGCAAGCGGCAGATCGCCGACGCTGGCAAGCGAGGTCGACGGCGGTCGCGGCGCCTGCCCGACCACCACCACGTCGTCAGCGAGCCGGCCCTCGGTGGTCGCCTCGTAGACGATGTTGCCTTCCTCGATGCGCACGTTGCCGGCGAGCAGCAGCTTGCCGGAGATGACGCGCAGCGTGCCGTCACCTGCAACGACCAGGCGAAGGTCGGGCCGATTGACCACGCGAAAGTGCTCGGCATGCCAGGTCACGTCGGGGGTGACGCCGCTGCCGGTCGATGCGGCGAGGGTTCCTTTGGCGTTGAACACGCCGTCGCCAGCGCGGATCGACACTTCGTCGAGCAGGAGGCGTTCGCCGGCCAGCCGCGCGCGCAGGCGCCCCTCCTTGAGCTGCACGCCGTGCTGGCCGAGATCGACGCGCACGTCGTCGGCGCTGATCGTGCCGCTGAGTTGCGGGTGCGCCAGCGTTCCGGTCGCCGCGACCTCGACGTGCGCACGCCCATCGAGCGCCGCCAGCGTCCCCAGCCACGACTGGAACGGACGAAGTGATACGACGTCGGCGGAGACCTTCGCGGTGAGCGGCGCGTCGCCCGAGATGCGACCAGGCGCGGCGCCGGGCGCGGCGGCCAGCGCCAGCGTGGCCTCGGCGTTGCCGCCACGCATCGAACGCATCGATGCGCGCGCATCGACGCCGTCTCCGGCGAAGCGCGCGCTCAGATCGAGCGCGGCGATGCCTATGGCACGCGCCGGATCGACGGTATCGGCATCGGTGGCGTACACATCGCCGTCGTCGCGCGCGACGTGCACGGTTCCATCCAGCCGCGGTGTCGCCGCGACCGACCAGTCACCCTTGAGCGTGAGCGTCGCGCGCACCGGCAGCGCACGTCCGGCCAGTCTCGCGAGCGTGGCCAGCGGCACGGCGGCGAAGCTGCCGCGCGACGTGATGCGGCCGTCGTCCCAGACGAACTCGCCGATGTCGGCGCTGCCCTCGGCGATGCGCAAATGCGCTTCCGAGAGCCGCACGCGCCGCTTGTCGATCTCGAGGCGCGCCGGCGAGGCGAGCGCAAGCGCGTAGGCGCCCTTGTTCTCGGCGACCTCGACATTGCCGCTCCACGGCCACGGCAGGTGCTCCAGCGAAGCAGCGCCGCTACCCTGGAAGCCGCCGGTGAGCGCGATGCGGGCATCCACGCTCGCTGCGGACCGCGACGCGTCTGCCGCGGCCCCGGCCGCATCCGGCGCGCGTGCGCTCAGTGCCGCTTCGATGCTGTGACGCGCCAGCGTCCCCGCCACGTTCAGACTCGCGGTCGACGCCACGCCCGCGCCGAGCTGCGCAATCGACAGTCCCGTCGCGCTCGCTCGCAGACTCACCGTGCGCGCATCGATCGGCGTTCCCGCCGCCACCGGCGGCAGGCTCGCGCGCGCATCGACGACGTTGGCACTGAGCACGCGCCCCACCGCGAGGTTGCTGGCGTGCGCTTCGAGCTCGATGCCGCTGCCACCGGGCTGGATGAACGCCGATCCGCTCGCGCGGAGCGCGCCGCGCAGCGGATCGGGAAGCGCGTCGGGAGCCACGAGACGCGGGAAGAGCGCGGCGAGCGGACGCAGCGTGCCGAGCTCTGGGATATCGAGCGCAAACACCAGCTTGTCGCCGGGCCGTCCCGCGCTCCCGGATGCGCTCACGCTGCCGCCGGCGATGCGCGCCTGCGCCTGCACGTTGCGCCAGTGAACGGCGTCCATTTGGCCGCGAGCGTCGTCCATTTGGCCGCGCGCCGCGTCGATTTCGCCACGCGCTGTGCCCGACACGGCGATTCCGGACACCTCGCTGCCGGGTGCGAGAGTGAGTTCCCCGGAGGCGCGCCACGCCGGCGCGAGCACACCGTCGAACTTGAAGGTCGCGTTCAGCGCGGCCTTCGGGAAATCGCCGAAGCGGTGCGGATCGAAACGCCGTGCGCTGCCCTCGACGCTGTAGGGCCGCGCACCGTCGAGCGCGACGCGGCCGCGCGCCACCAGCTCGCCGTTTCCCGCGTTCGCGCGCAGCATTCGGATGTCGACGACGCGCTGCACCAGGCTGACGTCGAATGCGA
>JBDTZQ010000080.1:0-13537 GCA_040005035.1 Betaproteobacteria bacterium | reverse complement strand
GCCGAGGAGTATCGCTTCGCGCGCTACGTCGAGGACTGGCGGCTCAAGGTCGAGGGCGTGGGCAACCGCAACTACCCCGCCGCCGCGCGCGATAAAAAGCTCTACGGAAGCCTGCTGCTCACCGTCGGCATCCGCGCCGACGGTACTCTGGACAGCGTCGTGGTCGATCGTCCCTCCGGGCAGAAAATCCTCGACCTTGCCGCCACGCGCATCGTCGAGATGGGCGCGCCTTATGCGGCGTTTCCGGCGGATATCCGGCGCGACACCGACATTCTCTACATCACACGGACGTGGACTTTCGCCCCGGGCGATTCGCTCATCAGCCAGTGAGCGGCCCAAGCGCGAAGGTACGTGCATGATCACGGCGGTCGACCGTTACGCCGTCGTCGGCAATCCTGTCGCGCACAGCAAGTCTCCGCTGATCCACGAAGCGTTCGCTCGCGCGACCGTGCAGGCGATGAGCTATGAGCGCCTGCTCGCGCCGATCGACGGCTTCGCGCGCGGCGTCGACGCCTTCGCGGCCGATCGTGGCAAGGGTCTCAACGTGACCATCCCGTTCAAGCTCGAGGCCTTCGCGCTGGCGCGCGAGCTCTCCCCGCGCGCCGCGTTCGCGCAGGCATGCAATACGCTGGCGTGGCGCGGCGACCATTGGTACGGCGACAACACCGACGGCGCGGGCCTCTTGCGCGACATCGCGCACAACCTCGACGTGCGGATCGATGGCCGCGACGTGCTTGTCCTGGGCGCAGGGGGCGCGGCGCGTGGCATCCTCGCCCCGCTGCTAGGCGCGGCGCCGCGAGCGCTGGTCGTCGCCAATCGAACCCAGTCGCGCGCCGCGATGCTCGCTGCCCAATTTGCCGAGGTGGGTCCGGTAAGCGCGATCGCGCCGTCCGCGCTCGCGGGGAGGCGCTTCGATGTCGTGATCAACGCCACCAGCATCGGGCTGGGCAGCACCGTGCCGCGCGGGCTGTGGCCGGAGGGATTGTTCGCGCAAGGCGCCTTCGCGTACGACCTGGTCTACGCCAACGAGCGGACGCCGTTCGTCGCGTGGGCGAGGGCGCAGGGTGTCGCGCGCACTGCGGACGGACTCGGCATGCTTATCGAGCAGGCAGCGGAGAGCTTCGCATTGTGGCGCGGCGTGCGCCCCGACACGGCGCCGGTGTTCGCGCTGCTGCGCGCGTAGGGAGGTCGGACGCATGCGCCGCGCGATACGCTGGGTCGTGGTCGCGTTCGCGCTCGTACTGCTCGCCTTCGTGTGCCTGCAGCTGTGGTATCTCGCGCACATCTGGTGGTGGCGCGACCATCCGCCACGCGAGACCGCGTTCATGGCGTTGCGTCTTGGCGAGCTTCGCGACAAGGACCCGCAGGCGAAGCTTCAATACACGTGGGTTCCCTACGATCGAATCTCGGTCAACTTGAAGCGCGCGATGATCGCCGCCGAGGATGCGAAGTTCGTCGAGCACGAGGGCTTCGACTGGGACGGCATCCAGCGGGCGCTCGACAAGAACGAGCGCAAGGGGCGCGTCGTCGCCGGCGGCTCGACCATCACCCAGCAGCTGGCCAAGAACCTGTTCCTCTCCGGTTCGCGCAGCTACCTGCGCAAGGGCGAGGAGGCGCTGATCACGCTGATGCTCGAAGCCGTGCTCGACAAGCGGCGCATCTTCGAGCTATACCTGAACGTGATCGAGTGGGGCAACGGCGTTTTCGGGTGCGAGGCGGCGTCGCGGCGCTATTTCGGCGTTCCGGCGTCGCAACTCAGCGCGGACCAGGCGGCGCGGCTGGCGGCGATGGCGCCCAATCCCCGCCACTACGAGAGAAACCCGGCTTCGCGCGGTCTCGCCAGGAAGATTCCCATCATCCAGGGGCGCATGCCGGCGGCGGAGTTGCCGTAGCGTCGCGGGTGGCGCACGATGGAATAAGCAGTCGTCAAACCGTGTTGGCGACGTGGGGATCACTTTCAGCGAGGGAGCTTAGAATGAAATCGCGCAATCTGATGTTGTTGGCTGGCTTGCTGATGTCGATCGGCGTCGCCGCCCAGGATTTCAAGAAAGTGAACGGAATGATGGTCAATGGCGCCGGAATGACGCTGTACAGCTTCGATCGCGACAGCGGCGGCAAGAGCGCGTGCAGCGGCCCGTGCGCGGCGATCTGGCCGCCGGCGATGGCCGCCGCCGACGCCAAGCCATCGGGCGACTGGACCATCATCACCCGCGACGACGGCGCGAAGCAGTGGGCGTACAAGGGCAAGCCGGTGTACGTGTGGTCGAAGGACACCAAGCCCGGCGACATGACCGGCGACAACTTCAACAACGTCTGGCACGTCGTCAAGGAATAACGCGCCTTCCGGCTGGCCCCAAGGGCCACTCGCGCCTTCCGCGCATGGCCTGCACCGATGCTTGATTCGCTTCCGGACCCGGATCTCGTTGCCGCGCTGCCGCGCTTGCGGCGGTACGCGCGCGTGCTGACCGGCGACGCCAACCGCGCCGACGACCTGGTGCAGGACACGCTGGCGCGCGCGTGGCAGAAACGCCAGCTTTGGCAGGCCGGAAGCGATTTGCGCGCGTGGCTGTTTACGATCATGCACAACGTCCACGTCAACCAGTACGCGATGCGCCGGCGCGAGCTAGCCGAGAGCTCGATCGATGCCGACGACGGTCCGGCGGCCCGATGGGAAATCCCGGTCCGCGCGACGCAGTCCGATCGCGTCGAGTTGATCGAGGTCCTGGCGTACGTGGCGCGGCTTCCCGCCGATCAGCGCGAGGTGCTGGTGCTGGCCGCGATCGAGGAGCTGCGCTACGAGGACATCGCGCGCATCCAGGGCGTGCCCATCGGCACCGTGATGTCGCGTCTGAATCGCGCGCGGGAAAAGCTTCGCCGCATGACCGGTGACGTGCCTGCAGCGCTGAGGGTGATCAAATGAGCGCCGCCGGGCCGCCCCAAGGCGCGAATTGCTCCCCCTCGGGGGGCAGCGCCGCGGCCTCATTGACCAATGAGGCCGCAAGCATGGGGGTCATATGAGCGCACTGCCTCTCAACGACGACGATCTGCACGCCTACGCCGATAACCAGCTGGCGACGCAGCGCGCGCGTGAGATCGCGAAGATCCTCGAGCGCGAGCCTGCGCTGGCGGCGCGCGTGGCGGAGATCCGGCGCATGAATGCGCAGCTGCGCGACGCCTTCGATCCCGAGCTGGCCGAGGCGCTGCCGCATCGCCTGATCGTAGCCGCGAAACGCCCGCCGGTGTCGCGGCGCGCGGTTGCGGGCCGTGCCTGGCCCGCGCTGGCGGCGGCGGCGTCGCTGCTCGTGGGCATCGCGACGGGATGGCTGCTGCGCGGCGAGATGCTGGAGGTAGCAGGGACCCCGCTGACTTTCCCGCGGCAGGCCGCGCTCACGCACGCGCTGTATGCGGGCGATGCCAACCGGCCCGTCGAGATCTGGGCCAATGAGGAGGAGCGACTCGTTCGCTGGCTGTCGAAGCGATTGAGCTATCCGCTGCACGCGCCGAACCTCAATGGCGTCGGCTTCGCGCTCGTCGGCGGCCGGCTGGTTGCCGGCAACGAGAAGCCCGGCGCGATGTTCATGTACGAGAACGCCGACAAGCAACGCATTTCGCTGATCGTGCGCAAGGACGCCGAGCGCTCGCGGGAAACGGCGTTTCGCTACGCGCAGGAAGATGGCGTCGGCGTCTTCTACTGGATCGACGACAGCTGCGGCTACGCGCTCTCGGGCAACATCGACCGCCAGCAGCTGTTGACGATCGCGCGCGTGGTGTACGGACAGCTCGCCGCCAGCGAGGCGGGCAGCGTCCAGCGCTGAAGCGCGCCGGGATCGGTCAGAGTGTGATCGGCCCGTTGCGCGTGCGCAGCATCGCGCCCACGCGCGGCGTTCCGTCGTAGGTCACCTGAAGAGCTTCACCCAGGCCGAGCGCCGACAGCGCCGTGCGAATGCTCGCCGGATCGGGATGCGCGGCGGCGAGCGTCGCCAGGCGCGCTCCGCTGTCGGGCAGCGCGTCGGCGGGATGCCGCGCGTCGAGCCATTCGATCAGCGCGGGGACGGCGCCGCCGGCGGGCAGCATGCCGTCGTCGGGAATTGTGATGCGCCAACGCCATGCGTCGCGCGACATCGGGTGCACCGTGCCGGGGTCGACGCCGCTTGCCCCGGTGCACGCGGCGCGCGCCGCATCGATGTCGTCACACCGCGCCACCCAGGTGATGAGCCGCGGCGATGCGTCGAGCGTCGCGCGCATCGACGGCCGGTCCAGCGCGAACCATCGCGGCCGCGACGGCGCCTTCGCGTCGGGATCGATGGCGATGATTTCCAGGTACGCGCGCTCGCCAAGACGCAGCAGGCTGTTGTGCGTTCCCATCGCAACGTGCTTGCCGCCGCGCTGCGGCGTCGCGCCGGTGCGTGCCGCGATGAAGGCCTCGCCCTCCTCGAGTGTTGCCGCCGCGACGACGAGATGGTCGAGCTGCGCAGTGAAGGGCAGCCGCGGCATCAAGCCGCGGGCGATCGAGCCGCAGACCCGCCGGCGTCGGCATCTGACTCGCCGGGGTCGAAATCGAGCTCGACGCGTGCGCCGTTCGGATCGGTGAAGAATACCTGCCAGATGCCGGATGTCACCTGCCGGCGGCAGGTATGCTCGATGCCCTTTTCCCTGAGCGCGGACAAGGTCGACGCGAGGTCGCGTCCGGTGAAAGCCATGTGATCGATGACGCCCGGCCGCAGCTCCGAGCGCGGCCGACCGCCGACCACGTGCAATATCGGCGTATCCGTGGCGTAGAGCCATGCGCCGGGAAAGCTGAAATTCGGGCGAGGGCCCGCGTGAAGTCCGAGCAGCTCGCCGTAAAAGCGGATGGTGGCATCGACATCGTCGGTAAGCACGGTGAAATGATTCATGCTCGTCGCGGGCATCATGGCCTCCGGAAGCGCGGCCGGCGCTGCGCGCGTATCTGCTCGATGATGAAGTCGGCGAGCATGGCGCTTGCGTCCGGCGGCTGCGGATCATTGTACGGCAACGCGGCGTCGCCGCCGCTCCAGGCGTGCGCCAGTTCTGACACGCGAACCAGTCGCGCCGCCGTTCGCGTCCCTACGCGATACTCGTCGACGCTGGCGCGATGGCCATCCGGTGGAGTTAGCGTGGTTTCGACGTCGGCCTTTGGTAGTCCGGTCCCGGGCTTGGCCCCGGGCTCGATGCGGCCGTTGAGCAGGAGGAACTGACGCACGACCTGGACGGCATTGATGTTCGCGACCACATCGTCACTCTCGCCCTGAATCGCAAGCAGCGGCACGATCTTCCCGCGATTCTTCGCTCGCGCGGCGACGGCGATCTGTTCGTAGGGTCCGTCGGCGCCTTGCGTCATCACGTCGAAGGCCTTCATCGGGCTCGACGCCGCGCCGCACGCGAGGCCGGAATGGACGATGACGCCGCTAAACAGCGCCGAGTGTTGCACACCCATCACGGCGGCCATCGCGCCGCCCGCGCTCATGCCGGCAACGAAGATGCGGCGCGGGTCGGCGCGGTAGGTCCTGCGCGTGGAGTCGATCTGGGCGACGACGATTGCCGCCTCCCCGCTGCCGCGCGCGGTGCGCGCATCGAACCAGTTCCAGCAGCTCCACGGGTTGGCCGCGGCGGGCTGGCGCGGCAGCAGCACCAGCCAGCCGTGGCGATCGGCGATGGCCGCGATGCGCGTGCCCTGCGCGATCACCTCGGGCGTTTGCCGGCAGCCGTGCAGCAGCACTAGAAGCGGCCGGCGCTTCCATCGCGAGTAACCGCGCGGAATGTAGACGAGGTACTCGCGCGACGGCCACGTCCACGGCGAGCCGCGCAGCGTCCCGCTCCACGAGAAATTCCTGCCGGCGACGAAGCGTCCGGGCGCGGGCTCGCGCCCGCGGAACAGGCGCGCGACGGCGCCGCGAATGCGTAACCAGAGGCTCATGCTGCGTCGATGCGCGTGTTCGCGCCGGTCAGATCAGCACGATGTCGTACTGTTCCTGCGTGTAGATCGATTCGACCTGCAGCGAGATAGGCTTGCCGATGAAATCGCCAAGCTGCGCCAGGCTCTGCGACTCCTCGTCCAGGAACAGGTCGATCACCGATTGCGACGCCAGGATGCGGAACTCGCGTGCGTTGAACTGCTTCGACTCGCGCACGATCTCGCGCAGGATCTCGTAGCAGATCGTGCGCGCGGTCTTGATCTCACCTCGGCCGCTGCAGGTGATGCACGGCTCGCAAAGCACGTGCGCGAGACTCTCCCGGGTGCGCTTGCGCGTCATCTCGACCAGGCCGAGCTGGGTGAAGCCGTTAACGGTGAGGCGGGTGCGGTCGCGCTCCAGCGCGCGGTTCAACTCGGCGAGCACCGCGTTGCGGTGGTCGGCGTTTTCCATGTCGATGAAATCGATGATGATGATGCCGCCGAGATTGCGCAGCCGCAGCTGGCGCGCGATCACCTGCGCTGCCTCGAGGTTGGTCTTGAAGATGGTCTCGTCGAAGCTGCGGCCACCGACAAAGCCGCCGGTGTTGACGTCGATGGTCGTCATCGCCTCGGTCTGGTCGAAGATCAGATAGCCACCCGACTTGAGGTCGACGCGCCGGGCGAGCGCCTTCTGGATCTCCTCCTCGACGGCGTTCAAGTCGAACAGCGGTCGCTCCCCCACGTAGTGCTGGATGCGCTCGGAGATGTTCTGCGTGTATTGCGACGAGAATTCCTCCATTTTCTGGAAGGTCTCGCGCGAATCGACATGGATGCGCGCGGTTTCCTCGGTCACCATGTCGCGAAGCACGCGCTGCGCCAGGTTGAGGTCCTGGTAGACGAGCGACGGCGCCGGCATCGTCGCAGATTTGTCGATGAGGTCGCGCCAGAGCTTGGTGAGATAGTTTATGTCGTTCTGCATCTCGCGCTCGGACGCGGTTTCGGCCATCGTCCGGATGATGAAGCCGCCCGCCATCCCTTCGGGGAGAAGCTGCTGCAGCTTGCCGCGCAGGCTTTCGCGCTCGGCCTCGTCCTCGATGCGCTGCGAAATGCCGATGTGCGAGTCCTGCGGAAGGTAGACGAGCAGGCGCCCGGCGAGACTCACCTGCGTCGAAAGGCGCGCGCCCTTGGTGCCGATGGGGTCCTTGATGACCTGAACAAGCAGCGCCTGGCCCTCGTGCAGGATGCGCTCGATGGGCTTGCTGTCGTGGCCGTGCCCGTTCTGGCGATGTTCCCAGATATCGGCGATGTGCAGGAAAGCGGCACGCTCGAGACCTATCTCCACGAACGCAGACTGCATGCCGGGAAGCACGCGTGCGACCTTGCCGAGATAGATGTTCCCGACCAGCCCTCGCGCGCTGGCGCGCTCGATGTGCAATTCCTGGACGACCGCCTGCTCGAGCATCGCGACGCGAGTCTCCTGCGGGGTCACATTGATGAGGATCTCGTGGCTCATGGGGCCGGAGAATTCGGCGGGGTAGCCGCGCGCGATCGACGCGCGGCGTCGGGACTATCCGGAAACAATAGCATATGAGCGGATTTCACCGGCGCAGCGGGTGTAGGCAATCCCGCCCAAGCATGTCGGCGAGCCGCCGATATCCTTGAAATGGAGTCGTGCGTAGCATCCACGCATGAACAAAAACGTCGTTCGATGGGCCGGCGCCGGTGTCGCGCTTACCGCGGTCGCGCTGCTGGCCGGATGCGCGGTGACGCGCATCGAGCAGGGTCGGCAACTCGCCAAGGCCGCCACGCCTTTCTCCACGCATCCCGCAGGCGCGACAGCGCGCCTGTTGATCGTCGGCGACAGCACGGCGGTCGGCGTCGGCGCGACGTCACCCGCGACCAGCGTTGCCGGTCGCCTCGCCGCATCGATGCCGCGCCTTGCGATCACGAACCTGGGTGTCAACGGCGCGCGCTTTTCCGACGCCGCTGAGCAGCTCTTGCATACGCCGGACCCGCGCTATGACGTCGTACTTGTCATGGCCGGGGGCAACGACGTCATTTTCATGAGCTCCGAGGCGACGCTTCGCGCCGCCATCGAGCGGACTGCCGAGCAAGCGAAGGTGCTGGCGCCGCGCGTGATATTCCTGCCGCCGGGCAACGCCGGCAACGCGCCGTTCTTCTTCGCTCCGTTGTCGTGGCTCATGACGGCGCGCTCGCGCAGCCTTCACGCGATGGTCAGCGAGGCCGCGATGCGCAGTGGCGCCAGCTACGTGAACCTGTACAAGGAGAAAGCCGAAGATCCGTTCGCGCAGGAACCGCAGCGCATGCATTCCGCCGATGGTTTGCATCCGAGCGACGACGGCTACGCGCTGTGGACGCAAGAGTTGCTTCGGCAATCGCCGATCGCAGACGCCTTGTCAGGCTCCCGGCCGGGACGCTAGCGGCGCGCGGGAGGCTCGGCGCCGGCGCGATAGCCGATTTCGTTGAGTAGACGCGCGGTCTCGTACAGCGGCAGACCCATGACCCCGGTGTAGCTGCCTGACAGGTGCGCGATGAAGGCGGCCGCTTTGCCCTGGATTGCGTAGCCGCCTGCCTTGTCGAATGCTTCGCCGCTTTGCACATAGCGCGCGATTTCGTCGTCACCGAGCGCACGCAGCATCACGTACGAATTCGACACCGCCACGTGCATGCGAGCGTTCCAGCGCACAGCCACGACCGTGGTCACCCGATGCGTCGTCGCCGACAGGCGGGTGAGCATCGCCGCGGCGGAGGCCGCATCCCCCGGTTTGCCCAGAGCCCCGTCGTCGACGATGACTTCGGTGTCCGCCGCGAGCACCGGCCGCGGTGGGAGTGCCATTCGCGTCATGTCGTGCCACCCGATCGCCGCCTTGGTGCGCGCGATGCGCGTGACATAGTCGAGCGCGGCCTCGCCGACGCGGGGCCGCTCGACGATTTCGCCCGAGCCCACGTCGCCGTCCCGCAGGACCAGCTCGTCGAAGTCGACTCCGATCTGGCGCAGCAATTCCTTGCGTCGAGGGCTCCTGGACGCGAGGTAGATCGAGCGCGGCGCGACATATGCGGGAGGGTGTTCCCCCCGAGCGGCGCTCACAGGTCTCCCCCCGAAGTCGCTGCGCGACCTCCCCCCAGAGGGGGGCGAGCGCCTTGGGACGGCCCGGCGGCGCTCACAGGTCTCCCCCCGAAGTCGCTGCGCGACCTCCCCCCTCAGGGGGGCGAGCGCCATGGGGCGGCCCGGCGGCGCTCATTCTCGATGATAGGGATGGCCGCGCAGCAGGCTGACGGCGCGGTAGATCTGCTCGACGAGCAGAACGCGCGCCAGGCTATGCGGCAGCGTCAGTGCCGACAGCGAAAGCACGGCGCGCGCGGCACGCTTGACCTCCGGTGCCAGCCCGTCGGCGCTGCCGATGACGAAGGCGACCGCGCGCGCTTCGTCGTTCCATCGGCCCAGGCGCTGCGCGAGCCGTGCCGTCGTCCACGCTTCACCGCGCTCGTCCAGGGCGACCATTTCGTATCCGGCGCACGCCGCGGTGATGCGTGTGGCTTCTGCTGCCAGCACTTGCACGCTGGTCTTTCCGGCGCCGCGCGCGCCGGGCTTGAGATCGACGGATTCGGGCGCGAACTCGCGCGGCAGGCGGCGCGCGTAATCGTCACAGGCGCTACCCGCCCACGCCGGAAGCCGGTGACCCAGTGCGACGATGCGAAGCTTCATGCGCTGGAAGCGCGAAGGGTGCGGGACCGCAGCCCGCGGAGGTCGGGCGACGCGCGGCGCGGTGTCGCGCGCTGGCCTCGCCGCGACGACGTGCGCGCTAGGCGGCGAGCGGCGCTTCGGGCTTGGTGCGGCGTCGCGGCGAAGGCGGCGTCCACAACTCTTCGAGGTTGTAATAGCGCCGCACCGCGGGCTGCATGATATGGACGACGATGTCGCCGCAGTCGACCAGGACCCACTCGCCGCTTTCTTCTCCCTCGGTGCCGATGATGGTCGCGCCGGCAGACTTCATGGTGTCGCGCACGTGCTTTGCAAGCGCGTTGACCTGGCGGTTCGACTCGGCGGTGGCAATGACCAGCGTGTCGTACAGGCTGGTGAGCTTGCGCACATCGAGTACGGTGATGTCGCGAGCCTTGATGTCTTCGAGGGCGGTGACAGCGGTTTTTTGCAGGCGGTTAGGTCGCATCCGTGGTCGATCGATACAGTTGGTTGCGGTCAATATATGTCAGAACGGCGGGAGGAAGCAAACCTTCGACGCGGGCGCGTCCCGCCGCGCCTTGCGCCAGTTCGGCGCGTATCGCGCTGGCCGAAATCGGCTGCGGCGCCACCGCAACGCGTACGATCGCGCCTGCGAGTTGCCGTGACAGCCGCGAAGGGTCGGTGGCGATGCGCCGCTCCCATTGCACTTGAAGCTGTGGCGTGAGCGTCGCAGCGTCGAATACCGTTCCGGGACGCTCGACCACGACCAGATGCGCGAGCGTGAACAGCCGTTCCCAGCGGTGCCAGCCGGCGAGACCGATCAACGCGTCGACTCCGAGGAGCAGTGCCAGCGGTCGCCCGCGATCCTGCTCGTGCAGCGATTCGAGCGTGTCTACCGTGTAGCTCGGTCCGTCACGTGCTATTTCACGGCCGTCGGCGATCAATCCTGGGAATTCGGGGCAGGCGAGCGCGGTCATCGCAAGCCGATCCGTTGCGCTGGCGACCGGGGCCGCGCGATGCGGCGGGATGCCCGCGGGAATCATGAGAACGTGGGCGAGCCCCAATGCGGCGCGCACGTCCGCGGCGAAGCGCAGGTGTCCGTAATGTATCGGGTCGAAGGTGCCTCCGAGGACGCCGATGGTCCTCACTCCGATGTCGCTCCGCTCGTCGCTGCGGGCAGGTGTTGCCGCGCCACCTCTTGCATCGCCGTCCCCGTTGATCTCGCGCCGGGTTCGCGCGCCGACGCGCGCTGGCCCATTTCGTGCTCATGCTACGCGATCCTGACGAGACGGGCGCTCCTCCCCCGGACCCCGGTGAGCGCGCCGACGCCACGCCGGTGCACTAGTTGCGCAGGAACGCGAGCAGATCGCTGGTGAGACGTTCCTTGTGGGTCGCGAACAGACCGTGAGGCGCGCCGTCGTATTCGATCAGCTTCGAGCGCGCGATGCCCATTGCGGCGGCGCGACCGGAAGGGTCGATCGGAACCGTCTTGTCGGCGGTGCCGTGAACGATCAGCGTGGGTACCTTGAAGGCCGCGAGATCGGGACGGAAATCGGTCGTCGCGAACGCTTGCGCGCAGGCGAGCGTCGCCTTCAGCGACGCCTGCATCGAGACGCTGCGCGCCCAATCGAGCTGCTCGCTGCTCGTAGAATGCTCGAGCATGGACACGCCGAAGAAATCCTTGAAGAAGCCACCGAAGAACTTGGCGCGGTCTTCCTTCATGCCCTTGGTCATGTCGGCGAATACCGAGGCGTCGGTGCCCTGTGGATTGTCCGCGGTCTTGAGCATGTAAGGCACGATCGACGAGATCAGCGCCGCGCTGACGACGGACTTGCCGCCATGCCGCGACATGTACCGGGCGACTTCGCCGCCACCCATCGAAAAGCCGACCAGCGTTGCTTCGCCGGAGCCCGCGTACTCGACCACGCCGGCGAGGTCGTCGGTAAGGGTGTCGTAATCGAAGCCCGTCCACGCGTGGCCCGATCGCCCGAACCCGCGGCGGTCGTAGGCGATCGCGCGATAGCCTGCGTCGGCGATCGCCATAGCCTGGTCGTCCCAGCTGTCGGCGGAGAGCGGCCAGCCGTGCAGAAGAATGACCGGACGGCCGGAGCCCCAATCCTTGAAGTAGAGCTGGGTCTGGTCGCGCGTCGTGAGATAGGGCATGCGAACTCCATTGGATCGATGATGGGAAGGCGAGAGCCTAAGCCCTCACGTTAGCCGCGTCTGTAAGCCGGGACGCGACGCTGCGTAGGACGCCGCCGGATTCTGCAATGTCGCCAACGCCTCAGAATCGCGAGCCCGGAGACGCCAGAAAATCCACTTCCTCGGGCGTCGACGCTCGCCCGAGTATCTCGTTTCGATGCGGGAAACGGCCGAACCGGCGGATTACGTCGGCGTGGCGCTTCGCCCAAGACAGCGGTTCATCGACGCCGGTCTCCTCGGCAAGGCGCGTGAACAGCGCGACCGACTCGTCCTGCGCCGCCATCGTCTCGGCGTGCTCGCAGGGCATGTAGAGAAACCACCGCTCGACGGGCAGGAGCTGCATGTCCGTGCCGGCAGCAATGGCGCGACGGGCGAGCGCCAGCGCGAGCGCGTCGCCGGCGAACGAACGCGGCGTGCCGCGGTAGGCGTTGCGCGTGAACTGGTCGAGGAGCAGCACGCGTGCCAGCATCGGCCGCGGTGCGCGCCAGCTGTCGAATGCGCCGGCGAGTGCAGCATCGACACCGGCGCCGAAGCGCATTCGCAGCTCGCTGTCGAACGCGGGCTCCTTGCGAAACCATGCATCGCGCGTGGTGCCGTAGTCGGGGCTTCGCCGCGCGCCGAACCAGAAGTCGAGGACGTCGTCGGGTGAAAGGATCGTGTCCATGTCCGTTTCGTGGCGATCAGGAATCGCTGATATAGTCGCAATGCGCGCCGCGCGCAACACGTGTGACGCTGGCGCACCCATCCGTTGCGCATGCGAACCTCCTACCGCGACATCTCGCTGCTCGCCTGCTGCCAGGCGCTGCTGCTGGTCAACACGTCGGGCCTTATCTCGATGAATGGCCTGGTCGGCTACTCGCTGGTCGACGACAAGATCTTCGCGACGCTCGGGGTGACCAGCTATGTGCTCGGATCCGCGCTGTCGGCAATGCCGGCGGCGCTGTGGATGGCGCGCGTCGGCCGGCGGCGCGGCTTCATGACTGGCTCGATCATCGCCGTCATCGGTTGCGGGGTATGCGCGCTGGCTATCGCTCGCGCCAGCTTTCCTCTGTACTGCGTCGGGACCGGCATCATCGGCGTCTACACCGCCTTCGGCCTGCAATACCGCTTTGCCGCGGCCGAAGTCGCCGCCGCCGGCTTCAAGGCGAAGGCTATCTCGCTGGTGCTGGCCGGTGGGATCGTCGGCGGCTTTGTCGGCCCGACCGCGAGCCTCTGGGCGAAGGACATGTTCCCGGTCACGTTCCTGGGCTCGTTCATCGTGCTCTCGGCGATCGCGCTGATCGCGCTGGCGGTGCAGTCGCGCGTCCATGTGCCCGCGCCGGACGCCGACGCGCGCCGGGGCGGAGGACGGCCACTGCGCGCGGTCGTCGCGCAGCCGGCATTCGTGGTGGCTGCGCTGGCGGCATCGTTCGGTTACGGCATCATGAATTTGCTGATGACCGCGACGCCGCTTGCCATGAGCTTCTGCGGCCATCCTTTCAGCGCGGCGGCGTTCGTCATCGAGTGGCACGTCGTCGGCATGTACGCACCGGGATTTTTCACCGGCTCGCTGATCGAGCGCTTCGGAACGCTCAGGATGATTATCGCCGGCGCGCTTTTCATGGTGGGATGCGTCGTCGTGTCGCTGTCGGGATCGGAGATCTGGCATTTCTGGACGGCGCTGGTGCTGCTCGGTGTCGGCTGGAATTTCATATACACCGCTGGGACGACGCTGCTCACCG
>JBDTZQ010000208.1:0-3993 GCA_040005035.1 Betaproteobacteria bacterium | reverse complement strand
CCTTGTTGACGTTCTGTCCACCCGCTCCTTGGGCGCGGATCGCGGTCCATTCGATCTCGGTCGGGTCGACGATGGGCATGGCGGGCGCAACCAGCGTAGCCCAGCTTGGAGTGCGGCGCAAAAGGAAACGGCGACAGCCAGCTGTCGCCGTCTCGTCCTACCGGGAAATCACTGGCCGTGATCTTGGTACCAGTAGCCGCTCACGCTAGGGCGATACACGTAGACTGGCTCGCGGCGAACCACGGTGCGATCCTCGTACACGAGCGTCGGTTCGCGATAGGTGACGACAGGCTCGTTGTAGATGACCGTGGGACGATTCGCAGCCGGGCGCGTGTCGTAGCTGTAATAGCCAGGACCCGCTTCGATCGTCGTGGCACAGCCGGCGAGCAATGCACTGAACGCAGCAGTAGCCAAAACAGCTTTCACAGGTGCGCGTGTCATGTCATGTCTCCTTGCTTGTTGAGGCGACTTGAGTGTGGCAGGCAATCTCTGAAGCAGGGTCCGATGGCGCGGTCGGCCCAAGCCTGATTTCACTGTAGGCGTGCGCCTACAAACAGCAGACGTCGCGAGCGGCGGAGGAGCCTTGGTTTTTTGCTGTGGGTTCGATAGTGCCATCGCTGATTTCCCGCAGGTCGGCGCGATTATCGCCCGGCGCCGCCACTCGCAAACCCTCGGCGCACGCCGTTTACAGAATCCCTTCTTCCCGATACGGCGCGTTCGTCTCCACCCGCTCATAGCCGAGCCGCGTCAGGTCGATCGTTCGATATTCGCCGTGCGCGATGAGCTCGGCGATGGCGCGGCCCGCCGCCGGGGCGTGCATCATGCCATGTCCGGAGAATCCCGCGACGGTGTAGAGGTTCGGCGCGCTGCGCCAGCGGCCGATGACGGGATTGCCGTCGAGCTCGTTCTGCTCGTAGAGCCCCGACCACGTACGGTGACACTTCGCAGCCTCGAACGCGGGAAATCGATGCGCGACCGCGGGCCACACCACGCGCTCGAAATAATCGTGATCGACGTCGAAGTTGAAGCCGCGCCGCTCGTCGCCATCGACCACGCCGCCCGAGAAACCCTTGCCCTCCGATCGGAAGGCGAGGCGTGCGACGTCCTTCACATAGGGCAACGCCTCGATCGGCGTGCCCGCCGTGAAGTAGTGCTCGAAACGGCGCATCGGCGTCACCGGGAGTTTCATTCCGAACATCGACGCGACGGCTCCGGACCACGCGCCCGCCGCGTTGACGAAGGCGTCGGCCGCGATGCGCTGGCCGCCGGCGAGAACGACGGCGCGCACTC
This sequence comes from Betaproteobacteria bacterium, assembly GCA_040005035.1. Classification (GTDB taxonomy): domain Bacteria; phylum Pseudomonadota; class Gammaproteobacteria; order Burkholderiales; family Casimicrobiaceae; genus PALSA-1003. The sequence goes on along the minus strand of JBDTZQ010000208.1, from coordinate 2,703 downwards.
TCGCGGGTTCCATGTCCGTGGCGACGACTCGATCCCGGAGGTACACCGCACCCAGCTCTGCTGCCTTGCGTCTGAAGCCCCACAGCAGGCCGTTGGCATCGCACCAGCCGTCGTGCGGCGTGTGCGCTCCGGCCCCCAGGTCGTCGACGTGCATCGAAGGGAACTTGGCGGCGAGCTCGCGCCGCGTCAGCAAATCGACGACGCAACCGTGCTCGCGTTGCCTGCGCACGTTGCGCTCGAGCTGGGCGGCGTGCTCGGGCGGCACGACGAAGAGGTAGCCGCCTTCCACCCAATCCACCGGCGCGGGCCGGCGGTTGCACGCCATCTTCTGCTCGAACGCCTTGATGAAGCGCAGGCTGAAAAGCGACATCTCGATGTTTTCGGGGCAGGTGAACTGCACGCGGCAGCCGCCCGACGCGCGCAGCGTCGAGGCGAACTCGTAGGTCGGGTCGGGCTCGACGACGCAGACCGACATCGACGGCGAGTCCGCGAGCAGGAAGTAGGCGCTGGCGCTGCCGACGATGCCGCCGCCGATGATTGCAACGTCGAACCGCGTCGGGCTGGAGGAGTTCATGCTGGCGGGCGTCATTCTTGCACAGTCCCCGAGGCGGTGTGTCCGCCTGCCGCGCAGGCTCCGCGCACCTACCGGGAGCCATCGGCACCCATCGGCGCTCACATGGGAACGCCGACAGGCATACCATCATCCAATGGGAATGCTCCTCGCCTCCGCGCCACCCACGCGACCATGAATCCTGCCAAAGCGCTCACGCTCGCGAGCGATCCCGACCTCGCCGCTCGCGTCGCCGCGAAGGATACCGTTGCCTTCGAGGTCTTGATGCGGCGGTACAACGGGCGCCTGTTCCGGGTCGCGCGGGCGATCCTGCAGGACGACGCCGAAGCCGAGGACGCGCTTCAGGACGCGTACCTTTCGGCATACGCGAAGATCGCCGGCTATCGCGGCGACTCGGCGCTTGCGACGTGGCTCACGCGCATCGTGATCAACGAAGCGCTGGGCCGGCTGCGGCGCCGCAAGCGCGACGGCGTCGTGGTGCCGTTCTCGGGAGCCACACAGACCGATCAGGATGAGGAGGCGGCGAACGTGCGCGATGACCCATCCGACTCTCCGGAAACTGCAACGTTGCGTGCCGAGCTGCGCCGTCTGCTCGAACGCAGGATCGACGAGCTGCCGGTGGCGTTTCGCACCGTGTTCCTGCTTCGCGAGGTCGAGGAGATGACTGCCGCTGAGGCGGCGCAGTGCCTGTCGATTCCGGAGGCGACCGTGCGCACACGCCTTTTTCGGGCGCGGGCGCTGCTGCGCGAGGCTCTTTCGCGTGACCTCGACGCGACGACGCTCGACGTCTTCGCGTTCGCCGGCGTGCGTTGCGATCGCATCGTTACCGGGGTGCTGGCGCGGCTGGAGCGCCTGCCTGCCTGAACGCACCTGGGGTGCGCGGGAACGCCGTCGCCGCGGGCTTCATCCAATGTCACCCAGCGCCAAGAACGAGGAGCTCAAGGCGCTGCTGGTGAAAGTCCGCCCCGGCTTTCGTGGCGCACCTTGAGCACGCGAAGCAGATCCAGACGACCGTGGGCAAGAGCTAGCCAAGTCGCCGATGGTGGCGATAAGCACGTTTTGGAGTGGCCCCCGGCACCGGTGGTGCCTCAAATCGTGGAGCTTCACGCCGCGCAAACCCGGCGCCTATGCCTACCTGTGCACGCTGCACACGACCATGACAGGGGTTCTTCGCGTGGAGTGAGTTTCGCGGGCGCACATTCGCGAATATTCACATCCAGGGATGCCGATTAATGCATCGCGGCGCCGGCGCACCCAGGCTAGAGTGTAATCAGTTGAGCCCGAGAGCTCGCGCAGATCGATCGACACGCCGGACACGGCGCCTTCGAAAAGCTCAGTCGATCGGCTGAAGTCGATCCGCGATGCTCCGGCTCAATGGAACACCTGCACCTGCAGCTTCGAATCAGGGCTGCACTTGGGCGCTGGTAAGATCGCGATTCGACCCGTCACATCGATCGCGCGCCGCCATGCCTTCGCCCTCCATCATCGCCGAGCTCGCTCCGCGCGGAACGCTGCGCGCCGCGATCAATTTCGGCAATCCGGTGCTCGCGGGGATGAACGCCGCCGGACAGCCGTGCGGCATTTCCGTCGACCTCGCGCACGAGCTGGCGCGGCGGCTCGGCGTCCCGATCGAGCTCGTGCACTACCAGTCTGCGGGGCACGTGCCCGCGGCGCTGGCGTCCAACGCCTGGGACATCTGCTTTCTCGCCATCGATCCGAAGCGCGCCGCCGACATCGCCTTCACCGCGCCGTATGCGGTGATCGAGGGCGTCTACATGGTCGCCAGCGATTCATCGGTGCGCAGCAACGATGCAGTCGATCGCGAAGGCACGCGCATTGGCGTCATCGATGCCAGCGCGTACGACCTGTTCCTCACGCGCGAGCTCAAGCACGCGACGATCCTTCGCGAGCCTTCGGCGGAGGCGGTGATGAACTTGTGGGTGGCCGGCATGCTCGACGCCGTCGCCGGGGTGAAGCCACAGCTCGAAGCCGACGCCAGGCGCATCGGCGGGCTGCGCCTTTTGCCTGAACGCTTCATGGCGATCAACCAGGCGATGGGCACGCCGCGCGGACGCGACGCGGCGGCAACGTATCTGCGAGAGTTCGTCGACCACGCGAAATCGTCGGGACTG
>JBDTZQ010000079.1:0-13568 GCA_040005035.1 Betaproteobacteria bacterium | reverse complement strand
GTTCTACTTCATGGAGATGAACACCCGGCTCCAGGTCGAGCATCCGGTCACCGAGATGATCACCGGGCTCGACCTGGTCGAGTGGCAGCTGCGGGTCGCGGCGGGCGAGCGCCTGCCGTTGCCGCAGGAGCGCATCCACTTGAGCGGGCACGCCATGGAAGCGCGTATCTACGCCGAGGATCCCGAGCGCGGCTTCCTGCCTTCGACAGGGCGCATCGAGTATCTGCGCGCCCCCGCCACGTCGGCGTCGGTGCGCGTCGACACCGGCGTGGCCGAGGGCGATGTCATCAGCAGCTACTACGATCCGATGATCGCCAAGCTGGTCGTGCGCGGAGCCGACCGCGATGAAGCGCTGCGCCGGCTCGCGCGCGCTCTCGCGGATTACCGCATTGCCGGCGTCGCGACCAATGTCGACTTCCTCGGCAGGCTGGTCGCCGACGACGACTTCGCGAATGCCCGCGTTGATACCGGACTGATCGCACGCCGGCACGCGACGCTGTTTCCCGCACCGGCACCGCTGTCGGCCAGGGTGGTGGCGCTCGCGGCGCTCGCCGAATTCGCCGCGATGCGCGAATCGGCCGGCGCGCGTGCCACCGCCTCGAGCGCCCCGCATTCGCCATGGGACGCGCTCGATGCGTGGTGGATGAACAGTGCGACGCACTTCGTCGGGTTCCGCTACGCGGATGGCGCGGGCAGTGGCGGGATGAGCGATGAGGCGCAGGTACGCGATGTCGGTGGACGCATCGAGGTGCGCGTCGGCGAGCGGCGATTCGCAGCTGCGGTGTCGACGGACGACGACGAGCTCGCTCTGACGCTCGACGGTGAGCGCATCAGAGCCGCGATGTTCGCGCGTGGCGATGACCGGCACCTGTTCGTCGACGGCCGCGCGCATCACCTGCGCAGGATTGACCCGCTCGCGCATGCCGGCGAAGGCGCGGAGAGCGGTGATGCGCACCTGCGCGCGCCGATGTCGGGAAGCGTCATCGCGGTTTTGGTGAAAATCGGCGACGTCGTCGCGCGCGGCGCGCCCCTGCTCATCCTGGAAGCGATGAAAATGGAGCACACCATTGCCGCGCCCGCCGCCGGCGTGGTCACTGCGCTGCATTATCGTGAAGGTGACCAGGTCGCCGAAGGCGCCGACATGGTCGAGGTCACTGCCGCCACGGGGGCCGCGCCGGTTGCCCCGGCGGGCTCAACGGAGTCAGCGGATTCAGCGGACTCACCTTCCGGCGCCGCCGATTGAACGTCCTTTTCTACACGGCCTCGGCGGAGCATGCGCAGTGGATGGCGGCGCTGCGACAAGCATTGCCCGGCGCGGCATTGCGCGACTGGTCGGCGAACGCCGCGGCGGGCCAGCCCGCCGCCGACTACGCGATCGTGTGGCGACCCCCGCCCGAGCTGATCCGAGAGCTCGCCGGCGTACGCGCGGTGTTCAACCTCGGCGCCGGCGTCGACGCCATCGCGGGCGCTCCGTCGTGGCCGCAGGGGGTGCCGCTGATCCGGGTCGAGGATGCGGGCATGGCCGAGCAGATGATCGAATATGTGACCTACGCGGTGCTGCGCTGCTTCCGGGAGATCGCCCGCTACGAGGTCCTGCAGCGCGAACGATCGTGGCTGCCGCTGGCGCGGCTCGACAAGCGTGCGTTCGGGGTCGGCGTGCTGGGCATGGGCGTGCTCGGCTCGAAAGTGGCAGCGGCGATCGCAGCGTTCGGTTTCCCGGTGAGCGGCTGCAGCCGGCAAGCGAAATCCCTGACGGAAGTGCGCAGTTACAGCGCAAAGGATCTGCTCACCTTTCTGGCCACCTGCCGCGTGCTCGTGTGCATGCTGCCGCTCACGCCGGCGACGCGCGGGCTGCTCGATCGGAGGGTGTTCTCGGCGCTGCCGCGCGGCGCCTACGTCGTCAACGTCGCGCGCGGCGACATCCTGGTCGAGCAGGACCTGCTCGACGCGCTGGGCAACGGCGGGCTCTCGGGCGCGATGCTCGACGTCTTCGCCGAGGAGCCGTTGCCCGTGACGCATCCATTCTGGCGCCATCCCGCGATCACGATCACGCCGCACATCTCGGCGGTCACGCAGGTCGGCGCCTCGGCGGCGCAGATCGCCGACAAGATCCGGCGCATCGAGTCGGGCCTCGCGGTCAGCGGCGTCGTCGACGCCGCGCAAGCCTATTGACGAACGCGGCACACGTTTGAGCACCTTCATGGGCCTTCCGTCGCGCGTACGTATCGTCGAGGTGGGTCCGCGCGACGGGCTGCAGAACGAACAGGTCGATGTCCCCACCGCGGTCAAGGTCGGGCTCATCGACCGCCTGACCGAAGCCGGCCTGCCGGCGATCGAGGCGACGAGCTTCGTGTCGCCGAAATGGGTGCCGCAGATGGCGGACGCGTCGAGCGTGATGGCGGCGATACGGCGCGGACCGGGCGTGCGCTATCCCGTGCTTACGCCGAACCTGCAGGGCTTCGAGGCCGCGCTCGCCGCCGGGTGCGACGAAGTGGCGGTATTCGTCGCTGCGTCGGAGACGTTTTCGCGCAGGAACATCAACTGCTCGATCGACGAGAGTCTCGAGCGCGCGAGGCCGGTTATCGACGCCGCGCACGCGCGCGACGTTCGCGTTCGCGGCTACATTTCGTGTGTGCTCGGGTGTCCCTACGAGGGCGACATTGCGGTGGAGCGCGTTCGCGAGGTGGCGCGTTCGCTGCACGTCATGGGCTGCTACGAGGTCTCGCTAGGCGACACTATCGGCACGGGGACCCCGGGCAAGAGCAGAGCGCTCATCGATTGCGTCGCGGGGGCGGTGCCGGTAGCTGTGCTGGCAGGACATTTTCACGACACCTACGGGCAGGCGCTCGCCAACGTCCTCTCCGCGATGCAAGCCGGCGTAACGACGTTCGACAGCTCGGTATCCGGGCTGGGGGGTTGCCCGTACGCCAAAGGCGCGACCGGCAATGTCGCCACCGAGGACCTGCTCTACATGCTCGACGGGATGGGAGTGCATACCGGCGTCGACATGACGCGGCTGCGTGCCGCCGGGCGGTTCATCTGCGACTTCCTGGGACGCGCGCCGGCTTCGCGCGTGGCACGCGCGCTGGACGCTAGGACGCTGCCTTCGGAGCCGGCGCAATGACGGCGCACCCAGCCGGCGGGCGCGTGGCATCGCCGTGCATCAGCGTGTGCGTCATGGATGCCGGCAGCGGCGTATGCGTCGGGTGCCTGCGCACGCTCGACGAGATCGCCGGCTGGATCGACATGGGCGACGAAGCAAGGCGCGCGCTCATCGGTGAACTGCCGCGCCGGCGCGTTCGCATCGCGCTCGCCGGCGCCGCGGCGCGCCCGGAGGCGGACGATGGCCAGCGCTGAGTGGTATTTCGATTTCGTCTCGCCATTCGCCTATCTGCAGTGCGAGCAGCTCGCCTCGCTTGAGCAAAGCATCCGCATCCACTATCGGCCGGTGCTGTTCGCGGGATTGCTCAAGGCGCACGGGCACAAGGGTCCCGCCGAGATCGCGGCCAAGCGCCGGTTCACCTATCGGTTCGTCGTCTGGCAGGCGCAAAGGCTCGGCGTCGCGCTCAAGTTTCCGGCGGTGCACCCGTTCAACCCGCTGCCGCTGCTGCGCCTGGCCATCGCCGCGGATTGCCATCCCGACGCGGTGCGGCGCATCTTCCGCTTCGTCTGGCGCGACGGTCGCCTGGGCGACCTCCCGATCGAATGGGCGGAGCTCATGAGCGACCTCGACGTGCCGGACGCGCAGGCGCGCATCGACGGCGCCGAGGTCAAGGACGCGCTGCGCCGGAACACCGACGAGGCGCTCTTGCGCGGGGTGTTCGGCGTCCCGACGCTCGCCATCGGCGACGAGTTGTTCTGGGGCGCCGACGCGACGGCGATGGCCGCCGACTACATCGCCGCCGGCTGCCGCTACGACAACCCGGAAATGGATCGCGTTGCAACGCTTCCCATCGGCGCGCAGCGCGAGACGACCAGCCGCAAGTAGCGTCGTCAGGCGATCGCGCCCGCGGTGGCCAGCGCGCCGATCTCCGCCGTTGAAAACCCGCCCTGTTCCAGCACTTCGCGCGTGTGCTCGCCGTGCTCGGGCGCACCGCGCTCGATAGCGAACGCGTGACCCGACATCTTGTACGGCGGCGCGTATTGCCTGCCACCATCCTTGGCCTCGACGACCATGGCGCGCGCGCCGAATTGCGGGTGGCGCAGGGTCTCGTCGAGCGTGAGCACGGCGTCGACGCAGCAATCGCGCCCGGCGAAATGCGCGACCCACTGAGCCTGCGGTCGTTTCTCGAAAATCGAGGCAAGCGCCGCGCGTGCCGCCGTGCCGCGCTCGCCGGTGGCGAACTGGCATTCGACGAGATCATCGCGATCGAGCGCGCGGCAAAGCTCGCGCCAGAATTTCGCCTCGAGCGCTCCCACCGCCATGTGCCGGCCATCGCTGGTCGCGTAGACCGCGTAGCAGGGGACGCCACCGGTGAGCAGGTCTTCGCCACGGCGTGCGGGCTCGCCGCGCATCTCGAGCGCGTGCAGCGCGAAGACGTTGTTCGCGAGCGCACCGTCGGCCATGGCGACGTCGACGTAGTGACCCGTGCCGCTTCGCTGCGCGTCGTAGAGGGCGGCGAGCAGCGTCATCGCAGCGGTCGCCGCGCCGCCGAGCAGGTCGGCGATCTGGACATTGGACAGCGCCGGCGCGCCGCCGGCGATCCCGGTCTGGTCGAGCACCCCGGCGGTCGCCAGATAGTTGATGTCGTGGCCGGCGCGTTCGCGCCACGGACCGGTCTGCCCGTAGCCCGTGATCGCGCAGTAGACCAGGCGTGGATTGAGCTCCGCGATCGTCGCGTAGCCGATGCCGAGGCGATCGACCGTGCCCGGGCGGAAGCTCTCGCAGACCACGTCGGCGCGCGCCGCGAGTCGCAGGAACGCCGCCTTGCCCGCGTCGAGCTTGAGATCGAGGGCGACGCTTCGCTTGTTCCGGTTGAGCATGCGATAGAACGCCGACACGGTACCCGCAGGCGCCCCGTCCGGGACGCCGAGCCCTCGCGCGTAATCACCCTCGCCGCGATCTTCGATCTTGACCACGTCAGCGCCGAGATCGGCGAGGTGCAGCGTGCACATCGGACCCGGGAGCAGTCGGGTCAGGTCGAGCACGCGGACGCCGGAGAGAGGCGCGCTCAATGGAGCATCTTCGCGCTGCGCGCTCCGGCGCATTGGGCACTGCGGCGCTCTGGGCGGCGCGGTTGGGTTTTGGCGCTCATGAAAATCTTCGCGCTACGCAGGACTCGCGCCGGACGGGATGTGCGACGCGATCGCCGGCGCTTCGCGCCTTGTCACTTCGCGAGCGGCGGCAGCGTCTTGGCGCGAACCGAGGCGGATTGCTCCTCGCGGAACTTCGCCAGCTTGGCGGCGAGTGCCGTATCGGAGAGCGCGAACATCGCCACCGCGAACAGCGCGGCGTTGGCGGCGCCGGCTTCGCCGATCGCGAAGGTCGCCACCGGGATGCCCTTGGGCATCTGCACCGTAGAGAGCAGCGAATCCTCGCCGCGAAGGTATTTGGACGGAATGGGGACCCCCAGCACCGGAAGCATGGTCTTCGCGGCGAGCACTCCGGCGAGGTGCGCTGCCCCGCCGGCCCCGGCGATGATGCATGCGAGGCCGCGCGCAGCTGCCCCCTGCGCGTAGGCGAAAGTGTCATCGGGAAGGCGATGCGCGGAAAGAACGCGCGCTTCGTACGGTATGCCGAACGCCGCGAGCTGCTCCGCGGCGTGTCGCATGATGTCCCAGTCGCTGTCGCTACCCATCAGGATCCCGATGCGAGGCGAATCCTCATTTCGTGGCATACAAATCTCCAAAGTTGCGCTCGAGCGGCGCGGCGATTCTAACATTGCCGCGCGCTTGGGCGCTCGCTGCGAACCCAGCCCGAGGGCAACGGGTCGAACCAAGCTTCGAAGCGGCGGATCGGCGTGCGGATGGAACCGGCGCGCGCGAACGGCGTCCGGAAATCGTAGACGGAAACGTTTTCGAGCGCGATAGGCGATAATGTCGAGATGCCTTTCCGACGAGACATGTCTGCAGGAGTCGAGCCGATGCGATCTGCGCGCAGCCGCATGATCGTCCGCGCGCTGCTGGTTTGCGCGTGCGCGCTGATCGGCCCGGCGCACGCGCAGAGCGCGGACGCCGATTTCCTCGCGGCGCGCGACGCCTTTCGCGCAGGAGACGCGGCGCGGCTGGACCGCATCGCTCCACGGCTCAAGGGACACCTGCTCGAGCAATATGTCGGCTTTTGGCAGATCCGGTTGCGCCTCGACGATGCGGATGTGGAGCGGGTGCGGGCCTTTCTCACCCGCTACGCGGGGGCTCCCATCGCCGATCGCCTTCGCGTGGAATGGCTCAAATCGCTCGCCCGGCGCGAGCAGTGGGCGCTGTTCGCAGTGGAGTACCCGCAGCGGGCGAGCGATGATACCGAGCTCGCCTGCGACGCCATCCAGTGGAAGCGCGCGGAGGAGGGCGACAGCGCGCTCGAGGATGCGAGGATTTATTGGGCATCCGGGCAGGAGCAGCCCGAGGCCTGCCAGGCGCTGTTCGCCGCGTTGCTCAAGGCGCAGCGCCTGACCACGCGCGACATCTGGACGCGCTTCCGTCTCGCGCACGAGGCGGGTAATGCAAGGCTTGCGGCCAGGCTCGCGCTCGAGCTCCCGGTGGCCGAGCGCCCGTCCCCGCGCGAGCTCGAGCGCGCCGAGCGAAACGCCGCGCAGGCGCTCGCGAAGAACGAGTTTTCCGTTGTAACGCCAGCCGGCCGCGAGCTCGCGCTCTACGCGCTGGATCGCGCCGCACGCGGCGACCCGACGCTCGCGCACGAGGCGTGGACGAAGGTGCGCGGGCGCTTTCCGGCGTCCGACCGCGCCTACGGAAACCTGCTCGTGGCGCATCAGGCCGCGCGAGCGCTGCTTCCCGTCGCCAACGATTGGTACCAGGCGGCGGGTGCCGCGCCGCAAAATGCCGAGCAGCGCGCGTGGCGCGTGCGCGCGGCGCTGCGCGCGCGGAGCTGGCCCGACGTAATGCGCGCGGTGGACGCCATGCCCGAGGACCAGGCGCTCGATCCGGCCTGGCGCTACTGGAAGGCGCGCGCGCTGGCGGCGGCGGGTCAGAGCGACGACGCCACCCGGCTCTACGCGACGCTTGCCACCGAGCATCAGTTCTACGGCCTCATGGCAGCGGAGGCGCTCGGTGCGGCGATCATGCCGATCAGCGAGCCCCTGCCGCCGGACGACGCCGCGGTGGCCGCGTTCTCCGCGCGCGAGCCCGTGCTGCGCGTGATCATGCTCACCGCGTTCGATCTGCGTCCCGAGGCATTGCGCGAGTGGCAGTATGTCGTGCGCGGGCAGGGTGACGACGTGCTGCTGCTCGCCGCCGAGGTGGCGCGTCGCAATGGCCTCTACGATCGCTCGATCAATTCCGCCGACCGTACGCAGCGGCGCCACGATTTCGCGCTGCGCTACCAGACGCCATATCGCGACGAGTTCGCACAGGCGGCTCGCGACGTGCAGGTCGACCCGGCGTGGGTGTACGGCGTGGCGCGGCAGGAAAGCCGCTTCGTAGCCAACATCGTTTCATCGGCGGGCGCGGTCGGACTCATGCAGCTCATGCCACCGACCGCGCGCTGGGTCGCGAAGCAGACGGGCCGCGCCGACTTCCGCACGCTCCAGCTCGAGAATCCCGGCGTCAACGCGCAGTTCGGAACGTACTACCTGCGCTACGTGCTCGATCGCCTCGACGGGCTGCCAGTGCTCGCCACCGCCGCCTATAATGCGGGTCCCGGGCGCGCGCAGGCGTGGCGCGGCGCGACACCAATCGAGGGCGCGATCTACGCGGAAACGATTCCCTTCAACGAGACGCGCGACTACGTGAAAAAAGTTCTCGCCAACGCGATGTTCTACCAGGCGCAGCTCGGCCTGCCGTACGTCGCGCTGCGCGAGCGGCTCGGCACGGTGACGCCCGCCGGCGCGGCGCTGGCCAGCGTGCCGGCGGCCGACCGTCCGGAAGAAACGCGTTGAACGTCACGAGCGTACTCGTGCTGGGCGGCAGCGGGTTCGTCGGCCGCCACATCGTCAGCCAGCTCGCGGCGCAGGGTCTGCGCGTAAGTGTTCCGACGCGAAGCCGCGAGCGCGCCAAGCATCTGATCCTGCTGCCGACGGTCGATGTCGTCGAAGCCGATATCAACGATCGCGCGATGCTGCAGCGCCTGGTGCGCGGGGCCGACGCGATCGTCAACCTGGTGGGCATTCTGCACGCGACCGCAGCCGGGTTCGAGCGCACTCATGTCGAGCTGGTGCGAAATGTCGTGTCAGTGTGCCGCAGTGCCGGCGTTGCCAGGGTGCTGCACATGAGCGCGCTCGGCGCCGACCCGAAGGCGCCGAGCCGCTATCTCGTCACCAAGGCCGAAGGCGAGGCGGTGATCGCCGAATCGGAGCTCGCCTGGACGATCTTCAGGCCGTCGGTGATCTTCGGGCGCGAGGACCGTTTCCTCAACATGTTCGCCAAGATCGAGCGGCTCCTCCCGCTCATCGCCCTCGCCTCGCCGGGCGCGCGCTTCCAGCCGGTGTTCGTGGGTGATGTCGCGCGCGCGTTCGTGCGCGCGCTGTCCGACGATTCCACCCTCGGCGAGCGCTACTCGCTGTGCGGTCCCAGGGTATACACGCTGCGTGAGCTGGTCGCGTACGCGGGCGAGTTGTCGGGTTACCGGCGTCCGATCCTGCCACTGGGCGAGTCGATGTCGATGCTGCAGGCGGCGATGCTCGAAAGGCTTCCCGGTCCGCTGATGAGCCGCGACAACGTGCTGTCGATGCGCAAGGACAACGTCTGTGACTGCGCGTTTCCGGAGCGCTTCGGCACTGCCGCCGCGCTCGAAGCGGTGGCGCCCGAATACATCGCGACCAAGGCGACGCGCAGCCGCTTCGACGCCTTCCGCGCGCGCAGCGGACGCTGAGCGGGCTCGCGCGCACGTCGCGGGAGCGGGGAGCGGGCATCTATGAAGGTCTACGCGGTGGGAGGCGCGGTGCGCGACGAGCTGCTCGGGCGCACAGTCGCCGATCGCGACTACGTTGTGGTCGGATCGACTCCCGACGAGATGACCGCGCTGGGGTTCCGCCCGGTCGGGCGAGACTTCCCGGTTTTTCTCCATCCGCAGACCCACGAGGAATACGCGCTCGCGCGCACCGAGCGCAAGAGTGGCCGCGGATATCGCGGCTTCATCTTTCACGCTGCGCCCGACGTCACCCTCGAGCAGGACCTGGCACGCCGCGACGTGACCATCAACGCGATGGCGCGTGGCGACGACGGCACGCTGGTCGACCCCTTCGGCGGCGAAGCGGACCTGGCCGCCGGCGTGTTGCGTCACGTCAGCGACGCCTTCGCCGAAGACCCGCTGCGCGTGCTTCGCGTCGCTCGCTTCGCCGCCCGGCTCGGCTTCGAGGTCGCTCCCGGTACCGAGGCGCTGATGCGCCGGCTCGTCGCCTCCGGAGAACTGTCGACGCTCACCCCTGAGCGCGTATGGCAGGAGCTCGCGCGCGCGCTGATGGAAGCGCATCCGGCGCGATTCTTCGCCGAGCTGCGACGTTGCGGCGCGCTCGCCGTGCTCCTGCCGGAGCTCGACCGGCTGTTCGGCGTGCCGCAGCCGATCGCGCACCATCCCGAGCTCGACGCCGGCGTGCATGTGCTGCAGGCGCTCGACTACAGCGCCGCCGCCGGCGATTCCCTTCCTGTGCGCTATGCGGTGCTGGCTCACGATCTAGGCAAGGCGGCCACGCCGCGGGCGCAGTGGCCGCGCCACATCGCGCACGAGCGCGAAAGCGTGCGCATCGCCGAGGCCCTATCGCTGCGACTGCGTGCAACAGCGGAGTGCCGCGAGATGGCGCGCCTGGTGGCCCGGTATCACGCAACGGTGCAGCGCGCCGTGGTGTTGCGGGCCTCGACCCTGCTCGATCTGCTCACGGCAGCGGACGCGTTGCGGCGTCCCGAGCGGCTCGACGGTCTGCTGCGTGCCTGCGAAGCCGATGTGCGCTCGCGGCCGGGACATGCCGACGATGCTCCCGATTTCCGCGAGGGTGTCCAGGGCGCACTCGAAGCAGTGCGCGCAGTCGACGCGAGCGCCGTTGCGGCGAGGCATGCCGGCGCGCTGGACCTGCCGCAGCGCATCCGAAGGGCCAGGCTCGCTGCGTTGCGCGCGTGGCTCCGTGCTCAGAAGGGATCGGACGACGCGCCAGCCTAGAAAAAGTGCGCCATGCCGGCGACCAGCCCGTTCAGGCGCGCGCCGGGTGTTGCCGGGTATTCGTTGATGTTGAAGTTGTAGAACGCATTGGCCTGGTTGGCCACCTGCACGTAGCCCGCATAGAACATCGTGCGCGGCGACAGGTTGAAGCTGTACGAGATCTCCCACTGCACCGCTGACGAGTTGGGTCCCTTGGTGAGACCGCCGATCTGGGTTCCGTCGACCGCGCCGCCAAAGCCGTTGTCGGCGCGGCCAAAGAACGCGTACAGAGCACCTTCGCCGACGCTCACCGTGGCGGAGACCGCGTAGAAATTGCGCTTGAGGCTGCCGGTCGGCGTGTCGTAGCGGAGGTATTCGTACACTGCCCCAGCACGTAGCCCGATGCCTTCCGCGACCGTTCCGAAATCATAACCACCGGCCATCGACAGCGCCGCATCATGGCGCCCCGTGGCACGGATCGCATAGTTGGCTTCGTATGCGAGGCCCAGGTCCAGCGGACCGTTGCTGTAGAAGCCCGCGATGTCGGCCACGAATGCGTGGCGTATCTCGGACGCGTGGTCGCCGTTGTCGCCGGCGGCCCCGGTGGGATTGCCCGACGAATCGCGCGTGGAGTACTGCAGCGCACCGGTGAAGCCGGAAAAATTCGGCGTCTCGTATCGGATCGAGTTGCCCAGGCGCGCATCGAATCCGCCCTGGCCTTTTTGCAGCGGCCCCTGCGCCCAGATGGCCGCCGTCGACAGGATGGACGTAGTCAGCGTCGGCGAGTTGCCGAAGATCGGGATGATGTCGTCGTACGGGGTCAGGAACTTCCCGAGCTTGATCAAACCCCATTCGCCCTGCACGCCGACGTAGGTCTCGCGGCTGGCGATGCCGGTGCTGGGCGCATTTCCGGTGTCGCCCTGCACGCTCGACTCGATCTGGAATATCGCCGCGTTGCCGGCGCCCAGATATTCGACGCCGCGCATGCCGAACCGGGATGAGTTGCTCGAAACGCGCACAACCGTTGGATTGCGCCCGTCAGGCTGCCGGCCGCTGACCAGCTCCAGGTCGAGGTTCAGGTTGCCGTAGAGGCGGACGTTGGAGAATTGCGCGTGCGCGCTCGACATCGACACAGCGCAGACCAGGGCGAGCAGGCCCGTACGAAAGCAATTCATCGCAATGCGCTACACGCGATACGCGGTCAACGTCATCAGTTTCGCCGTGGCCCGCATCAGCAGCTTGAGCGGCAGAGCGAGCTCCGCGGCGCCGGCGTCCCGCGCGCTCATGCCGTGCCGGACCTCGTCGTCGCGCATCGCCGCGACGACGGTGCGGCTGCGATCGTCCTGCACCGGAAGCCGGTCGATATGGCGGGTGAGGTGCTCCTCGACCTGGCGCTCGGTCTCCACGACGAAACCCATGCTGGTGCGATCGCCCGCGAGGCCCGCGCAGAGCCCGATGGCAAACGAGCCGGCGTACCACAGTGGATTGGCAAGGCTCGCTCGCGCACCCAGCTCGCCAAGCCGCTGGCTCGTCCATGCAAGGTGGTCTTGCTCCTCGCGCGCCGCGTGCTCGAGCCGCGAGCGCATCGCTGCATCGCGCGCGATCAGCGCCTGAGCCTGGTAGAGCGCCTGCGCGCAGACCTCGCCGGTATGGTTGACGCGCATCAATCCCGCGGCGTGTCGACGCTCTTCCGCGCTCAGGACGCGATCGGGGACGTCGGACGCAGGATACGGCCGCGCCGACGCGGTCGTGCCCACGAGCGTTCGCAACACGCGGTCGAGCGCGCTCACGACGTGATCGAGACGATCGATGGCCACGACGGAATCATACGGCAAGTGAGGGCAAGAGAAAAAAAAGGGCGTCCGGAGGACGCCCTTGTGATCACTTCAACCTCTACTCGAATACGACTTGCTCTCGGATCGTTCGCTGTCCGATTAGAACAGATGAACGATGCCGAACACGGCGCCACCCGGCTGGCCGCTGCAGAAATCGCCGGCCGAACCCGGAGCCGCGCCGTACTGGCCGACAGCGATCGGGTACGCGTTGATATTGAACGTGTACGACGCCTTGCACTGGTTGATCAGCTTGTTATAGCCGGCGTAGAGCAACGTGCGTGGCGACAGGTTGTAGCTGTATGAAATCTCGCCCTGCTGAGCACCGGTGCTGCCGCCACGGGTCAGGTAACCAACCGACGTTCCTTCAGGCGCACTTCCCTTGCCGCCGGTCGCCTTGCCGTAGAAGAGGTACATCTTGCCGCCGCCGATGGGAATCGTCGCCGAGACGCCACCGAAATTGCGGTTCAGGCTACACGTGCCGCCCGTGGTTATATTGCAGCTGGAACCAGCGACCGCGGCCGATTGCACCTGGTAGCGCGTCTGCTCGTACGCCAGGCCGATTTGCAGACCGAAGCCCTGCATGATCGTGCCGAAGTTGTACGAACCGGCGATGGTCCAGTCGGTGTCGCGCAGGTTCGGTCCGCCAGCAGCGTAGTTGTTACGAACGTTGCGGTTCACTTCGCCGCCGACGCCGATCTGGAACGGGCCGTTGCTATAAATAAGGTTGGCGCCGACGACGTAGGCGTGATTGATTTCGGACGGATGATCGCCGTTGTCGCCGCCGTTCGGCGTCTGGTTGGCGCCGCCCGTGCCGTCGCGCGTCGAGTACTGGACCGCCGCGGTGAAGCCCATCATGTTCGGCGTGTCGTAGCGGATGTTGTTGCCGGTACGCGCGTCGAAGCCACCCGAGGCCTTGTTGAGGTTACCAAAGGCCCACAGAGACGCCGTCGACAGGATCGACGTCGTCAGCGTGGGGGCGTTACCGAAGATGGGGTGCAGGTCGTCCATCGGCATCAGGAACTTGCCGATGGTGGCGCGGCCCCAGCCGCCTTGCAGGCCGACGAATGTTTCACGGCTGGCCAGGCCCGAGCCGGACGAGTTGCCGGCATCGCCGGAAACGTTCTGCTCGATCTGGAACACCGCGTTGAGACCGCCGCCCAGGCTCTCGGTGCCGCGCATGCCGAAGCGCGACGAGTTCGAGCTGACACGGTTGACGGTCTTGTTCGAGATTACATTGGCGGGCGTCGCCGAGGCCAGCTGCGAACAGGAGGTGCCGCCCGTGCTTTGGTTGCCGCCGGTGTTGACGCCGGTGCTGCCGGCTCCGCCGGTGGCACCGTTTTGGCAGGTCTTGCCGCTGACGAATTCAAGGTCCAAGTTCAAGCGACCGTACAGCGTGACGTTCGCGGTTTGCGCCTGCACAGCGAGCGGCAATGCGAATGCGCCGCCGACGGCAAGGGCCACGAGCTTTTTATTCATGGTCTCTCCTCTAA
>JBDTZQ010000078.1:0-13768 GCA_040005035.1 Betaproteobacteria bacterium | reverse complement strand
AGGGATTGGGCACGCCGTAGCGGCGCATCACCGTCTGGATCGGCTCGGCGAGCACGTCCCAGTTGGCGTCGAGATCGGCGGCGATCCGCGCGCTGTCGACGGCCAACCGCGACAGTCCCTGCCGGCACGACAGCACGCCGAGCAACGCATAACCGAACGCGACGCCGACGTTGCGCAGCACCGTCGAGTCGGAAAGGTCGCGCTGCCAGCGCGAGATCGGCAGCTTCTCCGCAAGATGACGCAGCAGCGCGTTCGACAACCCGAGGTTGCCCTCGGAGTTCTCGAAGTCGATCGGATTGATCTTGTGCGGCATGGTCGACGAGCCGACCTCGCCCTCCTTCGGCCTCTGGCGGAAATAACCGAGCGAGATGTAGCCCCAGACGTCGCGATCGAGATCGACGATGATCGTGTTCACCCGCGCCAGCGCGTCGAACAGCGCCGCCAGCCCGTCGTGCGGCTCGATCTGCGTCGTGTAGGCGTTGAACTCGAGGCCGAGACCGATGACGATGCGGCGCGCGATCGCTTCCCAGTCCACGTCGGGATACGCCGCGACGTGCGCGTTGTAGTTGCCGACCGCGCCGTTGATTTTGCCGGGCAGCGGCGCGCCGGCAAACACACCGATCGCGCGATCGAGTCGGGCGACGACGTTGGCGATCTCCTTGCCCAGCGTCGTCGGTGTCGCCGCCTGGCCGTGCGTGCGCGACAGCATGGCGACATCGGCATGCGCGTGCGCGAGCGCGCGCAACTCCGCAACCAGCTCGCCGAGCGCGGGCAGCATCACGTCGTGACGCGCGTCGCGCAGCATGCAGTTGTACGCAAGGTTGTTGATGTCCTCGGAGGTGCACGCGAAATGGATGAATTCGCTCGCCGCCGCTATCTCGGGAATGCCCGCGAAGCGCTCCTTGAGCCAGTATTCCATGGCCTTGACGTCGTGGTTGGTCGTCGCCTCGATGGCCTTGACCCGCTCGGCGTCGGCGACCGCGAACTTCGCGCCGGCGTCGGCGAGCGCCTTGCGAGCCTCGACGGAAAACGGCGCGAGCTCGGTCACTTCCGGGGCTTCGCTCAGCGCCTGCAGCCACGCGAGCTCGACGCGAATGCGCTCGCGGATCAGTCCGTATTCGCTAAAGTAGGCGGAGAGCGACGCGACCCGTGCGCGATAGCGACCATCCAGGGGGCAGAGGGCAGTGAGCGCAGTAAGGGCGGTCAGCGGCGAAAGCGCGTCGGCGGTCGGCATGGTGACGATGCGTACACTGCGATGCGTACACTTTCGTGATGCGAATTCGGCGAGTGAATCTTAGCACAAGAGCGCTGCGATCCCCGCGATGCGCCCGAGCGCGCGAATGCTATAATTCACGACAAGCATTCGCTCGCGCGCTCAAGCCCGGGGCATCACCTTTTTCTGATCCATGAAGCTGTACACCGCCGCCACCAGCCCGTATTCGCGCAAGGTCCGCATCGTGCTCATCGAGAAGAAGATCGAGTGCGAGTACGTCGATGCCAACCCGTGGGACGCGCAGTCGGCGGTGCCGCAGTTCAATCCGCTGGGCAAGATCCCCGTGCTCATCCTCGACGACGGCACGATGCTCTACGACTCGCGGGTCATCGTCGGCTATCTCGACACGGTGACGCCGGTGTCGCGACTCATACCCGAACCCAGCCGGCAGCGCATCGCCGTGCGCCGCTGGGAAGCGCTCGCCGACGGCGTGTGCGACGCGGTGCTTTCCGTGGTGCGCGAGACCAAGCGCCCTGCGCATCAGCAGAGCAGCGAGTGGATCGCGTATCAGGGGCTGAAGATGCAGCGCGGCGTCGCCGAGATGTCCAGCGACCTCGGGGATCGCGCCTGGTGCAGCGGCGACGCCTACACGCTGGCCGACATCGCGACCGGTTGCGCGCTGGGTTATCTCGACCTGCGCCAGCCCGCGATCGCATGGCGCACCGAGTTTCCGAATCTGCTCAAGCTCGCCGAGAAGCTCGCGAAGCGTTCCTCGTTCGCCGAGACCGCGCCGCCCACGTCGTAACGCTTTTTACAGCGCCTGCTTCAGCTGATCGAGAATCGCGGGGTTCTCCAGCGTCGAAGTATCCTGGGTGATGTTCTCGCCCTTGGCGATCGAGCGCAGCAGGCGACGCATGATCTTGCCCGAGCGCGTCTTGGGGAGGTTGTCGCCGAAGCGGATGTCCTTGGGCTTGGCGATCGGGCCGATCTCCTTCCCCACCCAGTCGCGCAACTGCTTGGCGATCTTCTCCGCGTCGGCGCCCGATGGCCGCGCCTGCTTGAGCACGACGAACGCGCACACCGCCTCGCCGGTGAGATCGTCGGGGCGACCGACCACCGCCGCTTCGGCCACCATCGGATTGGACACCAGCGCGGATTCGATCTCCATCGTGCCCATGCGGTGCCCCGACACGTTGAGCACGTCGTCGATGCGTCCCATGATGGTGAAGTTGCCGGTGGTCTTGTCGCGCACCGCGCCGTCGCCGGCGAGGTAGAGCTTGCCGCCGAGCTCGTCGGGGTAGTACGACTTGCGGTAGCGGTCGGGATCGCCCCAGATAGTGCGGATCATCGATGGCCACGGCTTTTTCACGACCAGGATCCCGCCCTGCCCGTTCTCGACGTCGTGCCCTGCTTCGTCGACGATCGCGGCGATGATCCCCGGCAGCGGCAGCGTGCATGATCCGGGTACGAGCGGCGTCACGCCGGGGAGCGGCGTGATCATATGGCCGCCGGTCTCGGTCTGCCAGAAGGTATCGACGATCGGACAGCGGCCGCCGCCGACGTTCTCGTGGTACCACATCCACGCTTCAGGATTGATCGGCTCGCCGACGCTGCCCAGGAGCCGCAG
Organism: Betaproteobacteria bacterium; assembly: GCA_040005035.1. Classification (GTDB taxonomy): domain Bacteria; phylum Pseudomonadota; class Gammaproteobacteria; order Burkholderiales; family Casimicrobiaceae; genus PALSA-1003. The sequence goes on along the minus strand of JBDTZQ010000078.1, from coordinate 10,928 downwards.
GCTCGCGAGGTCGTAGTTCTTGGGCGCGGTCTGAGGTGCGCCGTTCGACGCCTTGATGAGCGAGCGGATCGCGGTGGGCGCGGTGTAGAACACGCTGCACTTGTGCTTGGCGATCGTCTGCCAGAAGCGTCCGGAATCGGGGAACGTGGGGATGCCCTCGAACACGATCTCGGTCGCCCCTACGGCGAGCGGCCCGTAGGTGATGTAGGTGTGGCCGGTGACCCAGCCGATATCGGCGGTGCACCAGAATATGTCCTCCGGCTTGATGTCGAAGGTCCACTTCATCGTGAGCATGGCCCACAGCAGGTAGCCGGCCGAGCTGTGCTGCACGCCCTTGGGCTTGCCCGTCGATCCCGAGGTGTACAGGATGAACAGCGGATGCTCCGCGCCCACCCACTCGGGCGTGCACGTGTCCGCCTGTTTCGCCGCGAGCTCGTGCATCCATACGTCGCGCGGCGCGGCGAAGCCGACGCTGCCGCCGGTGCGCCGATAAATTACGACGTTGCGTATGCCCTCGCAGCCACCCAGGCCGAGCGCCTCGTCGACGATCGCCTTGAGCGGCAGATGCTTGCCGCCGCGCACCTGCTCGTCGGCGGTGATGACGGCGGTGGCCCCGGCGTCGATGATGCGCTCCTGCAGCGACTTGGCCGAGAAGCCGCCGAAAACCACCGAATGCGTCGCGCCGATCCGGGCGCACGCCTGCATCGCGATGACGCCCTCGACCGACATCGGCATGTAGATGATGATGCGATCGCCCTTTTTCGCGCCGAGCGACTTAAGCCCATTGGCGAAGCGGCACACCTGTGCGTGCAGCTCGCGATAGGTGACGCGCGTCACCGCGCCGTCGTCGGCTTCGAAGATGATCGCAGTCTTCTCGGCGTTGCCGTTGTCGAGGTTGCGGTCGAGGCAGTTGTACGAGACATTGAGTTCACCGTCCTCGAACCACTTGTAGAACGGCGCCTTGGAATCGTCGAGCGAGCGCGTGAACGGCTTGTGCCAGAGCAGCTCGCTTTTCGCGAGGTCGGCCCAGAATCCGGGATAGTCCTTGGCCGCGGCGGCGTTGAGCTGGTCGAACTTCACCTTCGAAACGTTGGCGCGCGCCGCGAACTCGCGCGGAGGCTCGAACACCCGCGTCTCGTGCGAAACCGACTCGATATTGGCCATGATGGGATTCTCCTGGTGGGCAGCAGGCACGGGGAGCCAAAGCGCGCCCGTTTTTGGTGGTTTTGCGCAGTCTACCGAGTGTCACGCGTCGAGCGCAATCGGGCTGTCCCGGGTCACGCCAGGGAGGGCGGGACGCCCCGGGGGCGATGGTAGAATTGTGATCCCCCCGTACACCGCGCCGTTGCCGGCAGGCGGCCCCGACCCGTGACCGCAATCAAGCAGGCAGACTTCATCGCGAGCATCGCCGACGCGCTGCAGTACATCTCGTACTACCATCCGGTCGACTACATCGAGGCGCTTGCCGAGGCGTACGCGGCGGAGCAATCGCCCGCCGCCAAGGACGCCATCGCGCAGATCCTCACTAACTCGCGCATGTGCGCCGAGGGCCATCGCCCGATCTGCCAGGATACCGGCATCGTCGTCGCGTTCGTGAAAATTGGCATGGACGTGCAGTGGCAGGGCGTCACCATGAGCGTCGGCGACATGGTCAACGAAGGCGTCCGCCGCGCCTACACGCATCCGGACAATACGCTGCGCGCGTCGATCGTCGCCGACCCCGCCGGCAAGCGCGTCAACACGCGCGACAACACTCCCGCGGTGGTGCATTTCGACCTGGTGCCGGGCAACACGGTGGAAGTGAAGATCGCGGCCAAGGGCGGCGGCTCGGAGAACAAATCCAAGCTGGTGATGCTCAACCCCTCGGACTCGATCACCGACTGGGTGGTGAAGACGCTGCCGACCATGGGCGCGGGCTGGTGTCCACCCGGCATGCTCGGCATCGGCATCGGCGGCACCGCGGAAAAGGCCATGGTGCTCGCCAAGGAAGCGCTGATGGAGCCGATCGACATGCACGCGCTCAAAGCGCGCGGCCCGGCCAACGCCACCGAGGAGCTGCGCATCGAGATCTACGATGCCGCCAACGCGCTCGGCATCGGCGCGCAGGGGCTCGGCGGTCTGTCGACGGTGCTCGACGTCAAGATCCTCGAGTATCCGACGCACGCGGCAGGAAAGCCGGTCGGCATGATCCCCAACTGCGCCGCGACGCGTCATGCGCACTTCACGCTGGACGGATCGGGTGCCGCACGCCTCGATCCCCCCGATCTTTCGCGCTGGCCCGACGTGCACTGGACGCCGGCGGCGGAGTCCAGGCGCGTCGACCTCGACACGCTCACCCGCGAAGTCGTCGCGACGTGGCAGCCCGGCGACCGCCTTCTGCTCAACGGCAGGATGCTCACCGGCCGCGACGCCGCGCACAAGCGCATCGGCGAGCTGATCGCCAAGGGGCAGCCGCTGCCGGAAGGCGTCGATTTCAAAAATCGCGTGATCTATTACGTGGGACCGGTCGACCCGGTGCGCGACGAAGTCGTCGGCCCGGCGGGTCCCACGACGTCGACGCGCATGGACAAGTTCACCGAGATGATGCTCGCCAACACCGGGCTCATCGCGATGATCGGCAAGGCCGAGCGCGGCCCGGTCGCGATCGAGGCGATCCGCAAGCACGGTGCGGCGTATCTCATGGCGGTCGGTGGCGCGGCGTACCTCGTGTCCAAGGCTATCCGCAGCTCGCGCGTGGTCGCCTTCGCCGATCTCGGCATGGAAGCGATCTACGAATTCGAGGTCAAGGACATGCCGGTCACCGTCGCCGTCGACGCGCGCGGCGTGTCGGTGCACGAGAGCGGCCCGCGCGAGTGGCAAAAGCGCATCGGCAGGATCCCCGTGGCGGTCGCCTGAATGCGCATCGCATCGCCGCAATGACATCACCGCGTTTTCATCACGCCCACGCGCACCCCGCGATGCTCCGGCGACGCCATCGCCATGCGTGAGCCGACGATCACGCGCGCGCCGTCGTCGCTGCCGGCCATGACGATTGCGCCATTGCGGATACAGCCGGGGCGCATCGGCCTGCTGACCAAGCTCAACGTATTCGCCATCGGGCTGATCATCGCCACCGCCGTCGGTATTTCGGCGCTGCTGGTGCGCCAGCAGATCGCCGACGAGCAAATGCGTCTCACCACTAAGGCCATGACGCTGGGGGCGATGATCGCGGAACGCTCCGAGCACGCTGTAGTCGCCGCCGACCGCGCGTCGCTGCAGCGCATGTCGCAGACGCTCGATGGCGACCGCGATGTCGCCTACGTCGCGGTGCTCGACGCGCAGGGCAAGCCTCTGCTGATGCGAAGCTACGGCGACGCATCGCCACCGCCGCGAATGCTCGCGGGCATGCGTCCGGAAACGGTGACGACCAGCGTCCAGGACGTCAACGGCAACCGCTTTCTCGAGTTGATCTCTCCCATCCTGGGAACGCGGCGCATCGAATCCGGCGCCGCAGCCTCGAATGCCCCGGCCAGCACGGCAGCGACCGCCGGAGCCCACGCCGCGCCGGTCGGGTACGTGCGCCTGGGAATGAGCTTCGAGCGCAGCCAATCGAAACTGCGCGACAGCATCGTCGGAGCGCTTTCGGTGATCGGCGCGCTGGTCGGCGTGTCGATACTGCTGGCGTTGTGGCTGACGCGCCGGCTGGTCGCGCCGATGCGCCTGCTCACCGACGCCGCCCGCGCGGTGGGCGCGGGGCGGCTCGACGTGCGCGTGCCGGCCAAGTCCGGCGACGAGATCGGCATGCTCACGCAGACGTTCAATCACATGATCGGGCGCCTGGCGTCGTCGCAGGCCGAGGTGGCGTCCTACCAGCGCACGCTCGAGGACAAGGTGGCGCTGCGCACCAAGGAGCTCGAGATCGCGACGGCGCAGGCGTACAAGCTCGCGCAGCACGACATCCTCACCGGCCTGCCCAACCGCGCTCTGCTCAACCAGCGCCTGAAGCAGATCGTCGCGCAGGCGATGCGCGAGCAACAGCAGGTGGCGTGCCTGTTCCTCGACTTCGACCACTTCAAGCGCATCAACGACACGCTGGGCCACGACGCGGGCGACCAGCTTCTGCAGGCGGTTGCGCAGCGGCTCACCAACGCGGTGCGCGAGACTGACACCGTGGCACGACTCGGCGGCGACGAGTTCGTGATCGTGCTGCCCGGACTCGATCCCGACAAGGCGACCTTCGAAATCATGGCGGTGCTCTCGCGCGTCCGCGAGTCGTTTCTGGCGCCGTTCCGACTGGGCGAGCAGACGCCGACGCTCACCTGCTCGATCGGCGTATCGCTGTATCCCATCGACGCCGACGATCCCGGCGGGCTCATCAAGCAGGCCGACACCGCGATGTACGCGGCGAAGGACGCCGGCCGCAATGCCTATCGTTTTTTCACCGCCGACATGAACGCGCGCGTGCAGGCGCGTTTGCAGCTCGAAACCGACATGCGCCGCGGCCTGATGGACGACGAGTTCTTCCTCGTCTACCAGCCGCAGATCGACATGGGCACCGGGCGCGCCTGCGGCGTGGAAGCGCTGCTGCGCTGGCGCGACCCGGAGCGCGGCATCATCGGTCCCAACGAGTTCATCCCTATCGCCGAGGAATCGGGGATGATTCAGGCGCTCGGCGCGCGCGTGTTGCGCGATGCCTGCCGGCAGGTGATGGTGTGGCATCGCCAACACATGATGCTTCGCTTGGCGGTCAACCTCTCGGTGCAGCAGCTCCAGCATGACAGCTGGTTGTCGATCGTCGAAGATGCGCTCAAGACCAGCGGGCTGCCTGCGCGCTATCTCGATCTCGAGATCACCGAGAGCGTGATCATCACGCACCCCGACAAGGCGGTGGCGACGCTGATCCGCCTGAAGCAGATGGGCGTGTCGATCACGGTCGACGATTTCGGCACCGGCTACTCGAGCCTGTCGTACCTGGCGCGCCTGCCGATCCAGGGCGTAAAGATCGACCAGCGCTTCGTCCACGGACTCGAGAAGAACCGCAACGACGAGGCGATCACGCAGGCGATCATCGCGCTCTCGCACAGCCTCGGGCTGCGCGTGATCGCCGAAGGCGTTGAAACCGTCGCGCAGTTCGAGTTCCTCAAGTCGCACGGCTGCGAGGAAGCGCAGGGATTTCTCATCTCGCGCCCGCTCGAGGAGCCTGAGCTGCGCGCGTGGTGGAAAATGCAGGACGAGGAGAACCGCATCGTCGGCCGGCAGGTCGACATGTGGAGGCAGACCGCCGGCGATTGAGCGACGCGTTGGTCGCCCCTACCCCTCCTCCGTGGGGAGTGGGATGAGCATCAGGTCCGCCGGTGTGTCGATATCGAGCAACACGCCCCGATCGGCGACGTCGATGAGTTGGACCGATGCCGCATGCGCGGACAGCATCCGCTTGGCGCCTTCATCGCCGCGAAGCGCGCTCAGCTCGCCGTAACAGGCGGCCGAGAATCCCACCGGATGCCCGCGCACGCCGTCGACCCGCGGCGCGGCGATGCGGGCACCGTTGCGCAGCGCCTCGACCACGGCGGCGACGCTCGACGCGCCGATCCAGGGCATGTCGGCCAGTGCGACCACCCACCCCGCCGCAACCGGGGAAGCGCGCACGCCCCATGCGAGGCTCGCACCGATGCCCTCGGCGGCGTTCGGACACACGGTGACGCGCACGCCCGCTACGCGGAGCATCGTGGCGAGCGCCTCATCTCCTTCGCGCACCACCGCGACGATGCCGGCCACCGCGGCGCGCAGCCGTTCGAGTGATGCGGCGACCAATGTCGTCGGCGGGTTCGCGCGGGGAAGCGACGCCATCAGCTTGCCACCGCCGAAGCGTGATGCGCTCCCCGCCGCCAGCAGGATGCCGATCACCGGGGCATCGCTCGATCGCGTGCTCGTCCCGACGCGCATGCGGTCCCCGCTCGCTACTCGGCGAGCAGCCGGAACCGGCCGTCGCGAACCACGACGAGCACGCGCGCGCGCTCGTCCATGCCGTTGTGGTTGGTGGCGCTCATGTTGAACACGCCCTGACAGCCGGTGACATCCTTGAGCTGCTCGAGCGCGTCGCGCAAGGCCACGCGGAACGCTTCCGTCCCGGGTTTTCCGGCCTTGAGCGCGACGGGGATCGCCTGCTGCAGCAACAGGCCCGCGTCGTAGGTGTTTGCGCCGAAGGTCGCGGGTCGCGTGCCGAACTGCTTCTCGTACGCGGCCATGTAGCCGCTCGCGACTTTCTTGATCGGGTCGGACGCCGGGATGTCGTCGATGACCAGCATCGAACCCGCGGCGAGCGTCGTTCCTTCGACTTTTTCCTTGCCGAGCTTGATGAAGTCGTCGGTCGCGACGGCGTGCGTCTGATAGATGCGCCCCTTGTAGCCCTGGTCGTAGAGCGTGGCCTGCGGAAGCACCGCGGGGCCGCCGACCGCCGCGATCAGCACCGCGTCGGGCTTGGACGCCATGAGCTTGAGCACCTGGCCGGTTACGCTCTGGTCGGTGCGCGCGTAGCGCTCGCTGGCGGTGATCGAGATGCCCGCTCCCTGCGCCAGCGCGCCGAACACCTTGTACCAGTTCTCGCCGTACGGATCGTTGAAGCCGATGAATCCGACCGTCTTGACACCACTCTTGACCATGTTGCGGATCAATGCCGCGGCGATGAGGTCGTCGTTCTGCGTAGTCTTGAACACCCAGCGTCGCTTGGCGTCAACCGGCTCGACGACCGATGACGTCCCGACGGTGGCCATCATCGGGACCTTCGCCTCGGCGATGACATCGAGGATCGCGAGCGCATTGGGCGTGGTCGACGGTCCGATCAGCGCGTCGATGTTGTTCTCGGCGATGAGCTTCTTGGCGTTCTGCACGGCGCGCGTCGTGTCGCCGCCGTCCTCGAGCTGGATGTATTCGATGGCGGTGTCGCCGATCTTTCTCGGGAGAAGCTCGCCGGTGTTCTTCTGCGGGATGCCGATCGCCGATGTCGGACCGGTCGCCGACACCATCAGCCCGATCCTGACCTGCGCGGCTGCGCCGGCTGCGACCAGCGCGAGCGCCATCGCGGCAATCCATTGACCCACACGCATCGATTTCTCCATCGCGACACAAAGATGCGAATGCTAAGCTGATCGCATCGCCGCCACAAGCCGCGGATCATGCCGAGCGTGCGCCGTCGATGCGGCGCCGCCACGTAACTCAGATCGCGAGCCCCGCCGCGCGGCCCGAAGACCACGCCCACTGGAAGTTGAAGCCGCCCAGGTGACCCGTGACGTCGACCACCTCGCCGATGAAATGCAGTCCGGGAACACGCCGCGCCGCCATGGTCTTCGAGGAAAGCTCGCGCGTGTCCACGCCGCCGTGCGTCACCTCCGCCTTGTTGTAGCCGAGCGTCCCCGAGGGGCAAAGCTTCCAGGAGTGAACCCGCGCCTCGAGCTCGCGGATCCTGCGCTCGCTCCACGCGGCGAGCAGGCCCAAAGCGCCCTCTGCCTCGCACCATTGCTGCGCGAAGCGGCGAGGCCAGCGCGCAGCAAGCACGGCCTCGAGCCGCGCCGGGCCTGGGCGCGCGTCGCGCACCGTCGCGGCAAAGTCGATCCCCGGCAGAAGATCGATCTCGATCGCATCGCCGCCGGTCCAGTACGAGGAGATCTGGAGTATCGCGGGGCCCGACAGGCCGCGATGCGTGAACAGGACGTTCTCGCGAAAGTTCCCACCGTTGCACGCAACCCTGGCGTCGATGGATACGCCGGAAAGGTCGCCGTAGCTCGCCAGGTCCGCGGCATCGAGCGCGAGCGGCACGAGCGCCGGGCGCGGCGCGACCACGGCGAGGCCGAACTGCTCGGCGACGTAGTAGCCCAACGGCGTCGCGCCGATCTTCGGAACGGTGAGTCCGCCGCTGGCGACGACCAGCGCCGGCGCGACCACGCCGCCCTGCGCTGTCCCGAGCACGAACTCGCCGTCGCGGTGCGCCACGTCGGTCACTGCACACGGCATGCGCCATTGCACGCCGGCGCGATCGCATTCCTCGCGCAGCATGGCGACGATCTGCAGCGAGCTGCCATCGCAGAAAAGCTGCCCGAGCTTTTTCTCGTGCCAGGCGATGCCGTGCTGCTCGACGAGGTCCAGAAAATCGCGCGGCGTGTAGCGTGCCAGCGCGGACCGGCAGAAGTCGGGATTGCGCGAAAGAAAATTCGCAGGCGTCGCGTGGAGATTGGTGAAATTGCAGCGTCCGCCGCCCGAGATGCGTATCTTCTCGCCGAGCTTGGGATAGTGCTCGATGAGCAGGACGCGTCGCCCGCGTGCGCCGGCGGTGGCGGCGCACATCATGCCGGCGGCGCCGGCGCCGATCACGACGGCGTCGTAGCGCTCTACCGGCCCAGAGGCAGACAACTTACGGCCCGAAGAATTGCCGCACGCGGCCGAACCAGTTCTTGGCGCGTCTTCGGTGCGGTCTTGATACCGGCATAGCTGTGTAGTCTAGCGCAGACCAAGGTACGATCAGTCGACGATGGGGATGAGAAGTTGCGCGTCGGTTGCCTCTTTGGCGCGAACGTCGTTACGCTTGACGTAACGCGTAATATGAAGCATGCTGCCGTCGTGATTAAGTCGTTCAAAAGAAGACTGACGAAAGACTTTCATGCTGGAAGGCGCGTGAAGGCATTCGAGTCGTTCCGACGGAAGGCCGAGATGAAGCTTGACCAACTGGACTCAGCCTTTGTTCTCGGGGACCTAAACTTGCCCGGCAACCACCTGGAAGCGTTGCAGGGGGACAGAAAGCGGCAGCACAGCATTCGAATAAACGACAAGTGGAGAATCTGTTTTGAATGGCCAAAAGGCAGCGACGGCGCTATGGACGTAGAAATCGTCGACTATCACTAGAACACGACCCCCAACCGCCCAGCCTAGGAAATTGATCATGCCACGCCTCGCAATACACCCAGGAGCGCATCTCGCTGAGCAACTCCAAGCACTCCAGATGAGCGCTGCCGAGTTTGCTCGCCGCATCGATGTTCCGACAAATCGGATAACTGAGCTGATGAATGAAAAGCGCTCGGTGACCGCGGATACTGCGCTGCGACTCGCACGTGCATTCAACACCAGCGCGCGATTTTGGATGAACCTTCAGAATGTCTACGACTTGCGGGTTGCGGAGGCGACCACCGCAAAGCAGATGACTAAGATTGGACCCGTCGCATCGCCCGTTGCGATCGCCCGGAGGCGAGCGGTGGAGAAGCACGCTCACTGAATGACAGCGCCTGGACGCAGGAGCGCCGCAAGCGGCGGATGGAACAGGGGCTCCACGCCACCAACATCGTCAAACGCGCGCCTGCACCCTATCTCCAGGTTGGCAGGCGCCGATCACGACGGCATCGTAACGCTCTACCGGCGCCGGCGCGGACAAGCTACGGCCCGAAGAACTCCCGGACGCGGTCGAACCAGTTCTTGGCGCGTGGATTATGCCGCTCGGGATCTTGGGCGTTGATCGACTCGAACTCGCGCAGCAGGTCCTTCTGCCGGCCGGTGAGCTTGATCGGGGTCTCGATTGCCACGTGGCAAAAGAGGTCGCCCTGGACGCTTGCGCGCACCGGCTTGATGCCCTTGTTGCGCAGGCGGAACACCTGGCCGCTCTGAGTCTCCGCCGGAATTTTGATGTTGGCGTGGCCGTCGAGCGTCGGGATCTCGATCTCGCCGCCGAGCGCGGCATTGGCGAACGAGATCGGCATCTCGCAATGCAGGTCCGCGCCATCGCGCTGGAAGACCGCGTGCGGCTTGAGCGTCACCACGACGTAGAGGTCACCCGACGGGCCGCCGTTGAGCCCAGCCTCACCCTCTCCGGAAAGGCGGATTCGATCATCGGTGTCGACGCCCGTCGGAATCTTCACTGAAAGCGTCTTGTGCTTCTTGACCCGACCCGCGCCGCTGCACGTTGCGCACGGCTCCGGGATGATCTTGCCGCTGCCGTGGCACTGCGGGCACGTCTGCTGGATCGAGAAGAATCCCTGCGACACGCGCACCTGCCCCTGTCCGTTGCAGGTCGTGCACGTCTTCGGCTGCGTTCCCGGCTTGGCGCCGCTGCCGTGACACGTCTCGCACTCCTCGAGCGCCGGGATGCGAATCTTGGCCTCGGTGCCGCGCGCCGCTTCCTCCAGCGACAACTCGAGGTTGTAGCGCAGGTCGGCGCCGCGATACACGCCGCCACCGCGACCGCGCCCGCCCTGCGCGCCGCCGAAGATCTCGCCGAAGATGTCGCCGAACGCATCGGCGAATCCACCGAAGCCTTCCGCGCCCCCGAACCCGCGCGCGCCCGCGCCGAACCCGGCGGCTGCGTCAACGCCGGGGTGCCCGAACTGGTCGTACGCGCCGCGCTTCTTGGTGTCGGTCAGGACTTCGTAAGCTTCCTTGGCTTCCTTGAATTTCTCCTCGGAGGCCTTGTCGTCCGGATTGCGGTCCGGATGATGCTTCATGGCGAGCTTGCGGTACGCCTTCTTGATGTCCTCGTCGGACGCATCGCGATTGACGCCCAATGTCGTGTAGTAGTCGCGCTTCGCCATCGTTGCATTTCCCCTGCATTCGAACAGCAACCGGCGGACCCTTGAGCGGTTCCGCCGGCATGACAACAAGCGGCCGAGTTAAGAGGCGACCTCAGTTGGCAAATGAGAGAGGTGCCCGCTCCAACCCGGCCAGATATTGCGTCACGCCGCGTGGCACTCAACTCCGGAGCGATGACCCCGAGCCGGCGCGACGCAATATCACTTCTTGTCTTTGACTTCCGTGAACTCCGCGTCCACCACTTTCTCGTCGTCCCTGGCGCTCGAGCCCTGCGCCGCGTTGCCCGCGCCCTGGGCACCCGCGCCCGCGGCCGCCGCTTCGGCCTGCGTCTTGGCGTACATCGCCTCGCCGAGCTTCTGCGACGCCGTCATCAGCGCCTGCGCCTT
>JBDTZQ010000077.1:0-13784 GCA_040005035.1 Betaproteobacteria bacterium | reverse complement strand
GCGTGCCGCGCGCGCGGCACGACACGGCATCGCGCTCGGCGAACGCCTGATCGCCTACCTGCCCCGTTACGCGCCGTTGCTCTCGCGAATGCCGTGGCTGCCGGCGCTGCGCGATCGCGTTCCCGGCGCCGCGCGCTTGAGCGAGCGCATGCTTGGGCTGTCGACGCGTCGTTCGCTGCCGCGCTGGCAGGGCGACTTCCTGCGCTCGCGATCGCCGTCAGCGCCTACGTCCTCGAGCGATTCACGGCAGGTGATGTTGTTCGTGGATTCGTTTACCAACTATTTCGCGCACGAGAACGCGATCGCGGCGAGTACGGTGCTCGAGCGCGCCGGCTACGTCGTGCACACCAACGCGGTCGGCGGCGAGCGCCCCTTGTGCTGCGGCAGGACCTTTCTCGTAGCGGGCCTCGTTGCGCAGGCGAAGCTCGAGGCGAGGCGCACGCTGAGCGCGTTGCTGCCGTGGCTGGAGCGCGGCGTTCCAGTGGTCGGGCTAGAGCCGTCGTGCCTGCTCGGCATGCGGGACGAGTTCCTTGATTACGGCTTGGGCGCCGACGCGCGAACGCTCGCCGCGAACGCGTGGTTGTTCGAGGAATTCCTGGTTCGCGAAAAAGCAGCGGGACGGTTCGCGCTGACGTTCGCGAACGCGCCGGCGAGCCAAGCGATCGCGCACGCGCATTGCCACCAGAAGGCCTTCGGCGCGGCGGGCGCGATGGCCGAGGTGCTGCACTGGATACCCGGAATGACCACGCGCGAGATCGAATCGAGCTGCTGCGGTATGGCGGGCGCATTCGGATACGAGGCGCGTCACTACGACGCATCGATGGCGATGGGCGAGCTTGCCCTGCTCCCTGCCGCGCGCGCGGCCGCACCCGAGACGCTGGTGATCGCCGACGGCTTCAGCTGCAGCCACCAGATTCGCGACGGCAGCGCACGCGAAGCGATCCATGTCGCGCGCGTGCTCGCGCAGGCGCTGGAGAAACGATCGTGACCAAGCCGAAGACCGTCGCTTGTCCGCAATGCGGGAAGCCCGTCGATTGGACGGCGGCCAACCCATTCCGTCCGTTCTGCTCGGAGCGCTGCAAAACCATCGACCTCGGCGCGTGGGCCGCCGAGCGCTATCGCGTGGCGGTTGCGGAAGACCCCGACAAGCCCGATCCGGAGGGCTCAGGCCGCTCCGGTGAAGCGTTGTCCTGACGCCTGTCCTGAGCGAGTTCCCGACCACGCGGCGCGCTTGAGCGCCACGCCGTGCGCGCCGCTTTCCTCCGCGACGTCCAGATCGTCGAGTGCAAGCCCGCCGATCGCGTATACCGGCAGCGGCGAAAGGCGGATCAGCTCGGCGAAGCGCGACCACCCCAGCGCAGCCGCGTGCGGCCCGGGATGCGACGGTGTCGCCTTCACCGGCCCAAGCACCACGAAATCGACGCCGAGCTGCGCGGCGCGTGCCAGCTCGCCCGCATCGTGGCACGACGCCGCGCACAACATGCCCTGCGCGCGCACGTTCTCGGCCGCAAGGCGCGCCGCACTCCAGTGCACGCCGTCGCAGCCCAGCCGGGCTGCGCTTGCCGCGTCGGCGTTGACGAGCACGCGCGCCCCGCGCGGACGCGCCAGCGCGAGGACGCGCGACGCGAACGCGTCGAAGCGCCGATCGCTCATCGCCTTTTCGCGTAGCTGGATGAGCCTCAGTCCGTCGTCGAGTGCCACGGCGAGGCGCTCGATGAACGCGTCCTCGCCCAGCTCTTCCGCCATCGACACGGCGTAGATCAATGGCAGCCGCAACGCCTGCAACACGGTCCCGTTGGCCGGCAGCAGAGGTTCGACGCGGATGTCGTCGGGACGCTGCCAGGCGATGGCCTGGCCGTCGCGGCCCTGCGGCTCGCCTGTCCATGCGCTCACACGAAAGAATGCGAGCTCGACGTCGGCGTGCGGATACGCGTAGCGCTGCGTGAGCCACGGTGTGGCGCGCGTCACTTCGATGCCGAGCTCCTCGTCGAGCTCGCGCCGGAGCGCGTCGTGCGCGGTCTCGCCCGGCTCGAGCTTGCCGCCCGGAAATTCCCAGTACCCCGCGTACGGCGTCCCGGGAAGCCGCTGCGCCAGAAGCACGCAGCCGTCGCCTCGCTGCATGATCGCGACCGCGACGCGCAGCACGGCTGCCGATTTCACGCCTCAGTTACCCTCAGTTTCCCTTACCGGCCTTGAGCGCGCGCTGCCCGGCGCGCTCGCGCGCGAACTGCCACGCGATGCGTCCGCTGCGCGATCCACGGTGCAGCGAGAATTGCACGGCATCGCGGTGCAGCGCTGCGCGCGCCGAGCCTTCCTTCGGCACCGGCACGCCGTGGAAATCCAGCCACGCTTCGACCGCGGTCAGGAAGTCGTCCTGGCTGAACGGATAGAACGAGATCCACAATCCGAATCGCTCGGACAGCGAGATCTTCTCCTCGACCGATTCGCCAGGATGCACTTCGTCACCGACGTGGCGCGTTTCCAGGTTCTCGCTGAAGTATTCCGGCAGCAGGTGGCGCCGGTTCGACGTCGCGTAGATCAGGACGTTCGGCGTCGGCACGGCCAGCGTGCCGTCGAGCATGACCTTGAGCGCCTTGTATCCGGGCTCGTCGGCGTCGAAGGAAAGGTCGTCGCAGAACACGATGTAGCGCTCGCTGCGCCCGGCAACCGGCTCCACGATGTCGGGCAGGTCGACCAGGTCGCCCTTGTCGACCTCGATCAGCCGAAGGCCCCTGCCGCCGTATTTCGCCAGCATCGCCTTGACGAGCGACGACTTGCCGGTGCCGCGCGATCCGGTCAGCAGAACGTTGTTGGCGGGATGCCCGGCGACGAACTGGCGCGTGTTCTCGTCGATGGCGCGCTTCTGCAGGTCGATGGCGACGAGCTGCTCGAGACGGATGCTGTGCGGATGCGCGATGGCTTGCAGGTGGCCGTACTGGCCGCGCTTGCGCCAGCGAAACGCGCGCGCATTCCAGTCCGGCGCGGCTGGCGCCGGCGGCAGCATCGCCTCGAGCCGGCCGAGCACTGCCTCGGCGCGCGCGACGAGCTCAGCGAGATCGGCAGGCTTCATCTTGGCGCGGCTCATGACGCTCAACTGCGGTAATCGGCGTTGATGCTGACGTAGTCGTACGAGAGGTCGCAGGTCCACACGGTGGTGCGCGCGTCGCCTCGGCCGAGCGCGACGCGTACCGCGATCTCGGGCTTGGCCAGCGCGCGCTGGCCGTCTTCCTCGCGATATGATCCGGCGCGGCCGCCGCGGTCGACCACCAGCGTATCGTCGAGCCAGAAAGACACGCGCTGGGGATCGAGGTCGGCCGACGCGCCGTTGCCGATCGCACAGACGATGCGTCCGAGGTTGGGGTCGGACGCGAAGAATGCGGTCTTTACCAGCGGCGAATTGGCGATGGCGCGCGCCACGCGATTGCACTCGTCGACGTCGCGCCCGCCCTCGACGGTGATCGCGATGAACTTGGTCGCGCCCTCGCCGTCGCGCACGACCGCCTGCGCCAGCGCTTGCGCGACCCCGAGCAGCGCGTCGCGCAGCGCCGGCAACCGCGCGTCGCCGAGCTCGCGGATCGGCGGTGCGGCGAGCGCGCCGCTGGCGATGAGCACGAAGCTGTCGTTGGTCGAAGTGTCGCCGTCGATCGTGATGCGGTTGAACGACGCTTCGGCGATCTCGCTCGCCAGCGAGCGCAGCAGCGACGGCGCGAGCGCGGCGTCGGTGGCGACGAAGCCCAGCATCGTCGCCATGTTGGGCGAGATCATCCCGGCGCCCTTGGCCATGCCGGTGACCGTCGCCGTGGCGCCGCCCAGCTCGAGACGCGTCCGCGACGAAACGGCTTTGGGCACGGTGTCGGTGGTCATGATCGCGCGCACCGCCGCGAACCAGTGGTCGCCTGCCAGCGCCGCTTTCGCAGCCGGGAGCGCGGCTTCGATGCGGTCGATGGGCAGCGGTTCCATGATGACGCCGGTCGAGAAAGGCAGCACCTCGTGCGCGGCGCAGCCCAGCGTCTGCGCAACAGCCGCGCACGAGTGACGCGCGTCGGCGAGCCCTCGCTCGCCGGTGCCGGCGTTGGCGTTGCCCGCGTTGATGAGCAGCGCGCGCGTCTCGCCGCCAGCGGCCAGGTGTTCGCGGCAGATCTGCACCGGCGCGGCGCTGAATCGGTTCTGCGTGAACACGCCGGCGGCGCGCGCACCCTTGGCCAGCGCGATCAGGACGACGTCGTCGCGCGTCCAATTCTTGATGCCGGCCGCGGCGGTGCCCAGAAGGACACCTGCGACCGGCAGCAGCGACTCGGGCGAGGGTGGCGTGTAGTTGACGGGCATGTCGGCAGCTTCGCTGCGAGGCGGGCGCTAGCGGCGCGAGGTGAGGCGCACTCGGGAAGGCTCGGGTGCGGCTAGATCCTGCCGTGGCATTGCTTGTATTTCTTCCCCGATCCGCACGGGCAGGGATCGTTGCGGCCGACCTTCTGGCCGCTGCGCTGGAAGGGCGGCGCTGCCACGGCCGCGGGCGGATCGTCGGGGGTGCGGGCCAGCGCCTCGTCGTAGTCGGCGTGCTGGTAGCGCACGTTGGAAAGCGCGGGTGCTTCCTCGACGGCCTTCACGTCCTGCTCGGACCGCACCTGCACGGTGAGAACAACCTTGACGACGTCGTACTTGATGCGGTCGAGCATGTCCGAGAAGAGCTCGAACGCCTCGCGCTTGTATTCCTGTTTCGGATTCTTCTGCGCGTAGCCGCGAAGGTGGATGCCCTGGCGCAGGTGGTCGAGCGCGGCGAGATGCTCGCGCCACTGACCGTCGAGCGTGGTGAGCATGAGGTTGCGCTCGAACTGGTGGAACATCTCGGGCCCGACCATCCCGAGCTTGCTTTCGTACTGCTTGATCGCGACGTCGCGCGTGCGCTCGCGCAGCGTTTCGTCGGTGAGGTCGGGATCCTCTTTTATCCACTCGCCGATCGGCGCCTGGACCTGGTACTCGCCGGCCACCGCGGCTTCGAGCGCCTTCACGTCCCACTGCTCCTCGACCGACTCCGGAGGAACGTGCAACCGCGCGAGATCCTCGACCTGGCCGGCGACCATGTTGCGTATGGTCTCGGAGATGTCGTCGGTTTCCAGCAATTCGTTGCGCTGCTGGTAGATGACGCGACGCTGGTCGTTGGCGACGTCGTCGTATTCGAGCAGCTGCTTGCGGATGTCGAAGTTGCGGGACTCGACGCGGTTCTGCGCCTTGGCGATCGAGCGGTTGACGATGGGATGCTCGATCGGCTCCCCCTCCGGCATCTTCAGACGCTGCATGATTCCGGAGAGGCGCTCGCCTCCGAAAATGCGCAGGAGCGGATCTTCGAGTGAAAGATAGAAGCGCGACGATCCGGGATCGCCCTGGCGTCCCGAGCGGCCGCGCAGCTGGTTGTCGATGCGCCGCGACTCGTGGCGCTCGGTGCCGATGATGTGCAGGCCGCCGGCCGCCGTGACCTGGTCGTGCAGCACCTGCCACGCTCCGCGTACTTTGGAGATCTCGAGCTCCTTGTGCGACGGAGCAAGCTCCGGGTCCTCGCGCAGCGCGAGGATTTTCGGCTCGATCGCGCCGCCGAGCACGATGTCGGTTCCGCGGCCGGCCATGTTGGTGGCGATGGTGATGGCTTTCAGCCGGCCGGCCTGCGCCACAATCTCGGCCTCACGCGCATGCTGCTTGGCGTTGAGCACTTCGTGGACCAGGTTTTCCTTCTGCAGATACCCGGAAAGGAGCTCCGAGTTCTCGATCGACGTCGTTCCCACGAGCACGGGCTGGCCGCGCTCGTGGCAGTCGCGGATGTCGGCGATCACCGCGTCGACCTTTTCCTTGAACGTTCGGAAAACCAGGTCGTTCTCGTCCTTGCGGATCATCGGCACGTTGGTCGGGATGACCATCGTCTCGAGATGATAGATCTGCTGGAACTCGAAGGCCTCGGTGTCCGCCGTGCCGGTCATGCCGGCGAGCTTCGAGTACATGCGGAAATAATTCTGGAAGGTGATCGACGCCAGCGTCTGGTTTTCGCGCTGGATCGGGACGCCTTCCTTGGCTTCGACGGCCTGGTGCAGCCCGTCGGACCAGCGACGGCCGGCCATCAGGCGCCCGGTGAACTCGTCGACGATGATCACCTCGCCGTTCTGCACGACATAGTGCTGATCGCGGTGGAACAGCGCGTTGGCGCGCAGCGCCGCGTACAGGTGGTGCATGAGCGAGATGTTGTGCGCGTCGTACAGGCTGCTTCCCGCGGGCAGCAGCCCCGCCTGCAGCAGGATGCCTTCGGCGTGCTCGTGGCCCTCCTCCGACAGCAGCACCTGGTGCGCCTTCTCGTCGACCCAGTAGTCGCCGGTCGACTGCTCGTCGGTCTGGCGCGTGAGCTTCGGCGCGAGCTCGTTGAGCCGGTAGTACATATCGACGTTGTCGTCGGCCTGGCCCGAGATGATCAGCGGCGTGCGCGCCTCGTCGATCAGGATCGAGTCGACCTCGTCGACGATGGCATACGACAGCCCGCGCTGCACGCGCTGCGACCCTGCGAACACCATGTTGTCGCGAAGGTAGTCGAAGCCGAACTCGTTGTTGGTGCCATAGGTGATGTCGGCCGCGTACGCGAGCTGCTTGGCGTCGTGCTCCATCTGCGACAGATTCACGCCTACGGTCAGGCCAAGGAAGCGGTAGATGCGCCCCATCCAGTCGGCATCGCGCTGCGCGAGGTAGTCGTTGACGGTGACGATGTGCACGCCCTTGCCCGTCAATGCATTGAGATAGGCGGGAAGCGTCGCAACCAACGTCTTGCCTTCGCCCGTGCGCATTTCCGCGATCTTGCCGTGGTGCAGCGCCATTCCACCGAGAAGCTGGACGTCGAAGTGGCGCATCTGCAGCGTGCGCTTGCCGGCCTCGCGCACCACCGCGAAGGCCTCCGGCAGCACGGCCTCGAGCTCCTCGCCCTTGCCTACGCGCTCCTTGAACGCATCGGTCTTGGCGCGAAGCTCTTCGTCGGAAAGCGCCGCCATGGCGGGCTCCAGCGCATTGATCTGGCGGACGGCCTGTCCGTACTGCTTGAGCAGGCGCTCGTTGCGGCTGCCGAAGATCTTGGTGAGGATATTGGGGATCATGAAATAGCTAGCTGGCCTCGTCGGCCGAAAAAACAAGGGGTGAGGACCGCCTCACCCCTTCGCTGTCCGGCCCGCTGCCGGAAAATGCGCGGAAAAATGCGCCGGACGTTAACCCGCAGGTTGGAGGAAGCGTGCGGGATTCTGCGGAACGCCGTTCAGACGCACTTCGAAATGCAGATGCGGCCCGGTCGACCGGCCGCTGGAACCGACGCTGGCGATGCGCTGCCCGCGCACGACCAGGTCGCCTTCCTTGACGAACAAGGCAGAGGAATGCGCGTAACGGCTCACCAACCCGTTGCCGTGATCGATTTCGATCATTTTACCATAGGCGGGATGCACCTCCGCGTAGATGACCTTGCCACTGGCGGCGGAAAGAATGGCGGTGCCCGACTCGGAAGGAAAATCTATGCCTTCATGGAAGCTTTTCTGACCGGTGAAGGGGTCGATGCGCCAGCCGAAGTTGGAAGAAAACCAGCCTTCTTCGATCGGAGAGCGCGTCGGCAGGAACTTGCGCAGGGCGGAGTCGGTGACCAGCAACGCTTCGAGAACGCCGAGCTGGTCGGAGCGCTGCTCGACGTCGCGCGACAGCGTCGTGAGCATCGTGCTGAAATCATCGATCGAGAGACTGCTGCGCAACATCGGCGCCGGGCCGCCACGCCCGGGGATCACCCCCGGCTGCAGCATTTGAGGCAATTCCTGCGGCTTCAATCCGGCGAGCTTGGCAAGACGCTCGCCGAGCCCGTCGAGGCGAAGCATCTGCGCCTGCAGCTCGCCCAGCTTGAGCGCCATCGAGTTCAAGTGCGTCTCGACCACCTCCTGCGTCTTCTGCGCTTCCTCTCGCTGGTCGGCGAGCACGATGGCCTGCAGCAGCGGGTGGTTGATCGCCGCGGCGTAGCGCAGCGTCACATAGTTGAACAGGAGGGTGAACGAAAGGAACAGGACCAGGAGGGAGATGCCGCCGAGCGTCCAGTGCCGCCAATCGAGCGTGAGTGTTCGCGCGCGTGCCGCGGCACCGGAGACGAAGATTATGTTCAAATGACCTCCCTTCGATTGCCGGGCGCGCGCTGGTCGCGCGTACGCGCGCAGCCTCGATCCCCATGCGCCCCTTGCGACAGATTATCCGCGGCGAATCCTCGATGGCCGAGCTGCTGAATCGCCGTCAGAAGGAGCTCGCCGTCGAGCAGCACGTCAAACGGGCGCTGCCCCGATCGCTTGCGGCCTGCGTTTCGGTTGCCGACGCCCGCTCTTCCGAGCTGGCGCTTTCCGCGACCAGCGGAGCCGCGGCGGCGTTGTTGCGCCAGCGCTCTCCGCAGCTACAGCAGGCTCTCGCCGCCGAAGGCTGCGAATTTACTGGAATACGGGTGCGGGTGCAAGCCCGCGGCGTGGCGGTATCCGCGGATAATCGCGTGAAAAAACAATTAGATGTCACGGTTTCGGCGACGCTGGTCGCGGCCGCCGCCCGGCTGGGCGACTCGCCCCTGGCGCACGCGCTGCTGCGCCTGGCAGGCCGCGCCGGTCCCGCCGGGTCACAGCGCGATGAACGCCCGGCGCAGTGCGTAGAACATGAAGACGCCGAGCAGCAGCACCAGCGTGAACTGGATCACCTTGCCGATGAAGCGCAGGTAGCGCCGGTCGCGCTTGATGACGTAGAGCGCCAGCGCGCCGACGATCGCCGCAAGCGCAGCGTAGAAAAGGACTCGGACGACGATCACGGTTGAGCGGTCAGAGCGCGCGCGTCACGGGGTGGGCGTTCGCGCCGGGTTCGCCGGTACCCGCCCGCGCAGCGCAGGCGCAGGCGGCGGATCAGGCAGGCTGCAGCTGCCAGGCGAAGAACGCGCTCGGAACGTCGGCGGTCGCCTCGAAGCTGACCAGCTCCCACGCATCGGGGCGCGCCAAGAGCGCCCGCGACACGGCGTTGTTGAGCGCGTGCCCGGACTTGAACGCCGTGTACTTGCCGATGAGCGGATGGCCGAGCAGGTAGAGGTCGCCGATCGCGTCGAGGACCTTGTGCTTGGCGAACTCGTTGTCGTAGCGCAATCCCTCGCTGTTGAGCACGCGGGTCTCGTCGAGCACCACCGCGTTCTGCAGGCTGCCGCCCAGCGCGAGGCCTGCAGCGCGCATCGCTTCCACGTCCTGCATGAACCCGAAGGTCCGGGCGCGGCTGACTTCCTTGGTGTAGGAATGCAGGGCGAAGTCGATGACGACGTGGCGATTCTCCGACCCGAACACCGGATGCGGAAAATCGATGGTGAAGTCGAGCACGAAACCCGGATGTGGATCGAAGCGCGCAACCTTGTCGCCGTCGACAACCTCGACCGGAGCGGTTACGCGCAGATAACGCTTCGGTGTGGCCTGCTCGACAATGCCCGCCGATTGCAGGAGGAACACAAAGGGACCCGCGCTGCCGTCCATGATCGGCAGCTCCGGCCCGGCCACGTCGACGTGCAGATTGTCGATTCCCAGCCCGGCAAGCGCCGACATCAGATGTTCGACCGTGGACACGCGCGCGCCGTCGACTTGCAGCGACGATGACAGCCGCGTGTCGCCGACGTTGCGCGCGTCGGCGGGAATCGCAGGCGAGTCGGGCAAGTCGATGCGGTGAAAGACGATGCCGGTGTTCGCCGGCGCCGGGCGAAGCGTCATGTCGACGCGCGCGCCGGTATGCAAGCCGACGCCTGTCGTCCTGATCTGCGACTTCAGTGTGCGTTGGTTGAGCATGGCTTCAGCGCTGCTGATTGATAATCGTCATTCGGTTCAATGAGTTATCTCCTGATCATAGCACAACTGGCACGCATGCGGGAGCCACGCGCTGGCGCTCGCGCTCTCGACTGTTGCTCGTGACGATGGTGCGCCAAACATCAGTCTGCCTGCTTGCGCAGGAACGCAGGGATATCGGACACGTCGAAGCCCGACGCCGCGCTCGGCGAAGGCGCGGCGCGGCCGCGCCTGACCACCGCGGGCGTCTTGTCGAGCGAATCGTAGTCGATCCGCTCGATGGACACGCCCATGCCGTCAGTGCCGGTGCGATCGATCACATGCTCGACCACCTCGAGGCGCGGCTGGCGCTGGCGCGTGGTCACGCCGCCCAGGCCGGTCGCGATCATGGTTACGCGCAACTCGTCGCCCATGTCATCGTCGATCACGGTGCCGACGATCACCATCGCATCGTCGGCGGTGAACGCCTTGATGGTGTTCATCACGTCGTGGTACTCCTTCATCTTGAGCCCCTGCGACGCAGTGATGTTGACGAGCACGCCGCGCGCTCCGGAGAGATTGACCTCTTCGAGCAACGGGCTCGCCACCGCGCCTTCGGCAGCGAGTTGCGCGCGGTTGGGTCCCGAGACGCTCGCCGAGCCCATCATCGCCATGCCCACCTCGGACATGACAGTGCGCACGTCGGCGAAATCGACGTTCACCAGCCCCGGATTATTGATCACCTCGGCGATGCCCGACACCGCGCTGTATAGCACCTCGTTGGCCTTGGCGTAGGCATCGAGCACCGACACCTCCTCGCCGAGCACCTGCATCAGCTTTTCGTTGGGGATGATGATCAGCGAGTCGACGATCTTCTTGAGCTCCTCGATGCCCGCCTCGGCCACCTTCTGGCGCTTGCCTTCGAACTGGAACGGCCGGGTGACCACCGCGACGGTGAGGATTCCCTTGTCCTTCGCGACCTGCGCTACGACGGGCGCCGCGCCGGTGCCGGTGCCGCCGCCCATGCCCGCCGTGATGAACAGCATGTCACAGCCGTCGATTATCTCGCCGATGCGGTCGCGGTCCTCGATCGCCGCATCGCGCCCGATCTCCGGACGCGCGCCGGCGCCCAGCCCGCGCGTGAGTCCGCTGCCGAGCTGGATCTGGGTTAGAGCGGTCGAGCGCTTGAGCGCCTGCGCGTCGGTATTGGCGGCAATGAATTCGACGCCGGTGAGCCCCTTGTCGATCATGTGCTCGACGGCGTTGCCGCCGCAACCGCCCACGCCGATGACCTTGATGACGGCTTCCTGCGAGTCCTGCTCGATGATCTCAAACATGATGTGCTCCTTTTCCTGTCTCTAGTTGATTGGCCTGCAATTGCTTTCCGGTCCGACGTTTTCGTTCCACGGTGCCGGTGTGCTTCCCTGATCCATCAGAAATTCGCCTTGAACCACAACCTCATTTTTTCTCCAACGTTGCCCAGTCCCTTGCCCTGCGCGCGCGCCAGCTCCGCTCGCAGGTAATGTTCGTGCCCATCCATGAGCAGTCCCACCGCGGTGGCGAAGCGCGGGCTGCGCACCACCTCGGCGAGCCCACCGACATACGAGGGCACGCCGACGCGCACCGGTAGATGAAAGACTTCCTCGCCGAGCTCGACCATGCCGGCGAGCAGCGCCGAGCCGCCGGTGAGCACGATTCCTGACGAAAGCATTTCCTCGAGCCCGCTGCGCCGCAGCTCGGCCTGCGCCAGCGTGTAGAGCTCCTCGATACGCGGCTCGATCACTTCGGCGAGCATCTGCCGCGACAGCTTGCGTGGCCCGCGCTCGCCGACGCCGGGCACCTCGATGATGTCGTTGGGATCGGCGAGCTGACGAAGCGCGCATCCATGGCGGACCTTGAGCTCCTCGGCCTCCTTGGTCGGCGTGCGCAGCGTCATCGCGATGTCGTTGGTGACCTGGTCGCCGGCGATCGGAATCACCGCGGTGTGGCGGATCGCGCCGCCGGTGAAGACGGCGAGGTCGGTGGTGCCGCCGCCGATGTCCATCAGGCACACCCCCAGGTCCTTCTCGTCGTCGTTGAGCACCGCCAGCGCCGAAGCCAGCGGCTGCAGCATCACGTCGCGCACTTCCAGCCCGCAGCGACGCACGCACTTGGTGATGTTCTCCACCGCCGACACCGCGCCGGTGACGATGTGCACCTTCACCTCCAGGCGCACGCCGCTCATCCCCAGCGGCTCGCGCACGTCTTCCTGGCCATCGACGATGAATTCCTGCGGGAGGATGTGAAGCACCTGCTGGTCGTTGGGAATCGCGATCGCCTTTGCGGTCTCGATGACGCGGTCGATGTCGGCCTGCGTGACCTCCTTCTCCTTGATCGCGACCATGCCGCTGGAGTTGAGACTGCGGATGTGACTGCCGGCGATGCCGACGTACACATCGACGATGCTGCAGTCGGCCATCAGCTCGGCTTCCTCGAGCACGCGCTGGATCGATGACATCGTCGCATCGATATTCACCACGACGCCTTTCTTGAGCCCGCGCGAGGGCTGCGTCCCCATCCCGATGATGTTGAGCCGCTTCTCGGGCGTGATCTCGGCGACGATGGCGACGATCTTCGAGGTGCCGACATCGAGTCCGACGATGAGGTTCTTGGCGTCCTTGACCATGCGTTCTTGTCCCCTAGTGCTTGCCTTGAGGCTTCACTTGCGCTTTTGCTTGTGCCAACTGAGCCGCCGCCCGCTTCGCCGCGGCATCTCCGAAGCTCGGCAGTCGCGCCGCGAAGCCGTTGCGGTAGCGCAGGTCCACGCGGTCGACGCGCGCGCCCGAGCGCTGCAGCCTGCCGATGGTCGAGCCGTAGTACGCGACGAAGCGCTCCAGCCGGGCTGACGGCTCGATCCTGCCCAGCGCCAGCGTCATCGCCGCGCTGCCGTCGGTCTTTACCTCCCACGCCGCACGATCCGACAGGCGGATCTCGGCGATGCCCATGCCCGTCGCGCGCAATGCGCTGGTGAACTCGCGGAAGCGCGCAGCGACCTCGCTCGCGGCGCCGTCGGGCCCGTTGAATTGCGGCAGCTCGCCGTTGTAGTCGGCGACGAAGGTCTCTCCTTGCGCGTTGACCAGCGCGCTGTCGTTCCAGCGCGCCAGAGGTTCGTGCTCGCTCACCGACACTTCCAGCCGAAGCGGCCACGCGCGGCGCAGGACCACGCTGCGCACCCATGGAACCCGGGCCAGCGACACGCGCGCATCGGCCAGGCGCAGCGTGAAAAAGGTCCCGCGCAACTCCTCGCGCACCACCGCCTCGATGTGCGCCGGATTGACGCGCTCGAGCGGACCGCGGATCACGACTTCGCGCAGCGCGAACGCGGGCTGCCGCACCGCCCAGTCGACAGCGCCGACGACAAGCATCGCCAGCGCCGCAGCGGCGACGACCAGCGTGACCCCGTGGAGCTGGCGCGGGTTATCCCACATGCGCGCCCCTCAGGATCTCGACGCAAAGTTCGGGAAATTCCATCCCCGCCTGCCGTGCCGCCATCGGCACCAGGCTGTGCCCGGTCATGCCGGGCGAGGTGTTGACCTCCAGGAACGACCAGCGTCCCTGGGGAGTGAGTATGAGGTCGAGTCGGCCCCAGCCGGTGCAGCCGATAACGTCGAACGCGGCGAGCGATTGGACGCGTATCGACTGCTCCACCGAGGAATCGATCCCGGACGGACAGAAGTACTTCGTCTCGTCGGAGAAATATTTGTTGTGGTAGTCGTAGTTGCCGTGCGGGGCCTCGATGCGAATCAGCGGCAGCGCGTTGTCGCCGAGAATCGACGCCGTCAGCTCGATACCGGCGACGAATTCCTCGACGATCACCAGGTCGTCGTGCTCGACCGCAACGCGATACGCGCTCGCGAGCTCATCATGGTCCACGGCGTCGACGCGCGTGATGCCGATGGTCGACCCCTCGCGCGCCGGCTTGACGATGAGCGG
>JBDTZQ010000076.1:0-13819 GCA_040005035.1 Betaproteobacteria bacterium | reverse complement strand
CGCGTTCCAGCCGCTCCTGCACGATCTCCATGTGCAGCAGTCCGAGGAAACCGCAGCGAAAGCCGAAGCCCAGCGCCTGGGACACCTCGGGCTCGTAGTGCAGTGACGCATCGTTGAGCTTGAGCTTTTCCAGCGCGTCGCGCAGCGCCTCGTACTGGTTGGACTCGACCGGGTAGAGTCCCGCGAAAACCTGCGGCTTGACGTCCTTGAAGCCGGGGAGCGCCGCCGCCGTGGGCCGCTTCTCCAGGGTCAGCGTGTCGCCGACGCGCGCCGCCTTGAGCTCCTTGATGCCGGCGATGACGAAGCCCACGCCTCCGGCCGACAGCGAATCGCGCGCCACCGCCTTGGGCGTGAACACGCCTACCTGCTCGCAGTTGTAGGTGGCGCCGGTCGTCATGAGCAGGACCTTGTCGCGCGGCTTGAGCGTTCCGTCCATCACCCGCACCAGCATGACCACGCCCACGTAGTTGTCGAACCACGAGTCGATGATGAGCGCCGAAAGCGGCGCAGCGGGATCGCCCGACGGCGGCTTGATGCGCGCGATCACCGCCTCAAGGATATCGTCGACGCCTTCGCCGGTCTTGGCGCTGGCGAGGATCGCGTCGTGCGCCGGAATGCCGATAATGTCTTCGATCTCCTCGATCACGCGCTCGGGCTCGGCGGAAGGAAGGTCGATCTTGTTGAGCACCGGCACGACGTCGACGCCCTGCTCGATGGCGGTATAGCAGTTGGCGACCGTCTGCGCCTCGACGCCCTGCGACGCGTCCACCACCAGCAGCGCGCCTTCGCAGGCGGCGAGCGAGCGCGAGACTTCGTAGGCGAAGTCGACGTGCCCGGGCGTGTCGATCAGATTGAGGCTGTAGGTCTCGCCGTTGCGCGCCGCGTACGAGAGCGCCGCGGTCTGCGCCTTGATGGTGATGCCGCGCTCGCGCTCGAGGTCCATAGAATCGAGCACCTGTGCCTCCATCTCGCGCTCCGCCAGCCCACCGCAGCGCTGGATGAAGCGGTCGGCCAGCGTCGATTTGCCATGGTCGATGTGGGCGATGATGGAAAAATTGCGAATGTGCTGCATCGGTCTGCTGGAGGCTGGCCTAAAGCAAAGGGGCACCGTTCAGTGCCCCTTGCGCAGGTCCAGTCGGTATCGGAACAAGCTGAATATTAACCGATTTTTGACTTGGAAGCGACCGTTGGGAGCGTCTGTCGCAACCATCGCCCGAGCGCCACCCGGTCGAGCCTGTGAAAGCACAGCGCGGTGTCGCCGTCGAGGAGGACCGGGACCTTGTCGCCCCAGCGCGCCTCCAGCGCCGGATCGGTGTCGACGTCGAGCTCGACCAGCGCCACGCCCGAGGGCGCAAGCATCGCGCTCGCGGCCTCGCGCATCTCGTCGCACAGATGGCAGTAGGCGCGAGCGAGCAGCGTGAGCGTCACGCGCGCTTATTCGCCGCCGGCCACTCGGATGGTCGAGAAAAACTGGAGCTCGCCACGCCGCAGCAGGAATGTCACCGATCCGCCCTTGTCGAGCTTGGCGATGATGCCGTTGACCTGCTCTGCGCTTTTTGCCTCGATCGTGGCGCCTCGGCTGATCACGGCGACGATGACGTCGCCCGCCTGAATGTCGCCGCGCGAAGCTCCGCTGCTGTCTTCGACGACGACGCCGTTCTTGAGATCGAGCTCCTTCTTTTGCTCGTCGGTGATGTCGGCGAGGATGAGCCCCATGCGATTGGGCTTGGCTTTGTCCTTGCCCTGCGGCGCGGCGCGGCGCGTCGGCTTGACGGCTTCATCCTCCTTGAGCTCGGCCACGGTCACGACGATGTCGCGTGCGGCGCCTTTGCGCCACACCTGGAGCGTCACCTTCGCTCCGGGCTTGACCTGCGTGATGATGCGCGGCAGCTCGGATGAAGTGTTGACGGTGCGGCCGTCGGCCTTGAGCACGATGTCGCCGGACTCGACGCCCGCCTTCTCTGCCGGCCCGCCTTTTTCCACTGAGTTGACCAGCGCGCCACTCGCCTTGGACAGGCCAAAGGCTTCGGCCGTCTCCTTGCTCACTTCCTGGATCTGCACGCCGATGCGTCCGCGCGTGACGCGGCCCTTGTCCTGCAACTGCCTCACCACGTTCATCGCGACGTCGATCGGGATGGCGAAGGCCAGCCCCATGTAGCCGCCGGTGCGGCTGAATATGAGCGAGTTGATGCCGACGACCTCACCGCGCATGTTGAACAGCGGGCCACCCGAGTTGCCGGGATTGATCGGGACGTCGGTCTGGATGAACGGCACCAGGTTCTCGTTGGGCAGCTCGCGGCCCTTGGCGCTGACGATGCCTGCGGTGATGGTGTTCTCCAGCCCGAACGGTTTGCCGATGGCGGCGACCCACTCGCCGACCTTGAGCTTCTCCGGATCGCCGATGGTCACCTTCTGCAGTCCCGTCGCCTCGATCTTGAGCAGCGCGACGTCGGTGCGCCGGTCGGTGCCGACGACCCTCGCCTTGTACTCGCGCTTGTCCGACAGCTTGACCGACACCTCGCTCGCATCGTCGACCACGTGGCCGTTGGTCAGCACGTATCCGTCGGAGGAGAGAATGAATCCGGAGCCGGTGGCCTGCTGCTCGAGATCGCGCTGGCGCGGTCCGCCGCGCGGGATCTGTCCGAAGCGCCGGAAGAACTCGTAGAACGGATCGTCCTCCGAAAGCTCCGGCATCGGCGGGCGCTGCTTCGCCTTTTGCGTGACGTCGATGCTTACCACGGCAGCGCCCTGCTGCTCGTAGAGCTCGGTGAAATCGGGGAGCCTGCCGGACTGCGCGGTGGCGGCCTGCGCGAAGCAGGCGAAGCTCGACAATGCAGCCAGCATCGTCCATGCGCGAAAGATCATGCGTCGTTACCTTTGTCGTTGAATGCGGAAATCGATGCGGCGCGCGCTAGCGGCGGCTCACTGCGTATGCGATCTGGCGCACGGTGGACCCCGGCGCCTCGCCGAGCACGGTGATGAGGTGCTCGTTGAGCGGGCGGGTGAACACATTCACACCGCCCTGCTGCGAAAGCCCCACCGGCTGCGGCGATGCCGGCGTCGGCTCGACGAACACCGAGATGGCGACCAGCCCGTCGGAGAATACCAGATGCGCAACCTTGTCCGGCTTGCCGCGCAGCGTGCGAAAACCCTCGACCACCTTGGTGAAACCCGGGGGCAGGTCTTTCACCGCCCAGCCGGTCTCGTGCGGCGCGACGTCCGCGCCCGGGGTCTCGATCACCTGCCAATCTGCGGGCGCCGGCGGGAACACCGTCCTGAACTGCGTGCGGTCGAGTCGTCCGCCGATCTGGATGTCGGTGAACGCGAATTGCTCGACCGCGTCGCCCTTTTCGTTGATCAGGCGCGCCTTGAGCAGCAACCCGCTGCTGATGTCCGCCCAGAACTTGTGGCCGTAGCGCAGATTGTCCCTCGGCTCGAACACGTACGCCTGCGTGTCGCGTCCGGCGATGCGCGCGGTCTCCGCCTTGCGGAAGGTGTAATGCTCGAGCAGCGTCGACTGTTGCTGCGGCAGCAGCGAGGGAAAGACGTTGTGCAGCGCCCTGGGCTCGACGCGGACCACGCGCGCGTCGTTGTAGTAGCAGCGCACCTGGTCGTTGAGGCGTATCACCTCGCGCGCGGGGCCATCCAGGCTGGTCAGCTTCTCGTATTCGGTGCCGACATCGTTGAAATGCGCCAGGCGCGAGGTCTCGATGCGGTTGCCATGCTGGTTGGAGACGGTACCGACATAGTCGAGCGTTCGCGCGGCGTCGGCGGCGCGCTGGAGCCACTGGGTGGCTTCCTGCGCCTGCGTGACGGGAACGACGAACAGCGTCGCCGCAAACAGCCCGGTGCGCAGCAGCTCGGGGGGGCCCCCGCTCATCTTCCTGACCGCGCGCAAGGCGCGACTACGGGCGCGCATCCGGTTCGCTGGCGGCGACCGCGCGCAGGTACGGGCGTGCGCCCTGGATCCCGGTCGAGGGCGAATACTCCTGGTGCGCGAGCAGATACTCGCTATCGACGGCACGACGGGCGTCGGCGGCGCGCACCAGCGCGGCCTGGCGAGCCACCGTGATCGCCGTGTCCGGCATCGGCATGGTCGAGAGCGCGACCCAGCCGACGACGCTGACCGCGGCGACGGTGGCGGCTGCCGCGAGCGCGATGGCGGCCGGCCCGGTCCGGCGTCGTTGCGGCGCCAGCACCGTGGGCTCGGAGTCCAGCCGCTGCGAGAAGCGCTCGGCGAATCCGGAGCGCGTCGCACACGGTCCGCGCAAGGCGTCGCCGATGACGTGATAACAAACCCACGTCGACACACAATGCGATTGTCTGAGGCCGATGCATACGGTCTCGACGCGCGTGCCGTCGAGTTCGCCGTCCATCAGCAGCGAGATTTCCTCCGGCTCCACGGACCCAGCGGCGCCATGCACGCCAAGGTCTGCCTGGAATATGCCCATCACCATCTCCGATCCTTGTCCGTCCCCAGCAGCGGCCGCAGCTCGGCCGCGATCGCTTCGCGCGCCCTGAAAATCCGGGAGCGCACCGTGCCAATCGGACAGTTCATCACGTTGGCAATCTCTTCATAACTCAGTCCCTCGATCTCGCGCAGCGTGATCGCCGTGCGCAAATCCTCGGGCAACGCGTCCATCGCCTTGTTGACGGTGTTCGCGATCTGCTTGCCGTGCAACTCGTCCTCAGGTGTCGCCGAATCGCGCAGCTGCTCGGCGTCCTCGAAACTCTCCGCTTCCTCGTTGTCGAAACCGGTCGACGTCGGCGCCCGCCGTCCCATCGCGACCAGGTAGTTCTTGGCCGTGTTGATCGCGATCCGATACAGCCAAGTGTAGAACGCGCTGTCACCGCGAAACGAAGGCAGCGCGCGATACGCCTTGATGAAAGCTTCCTGCGTCACGTCCTCGACCTCGCCAGGGTCGCGAACCAGCCTCGACAACAGCCGACCCAGCTTGCGCTGGTATTTCAATACGAGCAGCTCGAATGCGCGCTTGTCACCCCGTTGGGCGCGCTCCACGAGTTGCTGATCTACTTCGCGGTCAGCCATCCGCGGGCGGTCCTTCGTATCGTTGGTCTTATCGCCGCACCGCTAGAGGCGCAACGTCCGCCGGGAGTATAGACCAGCGGCCCGGCCGGCCGGGACCACGGTACGTTCGGCAACCTGCTGCCTAGACCGTCGCAACCCCCGGAAGTTCAAGGTGGAGGCGTGTTTCCGTCGCGGGCTGCCGCCCGGCGCGCCTAGCGGGCGATGAGCTCGACCACAGGCTCGATGTTGCCGGTGACCAGACCGCGGACGTTGTGGATCGGAGGCTGCCGCCACGCTTGAAGCGCGGCCCGGCGCCCGGCGTCGAGCAGGCCCAGCTGATCGAGCACCGCAACGCTGGCCGGATGCAAGCCGCGCGCGTTGCCGTCGGCAACCTTGATGGCGATGCCCCATCCCTTCGAACGCACGCCGATCGCCTGCACGCCGTCCGCGCCGACCTTGGTCACCCAGTCGCCACCGCCCGCGCGCATGAACGCCAGGTCGTTGCGCCCCTCGCCCGAGACCATCTCCGGATGGGCGCTCATCGCCCCCGCCAGGCGCTGCGGCGCGCTTCCGTAGCGCGCATCTTCGCTGCTGCCCGCCAGACGCGCGAAGGCGTAGGCGAGCCGCGACAAGGGCACCGCGTAATTGGGCGCCGAGCAGCCGTCGATCCCGGCCACCAGGCTGGACTCGGCCACGCCGCACATGTGGGCGACGGCCTGCCGTATCTCGAGTTGCAGGGGGTGCTGGTAGTCGAGGTAGATGTCGATACGCTCGCCGCATTGCCTGCAGTGCGCCAGCATGCCGGCGTGCTTGCCCGAGCAGTTGTTGTGCAGCTGCGTGAATGTCGTTCCCGCCGGCGGCGACTCGTCGCGCAGGCTGTAGAAGCGCGGCGGATGGACGCCGCATTGCAGGTCGGACTCGCGATTGCCGGCGCGCGCGAGCATGTCGGCGGCGGCCTCGACGTGCCGCGGCTCGCCGGAATGGCTGGCGCACATCAGCGCGACCTGCGGTGTCGAGAAGCCGAAGCGCTCGATGCCGCCGGCGGCCGCGAATGGAATCGCCTGCAGCGGCTTGAGCGCGCTGCGCGTCAGCGTGAGGTGCTCGGGGTCCCCAGCCGCTTGGATGAGACGCCCCTCGGCGTCGACCACGGCGACCGAGCCGTAGTGGACGCTGTCGACCGCATCGCCGCGCGTGGCTCGCGCAAGCGGCGCGTGCATCGGCGTCATGGCGCGCTCCGAGCGAACATCGCCTGTGGGGTCAAGGTCGGGTCACGGTTGGGTCGACCGGTGCCAGCGCCTGTCGGATCGATTCGAGCGCTGCAGGATCCTCGAGGGTGGTCAGGTCGCCCGGATCGCGCCCTTCCGCCAGCGCCTGGATCGTGCGTCGCAGCAGCTTCCCCGAGCGGGTCTTGGGTAAAAGCGCGACAAAATGCACCCGTGACGGCCGGCCGATCGCGCCGAGCTCGCGGTCCACGGTGTCCATCACTTCCTGCCGCAACGCCGCCGCGCTTTGCGCATCGGCGATGCGCGCCGGGTCCTTGAGCACCGCGAAGGCCACCGGCACCTGTCCCTTCACCGCATCGGCCACTCCGACGACGGCGACCTCGGCCACGCCGGAGTGCGCCTGGATCGCTTCCTCGATCTCGCGCGTGCCGAGGCGGTGGCCGGCGACGTTGATGACATCGTCAGTGCGGCCGAGCACGAAATAATATCCGTCGGCGTCGCGCGTCGCCCAGTCGAAGGTCGAATAGACGAGCTTGCCGGGCACGGTGCCGAAGTAGGTCTCGACGAAACGCTTGTCGTCGCCCCACACCGTGGTCATGCAACCGGGAGGCAGCGGTGGTGTGATGGTGAGTACGCCCTTCTGGTCGGTGCCGACCTCATCACCGCTCGTTTCATCGAGCAGTCGCACGTCGTACCCGCACGCTGGGAACGACGGGCTCCCGAACTTGCGCGCGGTCGCCTCGATGCCGGGCTGCGCGGAAAGGATCGGCCAGCCGCTCTCGGTCTGCCAGTAGTTATCGACGATCGCGACGCCCAGCGAGTCCGCCGCCCAGCGCGCGGTGGGCTCGTCGAGCGGCTCGCCAGCGAGGAACAGGTAACGCAGCGACGACAGGTCGTGTCGCTTCATGAACGACGCGTCCTGTTTCTTGAGCACGCGGATGGCGGTCGGCGAGCTGAACATCGTGCGCACCTTGTGGCGCTCGACGATGTCCCACCACACGCCGGCGTCGGGCCGCGTCGGCAAGCCCTCGTACATCACGGTGGTCGAGCCGTTGAGCAGCGGCGCGTAGACGATGTAGGAGTGACCCACGACCCAGCCGATGTCGCTGGTCGTGAACATGGTCTCGCCCGGCGCGACGCAGAAAATGTCGCGCATCGACGCCGCCAGCGCCACCGCATAGCCGCCGGTATCGCGCTGCACTCCCTTGGGACGGCCGGTGGTACCCGAGGTGTAGAGGATGTACGAGGGCTCCGACGATTCCATCGACTCGCACGCGATGCGCGCGCCGTGGTGCTTCTCGGCCAGCGCCGCGTAGTCGACGTCGCGTCCCGGCGTGCGCGCGGCCTGGGTGTCGAGCCGGCGATCGACGATGAGCACGTGCGCCGGAGGATGCTTGGCCAGGCGCAGCGCCTCGTCGACCAGCGGCTTGTAAGCGATGGTCTTGCCGCCGCGCAGGCCGGCGTCCGCCGTCACCATCACTTTCGGACGCGCGTCGTCGATGCGCGTCGCCAGGCTCGCGGCGGCGAATCCGCCGAACACCACCGAATGGATCGCGCCGATGCGCACCGTGGCGAGCATCGCGAACACCGCTTCGGGAATCATCGGCATGTAGATGAGCACGCGATCGCCCCTGCCCACACCCAGCTCGCGCAGCATCGACGCGCAAGCGTTGACCTCCGCGGCGAGCTCGGCGTACGTGTACGTGCGCTCGGCGCCGGTTTCGCTCGACACAAATATCAGCGCGGCCTGGTCGGAGCGCGCCGGGAGATGGCGATCGATCGCGTTATGGCACAGGTTGGTGCGCCCGCCCACGAACCAGCGCGCGAAGGGTGGCTGGCTGTAGTCGAGCGTCGCCGAGAACGGGGTCTGCCACTCGATCAGCGCCGCGCGCTCGCGCCAGAAGGCGTCGCGCTGCTCCAGCGACCGGCGGTGCGTCTCGCGGTAGGTCGGTTTCAATTCCCTACCGGGTCGGCGCCGATGCGCACGACGGTGCGCCCGCGGATCATTCCCTTCAGGAACGCGTCGAAATGCGTCGGCAGCTCGTCGAAGTCGATGGTGCGTACCTTCGACTGCACGCGCGAGGGCTTCCATTCCTTGGCCAGGCGATCCCACAGCTTCTGCCGCTCCGGCATCGCCCCCTCGGAGCTGTTGATGCCTAGGAGCTTCACGCCGCGCAGGATGAACGGCATCACCGTCGTGTTGAGCTTGTAGTCGGCGGCGAGCCCGACGCTGGCGACGGTGCCCCACTGCTTCATGCTCGACAGCATCCACGCCAAGTGGTCACCGCCGAGGTTGTCGATCGCGCCCGCCCACGTCGCCTTGCCCAACGGCTTGATCGAAGAGAGGTCGAGGTCCTGTCGCGACATGATCTCGGAGGCGCCGATCGAGCGCAGGTAGGTCTCCTCCTCCGCCTTACCGGTCAGCGCGACGACGTGATAGCCCAGCTTGTCGAGGATGTCGATGGCGACGCTGCCGACGCCGCCCGTGGCGCCGTTGACGATCACGGGGCCGTTCGCCGGCTTGAGCCCGTTGTGCTGCATGAGCTCGACCGCGAGCGCGGCGGTGAACCCGGCGGTGCCCAGCGTCATCGCCTCGAAGGCGGTCATGTCCGGCGAGCGGCGCACTACCCAGTCGGCGGGAACACGCGCGTACTCGGCGTAGCCGCCATCGTGCGCGACGCCCATGTCGTAGGCGTGCACGATGACCTTGTCGCCGTGCCGGAAGCGCGGATCGGCCGACGTTTCGACCGTTCCCGCCATGTCGATGCCGGCGACGGTCGGGTACTTGCGCATGATCTTGCCCGCGCCGTTGTACGACAGCGCATCCTTGTAGTTGATCGTCGAGTACTTGGTGCGCACGAGCACGTCACCCGGATCGAGCTCGTCGGGCGCCATCTCGACAAAACGGCTTCGGATGACGCCGTCCTCCTGGAACGTGCGATAGGCCTTGAAGTGCTGCGGGGGCGGAAGGTGCTGCATCGGTAGGTTCTCCTCGTCAGGTCAGACGCTCGCGGCGTCGCCCGACTGGTGCGGCAGCGCCATGTACTCGCGCGTGCGCATTTCGATCAGGCGACTGACGGTGCGCGCAAACTCGTGGCTGTTGGGCCCCGCCACGTAGAGATCATGCTCCGGCACCGCCGCCGATACCAGCAACTTTACCCGATGATCGTAAAGGACGTCGACGAGCCAGGTAAGGCGCCGCGCCGCATTGCCCATGTCGGGCGTCAGCCGGGGGACGTCCGACACGATCATCACCGCGAAGCGCCGGGCGAGCTCCAGGTAGTCGAGCTGCGAGCGCGGTCCCTCGCACAAGGTGGCAAAGTCGAACCAGACTACGCTGCCGGCGCGGCGCCGCGCCTTGAGCGTTCGCGACTCGACCGTCAGCACCGGCGCCTCGTCGACGCCGGCGCGCATGCGCTCGAACAGCGTCGTGAGCTGCGCGTCGGCGGCACCCGCCGCAGCATTGATGTACGCGGTGCCCTGTTCCAGCGCGCGCAGCCGGTAGTCGATGCCGCCGTCGATCTCGACGATGTCCAGGCGCTCCTTGAGCATCGCAATGGTGGGAAGGATGGCGTGGCGTTGTAGGCCATTCGGGTAGAGCGCGTCAGGCGGATAGTTCGACGTCATGACGAACACCACGCCGCGCTCGAACAGCGCCGAAAGCAGCCGACCCAGGATCATCGCGTCGGCGACGTCGGAGACGTGGAACTCGTCGAAGCATACGACACGATAGCGGCGCGCGATGCGCGCGGCGACCGTGGCGAGCGGATCCTCGGTCCTGGCCAGGCCACGCAGCTCGTCGTGCACCGACTTCATGAATGCGTGGAAATGAACGCGGGTCTTGCGGCGATACGGCAGCGCCGAGAAAAACGCGTCCATCAGGAAACTCTTGCCGCGCCCGACGCCTCCGTAGAAATAGATACCGCGCGGCGGTTGGGGCGGATTGAGCCAGCGCAGGAGCGTGCGCCGTGCGCGGCGAAACGCGATCAGCTCGGTGTAGAGCTGCTGAAGGCGTGAGAGCGCCGCTTCCTGCTCCCGATCGAGGACGATATTGCGCCGCGCCAGCTCGGGCGCGAGCGCGGCATGGAGCTCGCCACTGACGTTGCGCTGCTTCACGTGATTGCCAACGCCCGCCAGTCCGGAATCGTCGCGCGTAACGTCCCTCATGAGCGCAGCCCGCGCCGCCGCGCCAGGCTCAGAGGTTGAGCGTGCGCTTGTCGACGGCGAGCGCCGCCTCGCGCACGGCTTCCGACAGCGACGGGTGTGCGTGGCAGATGCGCGCGATGTCCTCGCTGGACGCGCCGAACTCCATCGCGACGACACCCTCGGAGATGAGCTCCGAGACCATCGGGCCGATGGCGTGCATCCCGAGGATGCGATCGGTCCTGGCGTCGGCGAGGAATTTGACGAATCCGCGCGTGTCGCCCATCGCGCGCGCCCGCCCGTTCGCCGTGAACGGAAAGGATCCGGCGCGGTAGTCCACGCCGGCCGCCTTGAGCTGCTGCTCGGTCTTTCCGACCCAGGCAATCTCGGGGGACGTGTAGATCACCCAGGGGACGGTGTTGAAGTCGACGTGGCCGTGCTGCCCTGCTATGCGCTCGGCCACGGCGACGCCTTCGTCCTCGGCCTTGTGCGCGAGCATCGGGCCGCGCACCACGTCCCCGATCGCCCACACGCCGTCGAGATTGGTCTTGCAGTCGCCGTCGACGACCACGAAGCCGCGCTCATCCAGCGCGAGGCCCACTTTCGCCGCGTCCAGTCCCGCCGTGTGCGGCACGCGGCCGATGGCGACGATGAGCTTGTCGAACGTTGCGCTCTTCGCCGCGCCGGCTGCGTCAGCGTAGTCGACGCTCACGGTCTTGCCGACGACGACCTTGGCGATCCTCACGCCCAGCTCGATGGCGAGCCCTTGCCGCGAGAAGAGCTTCGCGGCTTCCTTCGACACCTGCTCGTCGGCAGCGCCGAGCAGCGCCGGGAGCGCCTCGAGAATCGTCACCTGCGCGCCCAGCCGGCGCCAGACACTGCCCATTTCCAGTCCGATGACGCCGGCGCCGATCACGCCCAGGCGCTTCGGTACCTCGGCGATGGCGAGCGCGCCGTCGTTGTCGAGCACGAGGTTGTTGTCGAACGGCGTTCCGGGCAGGGCGCGCGGTTTCGATCCGGTGGCGACGATGACGTTCTTCGCGGTGAGCGTCGCCGCTTTCTCGCGCGCGTGTTTACCCGTCACCGCGACCTGCCACGCGCCGGGCGCGCCACCCGCGAAGCTTCCCAGCCCGTGAAAGAAAGCGACCTTGTTCTTCTTGAACAGGTAGAGGATGCCTTCGTTGTTCTGGCGCACGACCTTTTCCTTGCGCGCCAGCATGCGACCCACGTCAATGCTGAGGCCCTTGACGTCGATGCCGTGCTCCGAGAACGCATGGCCGGCGTGCTCGTAGTTTTCCGTGGACTGCAACAGCGCCTTCGACGGAATACAGCCGACGTTGGTGCAGGTCCCGCCGGGTGCCGGCTTGCCGTCGGGCGTGCTCCAGTCATCGATGCACGCTGTGGCGAAGCCTAGCTGCGCGGCGCGGATCGCCGCGATATAGCCGCCGGGGCCTGCCCCGATGACGACGACGTCGAATGCTTCAGCCAC
Organism: Betaproteobacteria bacterium; assembly: GCA_040005035.1. Classification (GTDB taxonomy): domain Bacteria; phylum Pseudomonadota; class Gammaproteobacteria; order Burkholderiales; family Casimicrobiaceae; genus PALSA-1003. Next base: position 1,935 of record JBDTZQ010000076.1, on the reverse strand, counting down.
GCGATCTCATCCCGTCGTTGAGCGCCAAGAGAGCGCGCCTACAGATCCAGCAGCATTCGCGCCGGATCCTCCAGCGCTTCCTTGATCGCGACCAGCGAAAGCACCGCTTCGCGTCCGTCGATGATGCGGTGATCGTAGGATTGCGCGAGATAGTTCATCGGCCGCACCACCACCTGGCCATTCTCTACCACGGCGCGGTCCTTGGTCGCGTGCACGCCGAGGATAGCCGACTGCGGCGGATTGATGATTGGCGTCGACAGCATCGATCCGAACACGCCGCCGTTCGAAATCGTGTACGTGCCGCCGGTGAGCTCGTCGAGAGTGAGCTTGCCTTCCTGCGCGCGCTTGCCGAATTCTGCGATTTGCATCTCGATCTCGGCAATCGAGAGCTGATCGGCGTCGCGCAGGATCGGTACCACGAGACCGCGCGGGCTGCCCACCGCGATGCCGATGTCGAAGTAGCCGTGGTAGACGATGTCGGTGCCGTCGATCGATGCGTTGACTGCGGGAAACTTCTTGAGCGCGTGCACCGCGGCCTTCACGAAGAATCCCATGAAGCCCAGCTTGACGCCGTGCTCCTTCTCGAAGCGCTCCTTGTAGCGGTTGCGCAGCTCGATCACCGCCGCCATGTTCGCTTCGTTGAACGTGGTCAGGATCGCCGCCGTCGATTGCGATTGCACCAGGCGCTCGGCGATGCGCTGTCGCAGCCGCGACATCGGCACGCGCTGCTCGGGGCGCGATCCGAGCGATGCCGGCGCCGGACCCGCGGGCGGCTTCGGGGCAGCCGGCGGCACGGCAGAAGCGGCGGGCGTGGCAGGTGCGCCGCGCGTCTCGACCGCCTGCGCGACGTCCCCCTTGGTGATGCGTCCGCCGCGACCGCTGCCGGCGACGTCGCTCGCCGACATGCCTTCGTCGGCGAGCATCTTGCGCGCTGCGGGTAACGCCGTCGTCGCGCTGGCCGTCGCGGGTGGGGGCGCCGGTGGTGGCGCGGCCCTGGGCGCAGCGGACGGCGCCGCAGGTGCGGGCGCGGCGGGTGCAGCGCGCACCGCCTGCGTCGCCGGCGCAGCCCCGGCTGCCTCCTTCGCCGCGGTGTCGATCACCGCGATAACTTCCTGCGCGGTCACGATGGAGCCGTCGGGCTTGCGGATCTCGGTGATCACGCCGGAGTCGGGCGCGGGCAGCTCGAGCACGACCTTGTCGGTCTCGATGTCGATCAGGTTCTCGTCGCGCTTGACCGCGTCCCCCGCCTTCTTGTGCCATGCGACGAGCGTCGCCTCGGTGATCGACTCCGGCAACACCGGCACTTTGACTTCGATGAGCATCATGGATCCCGTAGGTGCTTGCGTGCGCCCGGCGCGCGAGGCGCGCGCTCCGTGCGCCTCAGTTTGCCTCAGTGTGCCGTAACCATTTCGCCCGAGCCCAGCTTCGTCGCGAACGCGTCCTGCACGAGCTGCTTTTGCTGCGCCTGGTGTTTGGACATATAGCCGACGGCGGGCGACGCCGAGATCGGCCGTCCCGCGTAAGCGAGGACCTGCGAATCGGCGATGTCGCCGCGAAGGTACGCGCGCAACCGGTACCACGCGCCCTGGTTCTGCGGCTCTTCCTGGCACCAAACGACTTCCTTCGCCGAAGGATAGCGCGCGATCTGGGCCTTGAAGTCGTCGTGCGGGAAAGGATACTGCTGCTCGAGCCGGATGATCACCATATCGGCGATCTTGTTCTCGCGACGGTGCGCCAGAAGGTCGTAGTACACCTTGCCGCTGCACACGACCACGCGCCGTACGCCCTTCGCGACGAGCTTCTCCGACTCGGCGATGACCGTGTGGAACTGGCCGTCGGCCAGCTCCTCCATGGTCGAGACCGCTTCCTTGTGGCGCAGAAGGCTCTTCGGGCTCATCACGATCAGCGGCTTGCGGAAGTCGCGCACCATCTGCC
>JBDTZQ010000207.1:0-4084 GCA_040005035.1 Betaproteobacteria bacterium | reverse complement strand
CGATGTAGTCATCCAGACACTCGGGCAACAACGTGATCTGGGCTCGGTCTTCGCCTTCGATGAACCGCTTCATCCGCGTACTCCGCTGACGTCGACAATCTCAATATAGTCAACGTAGCAGCAGAGTCAAAGAAGACGTTTTCACACAGTCTGGACCCATTGCTATCATCGCCGTTCACCCGAAGCGGTCGTAAGAGACCGTGAAAGCTGACGCTCGGTGTGCGCAGCTTCCGAGACGTGTCTTAGGACAAAGCTCCGCCTCACCCAAGCTCGACATGCTCGACAAAAACGATTCGTCTGCCTTTCTGTGTCGGCGTCGTGTCGTAGGGTCGGGTGTCGTCGACCAGGTATTCCTCGTACTCGGCGACGACGAGTCGATAGCGCGAGCCGTCGTCGGGCAGCGCGACATCGCCCTCCCAGAGCGTGTTCCAGAGCGACAGCCGCTCGGTGATGTTGCTTTGCGTGAGTTGGGTCTGGTGCGACACCGGCGTCGTTGCCTTCGCGTGATCAACCGCCGCAACGGCAGTGCCGAACAGTGACTGCAGCGTCACCACCGCCAGGCCCTGCGTCGCCGCCTGCGGCAAGCGCTGCGTAACCAGCGCGTTGTTTACCCGCTGCCAACCGAAGTCCTCGCCCCAGCGAGGATCGAAGCGCTCGAGCGACACCTCGACGACCGTCCGCCCCGCAACGGAAGCCGGCGCCACCATCGCGATGAGACCCGTCACCGGGTCGATCTTTACGCTGGAGGGCGCTTTCGAGGCCTCGCGATGGCCGCTCGACTCATCGTAGCCGACACCGAACAGCGCGACGCGCGCGGAGCGGACGTCGGGTGTCGGCGTGACGTTGAGCCAGCGGTCCGGTGCAACCGCGATGATGTCGCTCAGCACGATGCTCGAAAGGTGAGCTTTGGGGCTCGAGATAGGCTGATAGCGGGCCAGCGCAAGACGGATGAAGGGAAAGTACGCCGCGCCCGTTTCGATTTCCACATCGCAGTACCAAAGCTGCCGCGTTTCGTCGTAGAACACGTCGTGAGGGGCGAGGTCGACGACACCACCGCGGATTTGTAATTCAGACGTGGGAAGCGAGCTGACCGCAAACGGCCCTGACCGCTGATCGCTCTCGTTGGACGGCGCGTTCGGGGGAAGCCAGGCGCCTGTCGGATCGGGCGCGGTACGCGCAAGCGGGAAGCGGGCGAGCGTCGGTGCCACTCCAGGCACGAATGCGGAGTCCCAGATCGGATCGTTGCCCCACAGCGTGACGTACTTCTTGTACGGCGATCCGGCGGGAGCGGCGTCGGGATCGTCGACAAACCCCTTCGGCGGAAGGACGACGCCGAGCATTTCACCGTAGCCCGAGGCGTTCCAGCCTCGATCGAGGTATACGCGCAATCCTCCGCCACGCCGCCAGCTCGAAAGAATCCCGTGCTCGTCGACTTCGCGGCGCCACGCGAACGTCGGGACAACGTACAAAACTTTGGGGGCCGGCGGCGGCGCGGCGTTTGGAATCCACGTCACCTGGCGCGGTCCGGTGACTTTGATGTTCGCATCGGCGGGCACGCGTTCGCCGCCCTGGAGCGTCGTCAGCAGCCGACCGGGAAGGAACTCGCGAAAGCGCGAGGTCGCGTCGAACCAGTATTCGATACGGCGGTAACGGGTGTCGTGAAACTCGTGCGCTTTGATCGCGATGCCCTCATGGACGCCGCTGTTGATCGCGATCAGATCCGATGTCGTCGCGATGCTGTGCTCGGGCGCTCCGGGCGCCACACCCCCCGTGCCTGCGTACTGTTTGGGCCCGGTGACTTTCACCTGGAAGGCCACATCGCGCCTCTGACGATCGCCGGGACCACTGCCGTCTTTCGACGGATCGTCGACGGGTTCATGCCACTCGCCGTACAGATCGAGCCGATCCGTGCTGTCGATGCTGCAACGTATCTGCGCCGACGGCAACGCCGACGTTTGGCCGATCGCTCGGTCGAATATCGATAGCGTCATGAACTGGGGATCGAGCAGCGGACGCTGCACGGCATGCACGACCTCGACGATCGTCCACGGAGTGAGCATCCAGTGCTGGCCGGAAAGCGCGCGGCCGCGCTGCGCGTTCTGGTCGGCCGGCACGAGCCATTGAAAAACGCCCAGCAGCGAGAGGGCGTCGGGTGTGAGCGTCATCGACAGGCGCAGCTTGGCGCGCACTGCCTTGGGCAGCGGCATGCGCAGCCGATGCGCCGCGACGTCGTAATACGGCGCCTCGTTCGGATCGTCGTAAACCTCCATCTGGAAGGGCTGTGCGTCGGGCCATTTCCCGATCGCGTACAAAGGAATGCGAATGATGTCCGTGTCGGCGATGTTCGGGTGATCGAACACGCGCACGGCGACTTCGGTCGCCAGCGGATCCGGCAGATAGGTCAGTGCGCGCCCTTGTTCGTAGACCGCGAATGTCGTGTTCGAGGGCGCGGTGTCGAGCGGCCCCTGCGTCGGCAACCTCTCTTCACGGATCGCCGCCGACGGATCGCGGGGATCGATGTCCTTTTGATTCGCGAGCAGGTCGAACAGACCGGCGTTAACCTTGCCTGCCGCATCGAGCACTCCGTGCTGCTCCGCTTCGCGCACGCTCACCTGCGGTGGTGCGAAGACGCGGTGCGCGACACGAGTCGTGGGAACGAGGTTGTCCGCAGGGGTGTCGTTGAAGCTCAGGATGGCGACGCGGTTCATCGATTCGCCTTCCAGCGGCCGCTCGATGGCTCCCGATACGGAGCGTAGCGCGACCACGGGCGCGGCGACGGGCTCGTAGCGCAAATACGGGCGGGCGTGGACCTGCGGTTGCTCGTTGCTGAAGTCGTTGGCCTGCGGAACGAGCGAATTGCCAGCAATATCGACTGCCCGCGCGCGAATCCAATACGCGCGTCCAAACCGCAGGCGCGGCAGCGATCCCGTAACGGGGGCGAAGGACGACTTGAACTTGATGCCGGGTGGTGCCTCCGCATCGCTGTCGTCGCGCGACTTGTCCACGGTATCGTCGGCGCGGATGGCTCGTCCCGGCGGACGCGCAGCCAGGCTCCAGCCGCTCCATGACACCAGCGCCTCGTGCAGGTAAAGGATATCTTTGTTGGCCGTGTCGTCGCTGGAGCGCGTGGCGGCGAGCCGCACGGTGCTCTCTTCCTCGGGCGCCACATCGACGGCGACCGCCGCATCGCCCAGCACGTAGTGCGCGGTGCGCCGGCACAGCGATTGCCAGCGCCGTGTCACCGAGTCCCAGATATCGATGCGATAGCCGCGGATGAGATCCTGCGCGTGCAGCTTCGCCGTCGCGGCCCCGCCGGAGAGCTGCGACTCGAGTTGTCCGTTGCGTGTCTTGTTCGAGTCGAACCGGCTCGACAGCATGCCGGCACGATCCGTTTGCACCAGCATCAGCCCGGCAGTTCTAAGCGACGGCGCGCCGACCTCGTCTTCGTGTCGCGTAACCGGATCGACGCGCGTTTCCACATCGAATCGCCGGCCGAGCGAACGCGCGAAGTTCATCGCCTTCAGGCCTGCGCCATCGACGTCGACCTGCAACAGCCGATAGCGGGCAGGATTGAGAACGAGCAAGCCGTCCGCGATGACGTTGTCGGCCGTGGCGTCGGGCACGGCATCGAAGTGCGTCGCCGATAGCCGTGTGCGCGTTGCGGGCGCGCCATCCTTGGTGCGCGCAACCTGAAGGGTACCGGCAGGGAATAGGACTTTGACGGAAAGGTCCGCGGCTACAGCCGCCGCGAACCCGCCGGGCGCGATGACGAGATCCACCACCAGGCCCAAGCGCCGAAGAAGCGTCGGATACGACCCCATCGCAGCGACGATCTGATGGAAGTCGATGGTCTCGCTTATAGCTTCGCGCTTGGGCAGATCCGTCTTACGGTGCTCGCGCCAGCGGGTCTCGATGCGTGCGTCGTCCGTGCGTGCTTGCTGCTTGACGACGCTTGCCGCCGGCGGCGTGTGAAACAGCTGAAAGCGGGCGAGCGTGTCGGTTTTCTTGAGCGTGGCGCGGCGAAGGGCTTCGAATTGCAGGCGAGGATCGCGCAGTCCTGTATGCCTATCGATCGACGACTCGT